>NZ_JASPBG010000029.1:0-5204 GCF_030228125.1 Corynebacterium sp. UMB10119B
AGCATAGACAGGCGCTGAGTGCATAACTACGAGACAAAGTCCCTCGTGATGCACTCCAACAAAACATCCGCAGCCCCGCACTCCCCGTTTCGAGGATTACTACAATCCTGTTACTGCACTTTGCAAATTTTGGCTAACGAATCATCCTTGAAAACTTGCTATGTACTGGTGATTTGTGATGTTATTCTGCATCGGCTTATGATGGTCGAGCTGTTAACGCAGCGGGCCCCCATCGTCTAGAGGCCTAGGACTCCGCCCTTTCACGGCGGCAACACGGGTTCGAATCCCGTTGGGGGTACTTCAGCCGCAAGGTTGAAACACAAAAACATATGGCCCTGTGGCGCAGTTGGTTAGCGCGCCGCCCTGTCACGGCGGAGGTCGCGGGTTCAAGTCCCGTCAGGGTCGCCATGTTTGAAGAGTCGGAACGGAAACGTTCCGGCTCTTTTTATTTTGTCCAACCTGCCTACATGAAGAGGTGAAGTGGCGTCGAAAAATATGGTTTGTGCTGGCGATTTGCTTGTGTTCGAGAGCTCTGTGTAAAGTATCAACTCGTGCAAGCGACCGTGTAGCGGCCGTGAACACGAAACTGAATAAGGCCCTGTGGCGCAGTTGGTTAGCGCGCCGCCCTGTCACGGCGGAGGTCGCGGGTTCAAGTCCCGTCAGGGTCGCGAACAGCACTTGTGTTGTTCTGGCCAGATAGCTCAGTCGGTAGAGCACACGCCTGAAAAGTGTGGGGTCGCCAGTTCGATCCTGGCTCTGGCCACACTCCAACCCCTTCACTGCGGTGGAGGGGTTTTGTGTTTCTGTCCCCGAGGATTGGAGCGTTGATTTGTCGCAGCACGACGCAGTACAGCCCGAGCTGAAGAGGAATGACCAGGAGTCCCGCTACGAGATATTTGTCGACGGGCAATTGGCCGGGTTTGCCACGTACGCTGACGTCGACGGTGCGCGGGAGTTGCCACATACCTTCGTGGATCCGAAGTTCCGTGGGCAGGGCCTTTCGGGCCCGCTGATGCGGTACGCGCTTGACGACGCCCGCTCCGAGGGTCTCAACGTTATTCCGACGTGCCCCGCTGTGGCGCGCTACATTGCGCAGAACCCGGAGTACGCGGACCTCGTCAAGTAGCGCGGATTAGATGACGTAGCTGCCCGGGTCGAAGTACTTGTCGGGGTCGACGAGGTGCTTTGTTTCGCACTCTTGGCGCTCCCTGACCTTGGCAGGAATGCCGACGGCGATAGAGTTCGCTGGAATGGATTTTGTGACGACGGCATTCGCCCCAACCGCTGTGTTGTCTCCGATTGTGATGGGGCCGAGGACCTTCGCCCCGGCACCGATGGTGACGTTGTTGCCGATGGTGGGGTGGCGCTTCGTCTGTGTGAGCACCTGCCCGCCGAGCGTTACGCCGTGGTAGAGCATGACGCCGTCGCCGATTTCGGTGGTCTCACCGATGACGATGCCCATGCCGTGGTCGATGAAGAAGCGTCGGCCGATGGTGGCGCCTGGGTGGATTTCGATGCCAGTGAAGAAGCGGTTGGCCTGGGCGAGCACACGCGCGGGCCCTTTCAGGTTGCGTTGCCACATCCAGTGGCACACGCGGTGAGTCCAAATGGCGTGGAGCCCTGAGTAGACGATGGCGTTCTCGAGGTCGCCTCGCGCCGCCGGGTCGTGGTCCCTCGCGTTGGCGAGGTCCTCGCGGATCATGTGAATCACGCGGATGGCCGTTTTGATCATGTGGCGATCCTATCAACGACCACCCGCGGGGTGGCGTCGTGCCCGTTGGGTCTAGTCGCGGATGTCTTCGTAGAGCACGGTGGAGACGTAGCGCTCGCCGAAGTCCGGAATGATCACGACGATCGTTTTGCCTTCGTTCTCGTCGCGGGCGGCGAGTTCGAGCGCCGCCTTGAGGTTTGCGCCCGCCGAGATGCCGCCGAGGACACCGTCCTTCAGCGCAAGTTCGCGTGAGGTGGCGACGGCGTCTTCGTTTGAGACTGTAATAATCTCGTCGATGACGTTGCGGTCGAACGTGCCAGGGATGAAGTTCGCACCGAGGCCCTGAATCTTGTGCGGGCCTGCCTCGCCGGTGGACAGCAGTGGGGAAGCAGCTGGCTCGACTGCGACGGCCTTGACGGATTCCTTCTGCTCTTTGAGGTACTTCGCGGAGCCAGAGATCGTGCCACCTGTGCCGACACCGGCAACCACAATGTCGACCTCCCCATCAGTGTCGTTCCAAATCTCGGGGCCGGTGGTCTCGTAGTGGACCTGCGGGTTGGCTTCATTTTCGAACTGGCTGGCCAGGATTGCGTTTTCCGTCGTCTCGACGATCTCGTTCGCCTTATCGACGGCCCCCTTCATGCCTGCCGCGCCTGGCGTCAATACGATCTCTGCCCCGTACGCGCGAAGGACCACGCGACGCTCCTGCGACATTGTCTCCGGCATGGTCAGGATGACTTTGTAGCCCTTCGCAGCGCCGGTGAGCGCGAGTGCGATGCCGGTGTTGCCCGATGTCGCTTCCACGATGGTGCCGCCTGGCTTCAGTTCGCCGGAGGCTTCCGCCGCGCGGACGATAGCGTCACCAATACGGTCCTTGACGGAATTTGCCGGGTTGTAAAACTCAAGTTTTGCTAGGACGCGTGCCTTGAGCCCGTCAGTGATGCCGTTGAGCTCTACGAGCGGCGTATTGCCGATGAGGTCCAATACTGACTTTGCGATCTTTGCCATGAAAATAACTCCTTTACCTGTATGTTTCGCTTACGTTGCGTTCTTGTTGCGCGATTATACACTCGCGACATGAACCAGCTAGTCTTTGTCAAATAGACCGATTTGTTCACCTACTTCCGGGGTTGTGTTTCTGTGAATGTGTGGCAAGTGCAAAGTTTGGCTACCCCCGAAAACGCGTTATGATGAAAGGGCTTTGAGTCAAGTTCGACAAGCAGTGTCCCTAAACAGGGGACACTCGAACGGGTGGAAAGCGAGAGATCATTGACCGACGCACAGTGCCTTAAGGAAGACGACGACGCCATCCGGGCAGCGTTGACCACGCTGAAAACCGCAACCGGTATCCCCGTAGCCATGTATGGCACCCTCCTGGCGGATAACCGTTTGCAAATCACGCAATGGATCGGACTACGGACTCCAGCCCTGCAGGAGCTTGTCATTGAGTCAGGTGCCGGTGTAGGTGGAAGGGTCGTCGCTACGCGCCGCGCGGTGGGTATTTCCGACTACACACGCGCGAATGTCATCTCCCACGAGTACGACAAGCAGATTCAAGACGAAGGCCTGCACTCCATCGTTGCAGTCCCGGTAATTACCCAGCGCGAGATCCGTGGCGTCCTTTACGTGGGTGTGCACTCGCCGGTGCGTTTGGGCGACAAGGTGATTGAAGAGGTTGCTATGACGGCTCGCTGTCTCGAGCAGGACCTCGCGGTCAATACCGCCCTGAGGCAGGGCGACGGCGCGCGCGCCGGACAGAAGACGGGTCGCGTTATGAACAGTGCGGAGTGGGAGCAGGTTCGCTCCACGCACTCGAAGCTGCGCATGCTAGCAAATCGTGTGGGCGATGAAAATCTTCGCAAGGAAATCGAGCAGCTGTGTGACCAGATGGTTTCCCCGGTGCGCGTGAAGCAGACGACGAAGCTTTCCGCTCGTGAACTCGACGTTCTTTCCTGTGTTGCGCTCGGCCATACCAATGTTGAGGCCGCGGCCGAGATGGGGATCGGTGCCGAGACGGTGAAGTCCTACCTCCGCAGCGTGATGCGCAAGCTTGGGGCACACACCCGCTACGAGGCCGTTAACGCAGCTCGTCGCATCGGGGCGTTGCCGTAACCGTTGTTGGGTACGCTGGGTTCCGTGAAAGAACGATTTTTAGTCTCTGGCGGTACCCGGCTTGAAGGCGTCGTAAAGGTAGACGGCGCCAAGAACAGCGTGTTGAAGCTCATGGCGGCAGCGCTGCTCGCCGAAGGTACAACAACGCTATTTAACTGCCCCGAAATTCTCGACGTCCCCCTCATGCGGGACGTCCTCGTCGGACTCGGCTGCTCCGTAGATATCGACGGCACCGTGGTCACCATCCACACTCCTGCCGAGGTTTCTCCCCACGCCGACTTCGAAGCCGTCCGGCAATTCCGCGCCTCCGTTGCGGTGCTTGGCCCGCTCGTCGCCCGCTGCGGCGAGGCGTATGTTGCCCTTCCTGGTGGCGACGCGATTGGGTCCCGACCTCTAGATATGCACCAGTCTGGCCTGGAGAAGCTCGGGGCGACGACACACATTGAGCACGGAGCCGTTGTTGCCCGCGCCCAGCAGCTGCACGGCGCGGACATCGCACTCGACTTCCCCTCGGTTGGTGCGACCGAGAACATCATCACCGCGGCAGTTCTTGCTGAGGGGCGTACTACACTCTCAAACGCGGCACGTGAACCGGAGATCGTCGACCTTTGCGACATGCTCCGGGCCATGGGGGCGAAGATCGAGGGTGCGGGAACGTCGACAATTGTTATCGATGGCGTCCAAAAGCTGGAGCCGACGCAACACACCGTGGTTGGCGACCGAATTGTTGCCGGAACCTGGGCCTATGCGGCTGCAATTACCCAGGGTGATATCACGGTATCCGGCATCGCCCCTGGTCATCTGCATCTTCCTTTGCAGAAGATCAAGCTGGCTGGCGCGCAGGTGGAGACTTACGACAACGGTTTCCGCGTACGCATGAACCAACGCCCCAAGGCCGTCGACTACCAGACGCTGCCGTTCCCCGGCTTCCCGACAGACCTGCAACCGATGGCGATTGCACTTTCCGCGGTAGCCGACGGCGTTTCAGTCATTACGGAGAACGTCTTCGAAGCGCGCTTCCGATTTGTCGACGAAATGATGCGCCTCGGCGCTGACGCCAACATCGATGGCCACCATGTGGCTCTTCGTGGCGTTTCGACGCTCTCCTCCACGGATGTATGGAGCTCCGACATTCGTGCGGGCGCGGGACTCGTCCTCGCTGGCCTTGTCGCGGAAGGGCAGACCACGGTGCACGATGTCTACCACATTGACCGTGGTTACCCGCGATTTGTGGAGCAGCTCAATGAACTCGGTGCGAAGGTGCAACGAGCAAACGATTAGAACGCTTAAAAACCGGTCCCTCCCAGGCGATTTGTGTTGTTTGTTGGTTCGTGGTTAAGTTATCCCTCGTTGCCGACGAGCGGCCTGGCCGCTTGGAGGG
>NZ_JASPBG010000010.1:0-89383 GCF_030228125.1 Corynebacterium sp. UMB10119B
TAGACAGGCGCTGAGTGCATAACTACGAGACAAAGTCCCTCGTGATGCACTCCAACAAAACATCCGCAGCCCCTTTTGGGCTCCCTTGGGAGGATTACTACATTCCTGTTACTACACTTTGCAGGTCAGGCGGGTGTTCGGGCGGGTGGAGTACCCCGAAATTGCGAAAAGTTCCTCGGATTTCTGTGATCGCGGGAACTTTCTTCGTGGACAGTCGTCGCGACCTGCAGAAACGTAACCGTTGGTCGACTGGAACCGGCCCAAACCGCAAAATGGTTCCCGGGCCTGGGAACTTTTTGGCGTGGGTGGAGGTTGGGGCACGAAACACCTGAACGGTGTTCAATTGCGGTCTACACTGATGCGTACTTACAACACGTCCCCGCACTGAACGGAGCGCATTACCATGACCGACATCCTCGACATCGCACGCGAAAAAGCCCTTGAGCGGGGCGAAGGCCTGAACAAGGAAGAGCTCGTGCAGATCCTCACCATCGAGGACGAACACCTGCCGGAACTGCTCGATCTAGCCCATCAGGTTCGCATCAAGCACTGTGGCGTCGACGTCTCCCTGGAGGGCATCATCTCCCTGAAGACTGGCGGTTGCCCCGAGGACTGCCACTTCTGCTCCCAGTCCGGACTGTTTGAGTCCCCGGTCCGTGCCGTCACCCTGAATATCGACGAGCTCGTGGAGGCCGCGAAGCAGTCCGAGAAGATGGGCGCCTCCGAGTTCTGTATCGTCGCCGCCGTGAAAGGCCCGACGCAGGACCTGCTGGACCAGGTTGCGGCGGCAGTGACTGCTATTCGGGAGGAGGTGGACATCTCTATTTCTGCCTCGCTTGGCATTCTGACCCGTGAACAGGCGCGCCAACTCGCGCAGATGGGCGTGTCCCGCTACAACCACAACTTCGAAACCGCCGAATCCTTCTTCCCGAACGTGGTCACCACCCACACCTGGCAGGAGCGCAAGGACACTCTCGAGCACGTGCTCGCTGAGGGGATGGAGACCTGCTGTGGCGGGATCATTGGTCTGGGGGAGACGATTGAGCAGCGGGCTGAGTTCGCCACGCAGCTTGCCGAGATCCAGCCACACGAAGTGCCGATGAACTTCCTCGACCCTCGCCCCGGCACCCCGTTCGCCGACCGGCCACTCGTCCCGCAGGGGGAGGCGCTTCGGGCCGTCGCCGCGTTCCGCTTGGCTATGCCCACCACCCAGCTCCGCTTCGCCGGTGGCACCGAGCTCGCCCTTGGCGACGACGGCACCGAAGCCGGCCTGATGGGCGGCGCGAACGCCATCATCGGCGGTAATTACCTGACCACGTTTGGCCGTCCGATAGAGAAGGACCGCGACGCCGTGGACCGCGTCCTCGACGGGAGCTCTCGGCCGCGCATCAACCTGGGCATTACACCCGTCGGCCAGAAGGTGAACTCCGGCCACGGCATCCTCTACGACACGATCAAGTCACTCTGATGCGCATTCCAGACAACACCGATCTTGCCGACGCCATCCTCTCTGGCGACATCGCCTGGCCTCTCGACCCGGCCCGCCCCTACGACGCGCCACGTATCTGCCCGCTGTGTCAGCGGCGGATGGTGGTGAAGATTTCGCCGATGGCGTGGTCGGCGGCGTGTTCCCGCCACGGATTGCTGCGTTCGGAGTGGCTTGAGCGGTGATGCCCGCACCAAAAAACTATCGACGACGCAGCGCCACCACGCCAGCCGCGACACCGGCAGCGAGCGCGCCGCCCGCCAGAGCGCCGAGGGCCGGGAGCATGTAGCGACGAAGGGATCGGTAGTCCTCGATGGTCCAGCCTTGGCCGGTCGCGTAGCGGCGAAGTGCGCGGTCCGGGTTGATGGCGACGGGGTTGCCGACCATGGAGAGCATCGGCAGGTCGTTGATGCTGTCGGAGTAGGCGGTGCACTTTTCCAGGTCGAGCTTCTGAATCGCGGCCAGCGCGGCGACGGCGTGCTGCTTGCCGGGGCCGTGGAGGATGTCGCCGACGAGGCGGCCAGTGAACTTGCCGTTTTCCTCTTCGGCGACGGTGCCGAGGGCACCGGTGAAGCCGAGCCGCTCTGCGAGCGCCTGGCCGATTTGGACCGGGGTGGCGGAGACCAGCCAGACTTGTTGGCCTTGGGCGATGTGGCGGGACGCGGCGTCGATAGTTGATTGGTAGGTCTTGTCGAGCATTTGGCGGTCGACGATTTCGGCACAGAGCTCTTTGAGCTGCTCGACGTTCTTGCCTTTGACTACTTGGAGGGCCTGCTCGCGGCCTTTGGCGATGTCTTTGGCGCTTTCGGAGCCGGAGACGCGGTAGCGGATTTGCTTGGTCAGGGCGGGCAGGAGCTCGCGGAGTGTGATGAAGCGCTGCTTGGCCAGGCCTTTGGCCAGCAGGATGAGCGAGGAGCCCTGGATGAGGGTGTTGTCGATGTCGAAGAACGCGGCCGCCTCGGTGTCTTGGGGGACGTCGGGGTCGGGCTGGGTGATTTTCTCCCGGCCGGCGGTTTTGAAGGCGCCGCCGACGGAGTCGACGCCGGTGGCGAATTCTTCGATGCTGATGCCGAAGGTTTCTTCGATGGCGGCGGCTGCGGCGGCGTTACCAGCGGTGCGCTGGGATTCGGCGTCGAGAGGTGGGAGGGCAACTTCTTCGAGGAAGCGGCGAAGGTTGCCTTGGGTGAGTGACCATTGGGCCAGGAGTTCTTTGTGGTCGGACATTGCCAGCGAGCCTTTCACCGTGTGGCAGACGTGATAGCTTGTATCGTAAACAAGATTGGCGGAGAGATGAAACAGGTTGAACTGATGGTGCGCGCTACCTGCGGGTCGTGCGAGCGGGTGGCCGCGCAGATCGCCCCGGTGGTCGAGCAGTGCGGCGCGCAGCTCACGCTTGTAGATGTCGACGCCTCTCCGTCGCTCAACGCCGAGTTCGGGGATCGCGTCCCGGTTGTGGTGATTGATGGGGACGAGTTCGCGTGTTGGGAAGTGGATAACGCGGACCTGGCCGAGGCGCTGTCAGAGTGACGCGCTATCCTTTGGTTTGATTCACGGCTGACTGGAGGGATTGAGTGAGTGTTCTCGTTGTAGGGATGTCGCACCGCTCGGCGCCCGTTGCGTTGTTGGAACGCTTGAGTATGGATGATGCGGTGCAGCATTCGGCGGCGTCGGCGCTGGTGGAGCGCCCGTCGTTGTCTGAGGCGATGATCATTTCGACGTGTAACCGGCTGGAGGTGTACACGGTTGCCAACGCGTTCCATGCGGGTGTGCAGGATGTGTTGGCGGTGCTGGCGGAGGTCTCCGGGGTGAGTGAGGCGGAGCTGCGCGGCTACCTGTACGTGCGGTATTCGGACGCGGCTGCGGAGCACTTGTTGACGGTCGCCTCCGGCCTGGATTCCATGGTGGTGGGGGAGCAGCAGATCATCGGGCAGGTGCGTACCGCGTATACGCACGCGGCGGAGCAGGGCACGGTGGGCCCGGCGTTGCATTCGTTGGCGCAGTCGGCGTTGCATACGGGCAAGCGTGTGCACACGGAGACGTCGATTGATGATGCGGGCGGCTCGATGGTGACCTTCGCGCTGGATACGGCGATGGAGACGATGGGGGTGGACACGCTGGAGGGCCAGACTGCGCTGGTGTTGGGGGCTGGTGCGATGAGCTCGTTGGCGGCGACGCATTTGGGCAAGAGGGGCGTCGATAAGTTGATTATTGCGAACCGCACTCGCTCGCGCGCGGAGCGGTTGGCGGAGCATGCCCGGGAGGCCGGGGTGGCTGCGGAGGTCGTGGACTTTAATGCGCGCGCGGGGGCGTTGGGGCGTGTGGATATTACGGTGTCGGCGACGGCGTCAGATGGGTTCACCATTTCGGGCGAGGACATCTCGGGGCCGACGATGCTGATTGACTTGTCGCTGCCGCGCGATATTGACAATTCGGTACTGGAGCACGAGGGCGTGCACTTGATCAACATCGAGTACCTGCACGAGCAGCTGCACAACGCGGACTCGGAGGACTCGAAGGTGCTGCAGGCCGCGGAGGCGATCGTGGCCGAGGAGGTGCAGGCGTTTAGCTCCGAGCAGCGGATGCGTGATGTGGGGCCGGCGGTGGCGCAGCTGCGCCGGGTTGGCGCGGAGATTTCGCAGGAGGAGCTGGCGCGGTTGCGCAAGCGCCTTCCCGACATGGATGAGCAGGATTTTGAGCAGGTTGCCCGTTCGGTGAAGCGTGTGGTGGATAAGCTGCTGCATACGCCGACGGTGAAGATGAAGGAGCTGGCGGCGCGTTCAGATTTGGTTAATCTGGAGACCGCCGTTGAGGAACTGTTTGGGGTGCGCCCCGTGTCGGCCGCTACTGATATGGACCGGTTGCCGAGTCCCGACGAATTGAAGTTGAAGGAGTCGTAATTTACATGCTGAAAATTGGTACGCGGGGTTCGCACTTGGCCACGACGCAGGCGGGTCATATGCGTGATGCCCTGATCGCGCACGGTTACCCGTCTGAGCTGCACATTGTGAAAACTGCCGGGGATGTTTCCCACGCGCCGGTGGAACGCATCGGCGTCGGCGTGTTTACGTCTGCGCTTCGCGACGCCCTCTTCGACGGCGAGGTGGACGTCGCCGTGCACTCCTTCAAGGACTTGCCGACGGCCCCAGAGCCCCGCACCTACCTGATCGTTCCGGAGCGCGAAGACCACCGCGAGGCGCTCATCGCCCGCGACGGCCTGACGCTGGACACGCTGCCGAAGGGCGCGAAGGTGGGCACCTCGGCGCCGCGCCGTGTTTCCCAGCTGCGCGCGCTGCGCCCTGACCTTGAGATCCTCCCGCTGCGAGGCAACATTGAGACGCGTATGGGCCGGGTGGAAAGCGGCGAGATGGACGCGATTGTCCTGGCGTATGCGGGCTTGGTCCGTGGTGGGTTCGCGGACCGCGCCACCCAAGTCTTCGATGCTGAGGTGTTCATGCCCGCCCCGGCGCAAGGCGCGCTGGCCGTCGAGTGCCGCGTCGACGACACCGCGCTGCGTGAGGGCCTGGACAAGCTGTTGTACGCGGATTCTTTTGCGTGCGCGGCGGCGGAGCGTCAGGTGCTGGCGACTCTGGAGGCAGGCTGCACGGCCCCGGTTGCGGCGCACGCGACCATCGCTGACGGCACCATTACCTTGCGGGCGGGGGTATTCGCCCTGGATGGCTCCAAGCAGCTGATTGAGGAGGCTTCTGGTAAGGACGCCCGTGAGCTGGGAACACAGCTTGCGCAGACGCTGATTGGGCGCGGGGCGGCAGAGATTATGCAATAAGTTTTCAGACTGGTTTTGAAACAGGTTTTGAAACACGGCGTATGCAAATTAAGGTGTAACTACCATACGTCCAATCGTCTCGGTGTATAGGGGTCCCTTTGGGGCTCGCTGTACGCCGGGACACTTCTTTACGCCTTATACAAGACCAGAAAAGACCATTTTGATGACACTGCCCTCAATCACGCCCCAGCCGGGGAAGGTGATCTTCGTCGGTGCCGGACCTGGCAATCCCGATTTGCTGACGATTCGCGCTCGCCAGGTGATGGAACGCAATTCTATCGCGTTGGTGGAACCGGATGTTCTTGAGGGTGTCCGAAATGTTCTTGCCGCAGCGTGCGCGGTGCCGCAAGAGAAGATCGACGCCGCGGAGGCTCAATATGAGGCGATGTGTGCGGAGGCGAAGGCGTCGGGGGCGCGGCGTCGCCCGCCGAGGCCTGCGGACCCAACCGCGGCTGAGGTTGAAGAGGTGCCGCTTGGCACGGACGATATTGTTGCGCGGTTGCGCTCGGCGCTGCAGGCGGCGGCCGAGGTGATCCGCAAGGGGGATGACGGTGACGGGGATGTGATCCGTCTGGTCAGCGGGAACCCGCTGACGCGCGATGCGGTGCGGGAGGAGATCGCCGCGGTGGCGGCCGCCGGCCTGGAGTTCCAGATTGTGCCGGGGATGTCGCTGCCGTCGACGGTGCCGTCCTTTGCGGGTATCGCGCTCGGTTCAACGTATACGGAAGCAGATCTGGCGAACGGGCCGGTGGACTGGGACCAGTTGTCGCAGGCGCCGCAGCCGTTGGTGTTGCAGGCGGTGCGCGAGCAGCTGCCGGAGATGGCGTCGCAGTTGATGCAGCGCGGGTTCCCGGGTGAGCTGGCGTGCAGCGTCACGGCCAACGGAACGACGCGGCTGCAGCGCACGGTCGATGCGACCCTGGAGACCCTGGCAACCATGGACTCGGTGACGGCGGATCTGCCTGGTTCTTTGGTGGTGACGCTCGGTACTGTGAATGATGATCGATCGAAGTTTTCGTGGTGGGAAAACCGTCCTTTGTACGGGTGGCGTGTGCTGGTGCCGCGTGCGAAGGAGCAGGCGGAGGCGATGAGCAGCCGCCTGGCGTCGTACGGGGCGATCCCGCAGTCGGTGCCGACGATTTCTCTGGAGCCGCCGCGCAACCCGGCGCAGATGGACCGCGCGATTAAGGGGATCGTGGAGGGTCGCTACCAGTGGGTGGTGTTCACCTCGACGAACGCGGTGCACGCGGTGTGGAAGAAGTTCGAGCAGCTTGGCTTGGACGCCCGCGCGTTTGCGGGGGTGCACCTGGCGGCGGTCGGCCGCAAGACGGCGGAGGCGCTGCGTGCGCTGGGGATGAGCCCGGAGCTGTTGCCACACCGCACGAAGCAGAACGCCGCTGGCCTGGTGGAGGTGTTCCCCGAGTACGTGGAGGACATCGACCCGGTCTCGCGGGTGCTGCTGCCGCGGGCGGACATTGGAACGAACGTGCTGGTGGATGGCCTGATTGAGAAGGGCTGGGACGTCGAGGACGTCGTGGCCTACCGCACGGTGCGCGCGGCCCCGCCAGCTCCTGAGGTGCGCGACATGATCAAGACCGGCGGGTTTGACGCAGTCTGCTTCACGTCCGGCTCGACGGTGCGCAATCTGGTTGGCATCGCGGGTAAGCCGCACCAGCGCACGATCATCGCGTGCATCGGCCCGATGGCCGCTGAGGCTGCGCGCGAGCAGGGGCTGCGTGTCGACGTCGTACCAGAGGTCGCGGACGTACCGTCCCTGGTGGACGCGCTTGCCGAGCACGTCGCTGCCCTGCGGGCAGCTGGGGAGCTGCCGCCGCCGCGGAAGAAGCGGAGGGCGCGTCGGAAACCGGCGTTATGATGTAGCACATGACTACATATCATCTTCCACGCCGTCCACGTCGCCTCCGCCGGAATCCTGCGATTCGGCAGCTCACCGCGGAGACGCGACTGGCTCCGGCCGATTTTATTTTGCCGTTGTTCGTGGCTGATGGCATCACCGAACGCCGAGAGATTGCCTCCATGCCGGGGGTGTACCAGCACACCACGGACACCCTGAAGGCGATCTGCCACGAGGCACTCGAGGAGGGGATCCGCTGCGTGGACCTCTTCGGCGTGCCGCTCGACGAGGACAAGGACGCCACGGGTTCCGTCGCGTGGGACCCGGAGGGCATCTTGAACCGGAACGTGCGCGCACTGCGCGAGGAGTTCGGCGAGGACTTGCTGATTATGGCCGACACCTGCCTGGATGAGTTCACGGACCACGGGCACTGTGGCGTAGTGGGCGTCGATAAGTATGGCAACCAGGTGGTGGACAACGATGCCACCTTGGACCTCTACCGCGATATGGCGCTGTCGCAGGCTGCCGCGGGCGCGCACATCGTGAGCCCGTCGGGGATGATGGACGGGCAGATCGGCGTGATCCGTGAGGCACTCGACGCCGAGGGCTACCAGGACGTGGCCATCATGGCGTACTCGGCGAAGTACGCGTCGAAGTTCTTCGGGCCGTTCCGCGACGCGGTCGGCTCCTCCCTGAAGGGCGACCGCCGCACGTACCAGCAGGACCCGGCGAACGTGCGCGAATCCCTGCTCGAGACCGAGCTCGATATTGAGGAAGGCGCGGACTTCGTCATGGTCAAGCCTGCGCTGCCGTACCTGGATGTGCTCAGCCGCGTTGCAGACATGTCGCCGGTGCCGGTGGCGGCGTACCAGGTTTCGGGCGAATACGCGATGATGGTCGCCGCTGGTCAAAACGGTTGGATCGACTTCGAGGCGACCATGATGGAGTCGCTGACCTCTATCAAGCGTGCTGGCGCGGACCAGATTTTGACGTACTACGCAATCGAGGGCGCGCGTGCGCTGAAGGAGCTTCATGGCTAACACACCTCCCGCGGCGCAGGCCCCGGCCCTGCCACCGAGACACCGGAAGGACGAGCCGACGCAGCAACAGCCCGAGGCGGTGCGCTACCTCCTCGGCGCGTGGGCAGTGATGATCCTCGGTGAGCTCCTGCACCAGATCCTCGCCGTGGTGGTGACGGTGCTCGACCCGGCTGCGCTGCGCGAGGCGGCGAACCAGGCCGCGAAGAACCAGTCGGAGGCGATCCCGGAGAACATGATGCAGGCGAGCATGTACGCCACGGTTGTGCTGATGGCGCTGCTGCAGCTGGGCATCATCGTGGTGTTTGTCCTGGCGCTGCGCTCAGTGCAGCGCCGCGGGAAGTGGATGCTCAACGCCACGCGGGTGCTGCAGGTCTTCTCGGTCTTCTTCGCGGTGCGCGTGCTCACGCTCTTCTTGATGACGCCCGCTGCGACTAAAGTGCCGGTTGCGCTGTTCGCCGTCGACGGTGCGGTGCAGATCGTGGTCGGTGTGGCGGGAGCATTGGGGCTGTTCTATGCTTCCCGGAAGGAATCGCAGGATTACCTGCGTCCGGCTGAGCAGTAGCAGCAGTAGGGAAGAAGTGGAGTAACGGCGCATGGCTGATAATGTGACGCGCTCAATTGACGACGCCCGCCTGGCGGCCAAGGACGCCGGGTTCGACCCGGACTCGCGCCACTCCGAGGACAGCAACGGCAACCCGTTGCGCCCCCACGCTTCCTACGCGTTCGAGCTCGAGGGCCTGGAGGACGGCGCGCAGCTGCGCGACATCGAGGAGGCCCTCGAAGAGCTGCCAGGCGTGCAGGCGCGCCTGGTGTACCCGACGAAGATGGCGTGGGTGACCGCGCCGGACACCACGGCACCGCACACGATCGCCGAGGTGATGCAGCGCTTCGGGGTGGAGGTGCAGCTGACGGATTCGACGCTGCGCCGCCGCGCCCAGGGGCATTCGGTGGTGGATCACACGCTGCCGCGGCGTGGCACGCGCGGCATGTCCGGCCGGATGCGCCGGATGAAGGAACACGAGCAGCGCTCCCTGCGCACGGCGCGCGCGAGCGGGTTCGTGCGCACTGCCCGACGGCGCCGCGGCATGATGCGTGGCCAGGACGTGCTGTTTACCGCCCGCGACTTGGTCACGCCGCTTCGCATGTGGATCGCTATTGTGCTGAGCATCCCGGTCGTCCTGATGGCGTACGTGCCGCAGTTCCAGTTCCCGGGCTGGCAGTGGTGTTCGTTGGCGTTGTCCACCCCGGTCGCACTGTGGTGCGCGTTCCCGTTCCACCGTGCGATGCTTGGTGGCGTGCGCCGCGGGATTTCCGCGCTGGACGGCGCGAGCTCGATCGCGATTTTGGCCGCTTGGCTGTGGTCGCTGGTCGCGGTGGTGCTGACGTCCGCCGGGCAGATCGGCTGGACTACCAGCAGCGGTTGGGTGCCGCACCAGATGGGCCACGACGTTGAGATCTTCTTCGAGGTCTCCTGCGCCGTCACCACGCTGCTGCTGGTGGGACGCTACTTCACCATGCGCGCTCGCCCCCGCCTCATGGAGGATTTGCAGGCCCGCAACCCTGATCCGGACGCGGTGTACAAGGTGGTGCGTCGTTCGCGGGCGGGCAACGTGACGGAGGAAGACTTCCCGGCAGTCGAGCTGAACAAGGGGGATGACGTCTACGTCCACGCCGGCGAGATCATCCCTGCCGACGGCGAGGTGGTTGGCGGCTCTGGCGTGTTGAACCCCCAGATTATCGACGCCCGCGAGCCCTCCGAGGTGAAAGTCGGCTCAACGGTGCGCGCCGGGTCGGTGCTGCGCAGCGGCAAGATCAAGATGCGCGTGGAACGCGTCGGACACACCACCCGCCTGGGCGCGGTGGAGCGCTGGGTGGACGCGGTGCTGCGCCACCAGAACGAGGCCACGTTGATGTCCACGCGCGCGGCGGGCCTGCTCATCCCGGCGGCCTATGCGCTGGCTATCTTGGATTTTGGGCTGTGGGTGCTGCTGACCGGCAACTACAATGCTGGCTTTTCCACGGCGTTGGCCATCTTGGTGGTGGTGGCGCCGGTGGCGCTGGCGATTTCGCCGTCGCTGGCGATCCGCCTCGGCATTGAGTCGGCGGTGCGAAACGGCATCCTGATCCGCGACGGCGAAACCTTCCGCGCGTTGGAGTCGACGGACACGGCCGTGTTCAACCGCGTGGGCACCCTTGTCAAGCCGCAGATGACGGTGGAGACCGTCACCGCCGAGCGCGGCGAAAGCCCGGAGATGGTGATGCGCGTGGCGGGTGCGCTGTCGGTGGAGTCCAACCACCCGTCGGCACGCGCGATGGTGAAGGCGGCGCGTGAGGCGCGCGATGGGCGCACGAAGAGCGCCGATGTGCCGTCGTGGATCGAGATGAGCAACGAGGAAATCACGCCCGGCGGCGAGTTCCGCGGCCGCCTCACCTTGACCTACGGCGACGAGGACGAGGACCGCACCGAGTCCTTCGACGCTTGCCTGTGGCGCCCCACGAACCTGTCCCAGCTGCACGGCCGCCTCGCGATGGCCGCGACCGCCGGAGGCACCCCTGTAGTGGTGCGCTGGCGCGGCAAGGACCGCGGCGTGATCACCCTCTACGACCCCGCGAAGGACGACGCCCACGAGGCCATCAACCGCCTGGAACAGATGGGCGTAGAGACGGTGATGCTCACCCGCGATACCTACCCGGTGGCCCGCCGCTTTGCCGACTTTTTGGGTATGTCCAACGTGCTCGCCGGCATTACCGCGCCGGACAAGCCGGGGGCGGTTCGCGCCATCCACACGAAGGGCGCCACGGTTGCCATGATCGGCGACGCCACCGCGCTTCCCACTATCAAGGTGGCGGACGTCGGCCTGCTCTACGCCACCGACGACATTATCGACGCCCAGTCCTCCACCATCGCCCGCGCCTGCAACGCCGTGCTGATCCGCGACGACGTCTCCGCCGTCCCGCAGCTCATCGCGCACGCGCGCCGCGTGTGCCACATCATCGACTACAACATGATCTTCGCCTGGGCGTACAACTCCACCGCGATCGTGCTTGCCGCGATCGGCGTGCTGCCCCCGGTGGGGGCCACGCTGCTCATGCTGGGCAGCTCGCTCGTGATTGAGGCGCACTCCTCGCGGGCAAATCATTTTCCCTCCTAAACCGCAACGGCGGTAGGGTGGGGGACTATGACCAGACGCGACCTTTCTTCTGCCCCGCTCATTGAGGCCGCCAACGGCCGCACGCCCTCACGCACCCCGGTGTGGTTTATGCGCCAGGCCGGGCGCTCGCTGCCGGAATACCGCAAGGCCCGCGAGGGCATCTCCATGTTGGACTCCTGCTTCATGCCGGAGCTCCTCGCGGAGATCACGATGCAGCCGGTGCGCCGCCACGACATGGATGCGGCGATCCTCTTTTCCGACATCGTTGTGCCGTTGAAGGCGGCGGGCATCGGCGTGGAGATCGTGCCGGGCCGCGGCCCAGTGATGGAGAAGGCGATTACGACGAAAGAGGACGTCGATAATTTGCCGGTGCTGGACCACAACGTTGAGGAAGTGACCAAGGGTATCGAGATTATTCTCGACGAGCTCACCGACACCCAGGCCCTGATCGGCTTTGTCGGCGCGCCGTTTACGCTGGCCAGCTACCTCATCGAGGGCGGGCCGAGCAAGAACCACGAGAAGACGAAGGCCATGATGCACGGCGACCCGGACACGTGGCACGCCCTGATGCGCCGCCTCGTGCCGACCATCAGCGCGTTCCTGCGCACGCAGGTCGACGCCGGCATCGACGCCATGCAGCTCTTCGACTCCTGGGCAGGCTTCCTCACCGAGGCCGACTACCGCGAGCACGTCCTGCCGTACTCCGCCGAGATCCTGAAGGAGGTCGAGGGTGTGATCCCGCGCATCCACTTCGGTGTGGCCACGGGTGAGCTGCTCGGCGCAATGTCCGAGGCCGGTTCCGAGGTGATGGGCGTCGACTGGCGCGTGCCGCTCGACGTCGCCGCCACGCGCTTCGCGTCCCCGCGCGTGCTGCAGGGCAACCTCGACCCGGCGATGCTCTTCGCTGGCCCCGCCGTGGTGCAGGAGGAAGTGCGCCGCATCAAGGCGGAGGCCGCCCGAGCTATCGACGCAGGCACCGCCACCGGCCACATCTTCAACCTCGGGCACGGCGTCTTGCCGACCACCGATGCAGGCGCCATCACCGACGCCGTCGCAATGATCCACGAAGCATAACGAAGGAGATCCCCATTGAATATCGCCATTGTCGGTGCAGGGCTTGCCGGGTTGACCGCAGCGTTTGAGCTGCGCAACTCCGGCCACACCGTCGACGTCTACGAGGGCAACGACCGTATCGGCGGCAAGCTGTACACCGTTGCGTTCGACGGCGGCCCCACCGATATGGGGGCCGAAGCCTTCATTGCGCGCCGCCCGGAAGCAAAGCAGCTCGTCGAAGAGCTGGGCCTGCAGGACTCGCTGGTCTTCCCATCGGGGATGCGCTCCCTGCTCTACGTCGACGGCGAAACCCGCGCTATGCCGGCAGGCGGCATGATGGGGATCCCTTCCACCTCCGAGCCAGTCGCGCACCTGGTTAGCGAGGAAACCGCGCGACGCATCGACACCGAGGCGGAGCGCGAGGGCTTCGAGTGGACCATCGGTGGCGACATGAGCGTCGGCGCCCTGGTTCGCGAGCGCTACGGCGACGATGTCGTGGACAACATCGTCTCCTCCCTGCTTGGCGGGGTGTACTCCTGCACCGCCGACGACCTGGGTGTTCGCGCCACCGTGCCGCAGCTCGCCGCCGAGTTCGACCGCCTGGCCGCCGACGGCCCGGTGCACCTGTCCACCGCGGTCGCCAACCTGGAGGCCGCCCGGAAGAAGGCCGTCGCCGCGGCTGGGTCTTCTGAGGCCTCGAAGCCCTCGAAGCCTGCGCCCATTTTCGCTACCTTCCGCGAGGGCTACCAGGAGCTCTACGAGGCACTCGCCGAGCAGTCCGGCGCGAACATCTACGTCGACGCCTTCATACCGTCCATCAGCCGCGAGGGCGAGGGGTTCGGCCTCAAGGGTGGCGAGGACACCGTCTACGACCGCGTGCTGTTGGCCACCCCGGCGCCGACGACCGCGCTGCTGCTTCGCGACATCGCCCCCGAGGCCTCCGAAGCGCTTCGCTCCGTCGAGTTGGCGAACTCCGCCGTGGTGGGCCTGCGCTTCGCCACCGACGAGGGCCTGCCGGAGAACTCCGGCGTGCTGGTCTGCACCGATGCGAAGGACGTGCACGCCAAGGCGTTCACGCTTTCGTCGCGTAAGTGGCCGCACCTCGCCGAGCGCGGCGGCGCCCTTGTACGCGCCAGCTTCGGCCGCTACGGCGACAACGTCGCCCTGACCGCCAGCGAAGATGACCTCGTGGACTGGGCCCTCGACGACCTGCAGACCATCACCGGCTTCGACGGCCGCGCCGCCGGCGTCGAGGAGATCTTCGTCCAGCGCTGGCTCGGTGGCCTTCCGCGTTACGACGCCACCCACCTCGCCACCGTGGCCAAGGTCCAGGACGCCCTCGCCGGTATCGACGGCGTTGGTGTGACCGGCGCCTGGGTTGCCGGGGTTGGGGTCCCGGCCGTGATCGGCAACGCGCGTCAGGCGGCGCAGGATCTCCTCTAGACGAGCACTTTGCCCTTCTGCTCCGGCAGGACGAACGCAGCCGCGGCTGCCACGGTGAACGCCACCGCGAAGACCACGAACACGCTGGCGTGGCCGCCGAAGGCCAGGACTGGCGGGACGATCAGCGGCGCCAGGATCGAACCGACGCGCCCGAAGGCCGCAGCGGCGCCCGTGCCGGTCGCGCGGATCTGGGTGGGGTAGAGCTCAGGACCGATGGCGTAGAGGGCACCCCACGCGCCCAGGTTGAACAGGGAGAGCAGGCAGCCTGCGGCGATGATCTGCCAGGGCGCGGTGGCGAACCCGTAGAGCCCAGCCGACACCGCCGACCCGGCCAGGAAGACGGCGAGGGTGGTGCGGCGCCCCCAGACCTCAATGAGCCAGCCGGCCAGGGCGTACCCGGGCAGCTGGGCCAGCGTGATGATCAGCGTGAAGCTGAAGGAGCGCACGAGGCTGAAGCCTTGGTCCACAAGCAGGGAAGGGATCCAGGTGAACGCGCCGTAGTAGGCGAGGGAGACGCAGAACCAGACGGTCCAGAAGGCGGCGGTGCGGGCGCGCAGTTCGGGGCCCCAGATGTGGGTGCCTTTGCCAGCACTTGCATCGGGATCGGCGGTGGTGGCGATGGGGGCGTCGATAAGTAGTTCGGGTGGGACTTGCTCCTCGAAGCTGCGGACCACTGCCTCTGCTTCCTCGTCGCGGCCGCGCGCCTCC
Source organism: Corynebacterium sp. UMB10119B (assembly GCF_030228125.1). NCBI lineage: Bacteria > Bacillati > Actinomycetota > Actinomycetes > Mycobacteriales > Corynebacteriaceae > Corynebacterium > Corynebacterium sp. UMB10119B. The sequence goes on from NZ_JASPBG010000010.1 coordinate 14,522, forward strand.
AGGAAGCGGACCGATTCGGGCAGCTGCATGCGCACATACAGCGCGTAGAGCGCAGGCACGGCGCCGAGCGCAAGCCCCCAGCGCCAGCCGTTCTCGCCCTCGGCGACGACGAACGTGCCGATGACCGCCGCCAGGATCCAGCCCGCCGCCCAAAACGCCTCGAGCCAGACCACCATCCGCCCGCGCACTTTCAGCGGCGCGAACTCGCTGACCAGCGTGGACGCGACGGGCAGCTCCGCGCCGAGGCCCAGGCCGGTGAGGAACCGGAAGACGAGCAGGACAGCGACCGACCCGGCAAGCGCCGAAGCGCCCGTGGCCACGCCGTAGATCAGGAGCGTGAGGGCGAAGACCTGGCGGCGCCCCAGCTTGTCCGCGAGCAGACCGCCGAGGGAGGCGCCGACCGCCATCCCGATGAACCCCACGGACGCGATCCAGCTCGTGGTGGTTTTCTCCAGGTCCCAGTGCACGGCCAGCGCCGCGATGACGAATGAGACCAGCCCGACATCCATCGCGTCGAGCGCCCACCCCACCCCCGATCCGACGAGGAGCTTCTTGTGTTTCGGAGTCACCGGCAGCCTGTCGAGGCGCTGCGTGCGGGTCAGTGCTGTTTTCATGGGCAAAACCTTAGAACAATTCTGGCTTTTATTTGGGAAAATTACGAAAGTTTCCTGCTAATCTGCCGGTATGAAGAAGCAGCTCGGACTCATGCTCGTTACTACCTGCTCAGCGGCCATGTTGGTGGCCCCGCAGGCCATGGCGGAGGACACCGCCCAGCTCACGGAGGCTCGTTGCGTGGCGCTTGTCGACGCGGTCAAGGACGCCACCGCGAAGCAGCGCGATGCGCAGGACCGCGAGCGCGCCACGCAGCAGACGCTCGATGCGGCGCAGCGCGACGTCGCCGCCGCCCAGGAAGAACTCAAGGCAGCAAAGGGCATGGTCGCCGCCGCCCAACGCCTTCTTGACGACGCCACCACCGACCTCACCGCGAAACAGTCCGCAGTGCCCGCCGGCGTGACGGCGGAGTCCGCACAACAGGCGCTCGAGGACTCGAAGGCGCGGGCCGCCGAAGCAGCCGCCGCCCTCGAAGCCAGCAAGGCCGAGGCGCAACAGCAGTTCGACCGCGGCTCCCTCGGCTTCTTCGAAGCCATGGGCGCAACCGACGCCGTCGCCGAACTGAACACCGACTTCCGCTTCAAAGAAGAAGACCCGGTGGCTGGGCAGACGGGCTACCGCATCGCGGACGACACCCACATCGGTGAGGCCGACGACGCCACTCACCTGGACAACATGAAGGCAGCCATTGGCTGGCTGCCCGAAGCCAACGAGCTCCGCGAAAGCGACGGCCAGCCCGCCCTGCCCGTCTCCGACTTCCTGATGGCGCAGGCCCAGGTAAACGTGAACTGGTCGCACCAGCTGCCGCGCGGGCACTCGAAGAACGGCTGGGACAACCTGTCCTGGAACTACGACAACCCGTTCAAGGGCTGGTTCCACGAGGAGCGCATCGCGTACTTCGAGGCACTCGAGAAGGGCGAGAACCCATTCGCGGCGGGCGCTGGCCACTACATGGCGATCGTCAACCCGGACATGCGCGCCACCGGCTTCGCCGTGAACACCAAAACCTTCCGGTACCAGGGGTACCCGTGGCGTATTGCACACGCGCAGACCTTCGCCACCCACTGGATGAAGCAGGGCACGCCACTGTTCACCGTCGACGAGTACACCGAGCGCTTCAACACCTACTACGACGGCCTCAAGCACGCCATCGAGTTTGGCGACGCCACCAAGCGTCAAACGCTCGAGCAGCGCGAAGCGGACGTCGACAAGGCGGAGCGGACCCTGGAAGCCGCACGCGCGCTGCAGGTCGCGGAGGAGCTCGTGGCAAAGCGTGAGCAGGAGCTTTCCGCCGCCAAGGAGGCGCAACCGGCCCGACAAGCCGCAGCCGAGGAAGCGCTGACCGTGGCGAAGCAGACGCAGGAGGATGCGGCTGCTGCCACTGCGGCGGCCAAGGCAGCCGCAGCCGAGGCCCGCGCAAACACCGAGCGCGCCGAAGCCGAATACCAACCCGTCAAAGCCAACTGCGACGCACTGACCGGCGCCGACAAGGAGGGCTCCTCCACCGGCGGCATCATCGTCGGCGTAGTACTCGGGCTGCTGGCAATCATCGGAATCGTGGTAGCCACCAACCCGGGAATTTTAAATATGTTCTAGCTAGGTACACTCTCTGCTTATGCAAAGCGAGGAGCAGACCACACCCGAACCAGAATGGTGGGAACAACCAGGCATGCCCTGGAACAGCAAACCAACCAAGGCCGACTACTGGTGCCTTGGCTGGTTCGGCTTCGTAGGCCTCTTCGGCCTTGCGATGATCCCACTTCGCGCCTGGCTGCTTGGGCTGCACCCGCCCATCATGCTGGCCATTACCGGTTCCCGGATTGGCGCGGCGTCGACGGGCGCGCTCGCCGCCGTCGGCGAGGTGCAGCACTGGCTGGGCTACCTGCTCATCGGCACGCTGATGGCCATCAAGTTCGACTGGATCTATTGGTGGGCCGGCAAACTGTGGGGGCGCGGAATCCTTGACGTGCAGGCGCAGAACTCCAAGCGCAGCGCCCGCAACATCGCGCGCGTGGAAAAGTGGGCCCTCAAGCTCGGCTGGTTGGGGATCTTCCTCGCCTACGTACCGATCCCACTTCCCATCGCCTTCGTCGTCTTCGTCCTGATGGGCATGACCGGCATGCCGCTGTGGAAGTTCATGGTGCTGGACTTCATCTCGAAAACTCTGTGGTCACTTGGGTACTTCGCCCTCGGATGGTGGATCGGGGAGCCCGTGGTGTACGTGCTGGAGCAGTACGCGAAGGTGGCCAACTGGATCGCCATCGGCCTGATCGTGGTCATCATGTTCGGCGCGTTTAGGGGGCAAGCGAAGAAAGCGTAGGCGGGTGCGCGCACCAAATTCCCTCACGCAGTTTGCGCGACCTGGGCTTTTCCAAACCGCCGCGCGAAAATCCAGGAAATTGGTGCCCTCTCAACCGTGCCAGTGCCAAAGGACGCAACCCCCTTTTCACGACCTGGGCTTTTGCGTCCTCCCCGAACAAGAATTGCGTCCTTTGGCACTCGCTTCCCAGAAAACTAGCGGTACACCACCACTGAGGAGAAGTCCTCGTCCCCGTGGCCCTTCTTTTGCTGCTCCTGCAGGGAGGCAACCGCGGCCGCCACGGCGGGCAGCTCCTTGCCGGCGGCCTCGGCGGTGGCGAGCATCAAACGCGCGTCCTTCTCGATGGCGTCGGTGGAGAAGTCGCCGGGGTTGGTGTCGCGCTCGCCGAGCAGGAAGGGGGACTTCATGTTCACGATGAACTCGAGGCCGGTGGAGCCGAGCATGTCGACGATGGTGGCGTCGTCAAGTCCTTGGGCGTTGCCGATGTGCAGTGCCTCCTTGAACCCCTGCATGGTCACTGCGAGGGCGAGGTTGGCGATGAGCTTGCCCGTCGCGGCCTGGGCGGCGGTGTCGACGACCTTGAGGCGTTCCGGGTTCGCGGCGGCCCACGGCGCGACGACCTCGGCGACTTCCTTGCGGCGCTGCTCGGTGGCGCCGCCGACGTAGACGCCGAGCTTGCCGGCGCGCGCCGGGATGAGTGAGCCGACTACGGGGGTGTGGACGAAGGTGGGGACGGCGGCGGCGAAGGAGTCGGCGTCGGCGGGGGAGATGGTGGTGGCGTCGGCCCAGGTGACGCCGTCGGGGATGAGGCCGGGTTCGATGACGACTTCGCGGACGGTGTCGGGGCCGAACAGGGAGGTGATGACCATGTCGGCGCCTTTGACGGCGTCTGCGGGGGTGTCGGCGGCGGTGGCGCCGCGCTCGACGAGCGGGGCGGTTTTCGCTGCGGTGCGGTTCCAGACCGTGAGGTCGTGGTCACTGACAAGCTTGAGTGCTAATTCGGTACCCATACGGCCGAGGCCTAAAAATGCAATCTTCATATCGCCTAGGATAGGCAACTATGACGAAGACGAACCTGACTTCAGAAAATACTGCTCGTTCTGCTGAGTTGTTTGCGCGTGCTCAGCGGGTCACGCCGGGCGGGGTGAACTCGCCGGTGCGCGCGTTTGGCTCGGTGGGTGGGCAGACGCGCTTTATCGAGAAGGCGTTCGGCAGCACGCTTGTAGATGTCGACGGCAACTCCTATGTCGACCTGGTGGATTCGTGGGGCCCGATGATCCACGGGAATGCGCACCCGGCGATCCTGGAGGCCGTCGAGAAGGCGTTGGTGAACGGGTTGAGCTTCGGTGCGCCGACGGAGGCCGAGGTGGAGATCGCGGAGATGATTACGCAGCGTACGTCCGTGGAGGAGGTGCGCATGGTCAACTCGGGTACTGAGGCGACGATGTCGGCGGTGCGCCTGGCGCGCGGGTATACGCAGCGCCCGAAGATTATTAAGTTTGATGGCTGCTACCACGGCCATGTGGACGCTCTGTTGGCGTCGGCAGGCTCCGGGATTGCGACGTTCTCGCTGCCGGATTCGCCGGGGGTGACCGGCGCGCAGGCGGCGGACACGATCGTGGTGCCGTACAACGACATCGAGGCCGTGAAGCGGGCGTTCGCGGAAAACGAGGGCCAGATCGCCGCCGTGATCGCGGAGGCGGCCGCCGGCAACATGGGCACGGTGGCGCCGCAGGACAACTTCAACGCGAAGCTGAAGGAGGTCTGCCACGCTAACGGCGCCCTGCTCATCCTGGATGAGGTGATGACGGGCTTCCGCACCTCCTACTCCGGCTGGTACGGGGTCGACGGTGTTGCGGGTGATCTGACGACCTTCGGCAAGGTCATCTCGGGTGGGTTGCCGGCGGCGGCCTTTGGTGGGCGTCGAGAAGTAATGGAGAAGCTTGCGCCGAACGGGCCGGTGTACCAGGCAGGAACCCTGTCCGGAAACCCGGTGGCGATGGCTGCGGGCATGGCGTCGTTGCGCCTGGCCAGCGAGGATATTTACCCGGTGCTGCACCGCAACGCGGACAGGCTGGAAGATCTGGTCAGCTCGGCGCTGACGCGTGAGGGCGTGGCGCACCACATCCAGCGCGCGTCGACGATGCTGTCGGTGCGCTTCGCGGAGAGCGAGGGCCACAACTTCGACGACATGAAGGCGGCGGACACGTTCCGCTACGCGCCGTTCTTCCACGCGCTGCTGGACCACGGCGTGCACGCGTCCCCGAGCCCGTTCGAGACCTGGTTCGTCTCCACGGCGCTGACCGACGACGACTTCGCCACCATCGAGGCCGCGCTCGTCCCGGCTGCGAAGGCCGCAGCCGCCGCGACCCCGGAGGGCCAGTAAATGACGCGAACTGTTGTCCACCTGGTGCGCCACGGTGAAGTGTTCAACCCGAAGAAGATTCTCTACGGGCGCATGCCGGGCTACCACTTGAGCTCTCGCGGCTACTCGATGGCGGCTGCGACCTCGAAGTTTTTCGAAGGCCGCGACGTCACCTACCTGGCGGCTAGCCCGCTGCTGCGCGCGCAGGAGACCGCGCAGCCGATTGCGGAGGTCACTGGTCTGGAGATTGATACGCGGGAGGAGATCCTGGAGGCCGGCAACACCTTTGAGGGGCTACGCACCAAGGGGTGGCGCTCTCAGCTGTGGAACCCGATCCGGTGGCGTCACATGCTCAAGCCCTGGGAGCCGAGCTGGGGCGAGTCCTATGAGGACATCTTTGCTCGCATGGACGTCGCGATCGAGGACGCGCGCCAGCGCGCCGAGGGCCACGAGGCCGTGTTGGTGAGCCACCAGCTGCCGATCGTGACGGTGCAGCGCTACGTGCAGGGCAAGCCCTTCGCGCATGTGAGCCGTCGCTGCGAGCTGGCCAGCGTGACGTCACTTGTGTTCGACGACGACGTTGTTGTTGACTGGTCATACTCAACCCCCGCATCCGCGATCTAACCTGGAAGGACCCTATGACCGTGCGCCGCAGCCTTGTCCCATTCGTTGCCGCAGCCGTGCTGCTGAGCGGGTGCTCGAGCGCCAGTGACAACGGCGGGTCCTTCGCGTTCCACTCGCCGGGCGGGCAGGTGGAACTGTTCTACCCGCAGGAGGAGCGTAAGCCGTTGCCGGACTTTTCCGGCGAGTCCCTGATGGAGCCGGGCAGTGAGATCTCGCTCAGCGACTTCGACGGTGAGGTCGTGGTGCTCAACGCGTGGGGGCAGTGGTGCGCGCCGTGCCGCGCGGAGGTCGACGACCTCCAGGAGGTGCAGGAGTCCATCGAGGGCTTCGGCACCGTCCTCGGTATTAACGTGCGGGACCACAACGCGGACATCGCGCGCGACTTCATGAAGGACAACGGGGTGACCTACCCATCCATTTACGACCCGCCGTTTAAGACCGCCGCGTTCTTGGGCGGCGTGCCCAGCTCCGTGATCCCGACGACGATCGTGCTGGACACCCAGCACCGCCCGGCGGCGGTGTTCCTGCGGGAGGTCACCGCCCAGGAGATCATCGACCTGGCGAATACGCTGCACCAGGAGGCGGAGGCCTAAGTGGGGGAGGCGTTATCGGAGCTGGTTTCCCAAGGCCCGCTGCTGCTGGGAATGCTGGCGGCTGCGCTGGCCGGGTTGGCGTCCTTCGCCTCGCCGTGCGTGGTGCCGCTGGTGCCGGGCTACATGTCGTACCTGACGGGCATCGTGGGCGGGGAGCTCAACGTGGATGAGCACGGGGTATCTGTGACGCGGCGCCGCTGGGCCGTCGCCGGCGCGGCGGGCCTGTTCATCCTCGGGTTCACCGTGGTGTTCCTGCTGGCCACCGTGACCGTCTTCGGCGCGGTGAGCGCGGTGGCGCTCAACGCGGAGACCCTCATGCGCGCGGGTGGGGTGGTCACGATCCTGATGGGCCTGGTGTTCGCCGGTTGGGTGCCGGCGCTGCAAAACGACACGCGGCTGCGACCGAAGAAGTGGACCACGCTGCTGGGCGCGCCGCTGCTCGGCGGGGTGTTCGCGCTCGGGTGGACCCCGTGTTTGGGGCCGACGCTCACCGCCATCGTGTCCGTTTCTGTGGGGACGGCGGGCATGACCGCGGCGCGCGGCGTGCTGCTGGTCATCGCGTACTGCCTCGGGCTGGGGCTGCCGTTTTTGCTGGTGGCGCTCGGCTCGGCGAAGGCGGTGCGTAGTATCGAGGTGCTGCGGAAGCATTCGCGCACCATCCAGGTGATCGGCGGGGTAGCGATGGTCATCGTCGGCCTGCTGCTGCTGACTGGGGCCTGGAACGTGTTTATCGGCTGGACGCGCCAGCTCGTCGTCGGATATGGAGCAACGGTGATTTAAATGAGCACTGCATGGACGTGGCTACGCAGGTCGTGGCACTGGCTGACCAGTATGCGCACCGCGCTGCTGCTGTTGTTCCTGCTTTCCCTGGCCTCCATCCCGGGAGCGCTGCTTCCGCAGCGCACGGTCTCCGCGACGCTGGTAGACGACTACCTGCGCGCCAACCCAACCATGGGGCCCATCTACGACAAGCTCCAGCTCTTCGACGTCTTCGATTCCACCTGGTTCGTCGCTATCGTCACGCTGCTGATGGTCTCGCTGGTCGGGTGCATCATCCCGCGCTCGATTGACCACTGGCGCGCGTACCGGGCCACGCCGACCAAGGCGCCGAAGTACCTGTCCAGGATGCCGCTGCATGCGGAGGGGGACGTCGATACGCCGAAGGACGAGCTGGAGGCGAAGGCGCGCGCAGTGCTGCGCAAGTGGCACGTGGCTTCCTACCAGCCGGAGGAAGACCGCGCCGGAGTGTTCTCCATTTCGGCGGAGCGCGGCTACTCCCGCGAGCTGATGAACCTGCTGTTCCACATCGGGCTGGTGGGCATGATTGTGGCGTTCGCGGCGGGCCGAATGGTCTTCTACGAGGGCCAGGTCATCATGGTGACCGAGTCCGAGTCGCAGTACGCGGTGCCGGTGGAGCAGCCGCGCCAGTTCTGTAATACGTCGCCTGCGAACTTCGACGTGTTCCGCGCCGGTCCACTGTTTGACGGCACCGGCCTGCACCCGTTCTGCATCGAGTCGAAGAACTTCCGCGCCGAATACCTCAACACTGGGCAGGCGAACGGGTTCTGGTCGGACTTGGCCTACACCCCGGACGTGGCCGCCCCGCGCGAGCAATGGCAGGACTTCACGCTGCAGGTCAACCACCCGCTGCGCGTGGACGGCAACCGCGTCTACCTGCAGGGGCACGGCTTTGCCCCGCAGGTGACCATCACCTGGCCGAATGGGGAGTCGCGCACCCAGATGGTGCAGTTTCGGCCCACGGACGTGCAGAACTTCCTGTCCGCCGGCGTAATGCGCTTCGACCCACCGGCCGGCATGTACCCGGACCTCACCGAGCGCCGCGAGCACCAGATCGCCATCGAGGGCAACTTCGCGCCGACCGCCCAGTGGACCGGCGTGAATGGCGACATGCTGCAGTCCGGCTTCCCTGCGATGCAGGACCCGGCGATGGCCGTAGACATCTACGTCGGAGACGCCGGCCTGGACACCGGCCGCCCGCAGAATATCTTCGTGCTGGACCAGAACCTGATCGCCGAGGGGCGCCTGCAGAAGGTGGAGCGCGTCAACCTGGTGCCGGGGGAGGAAACCACCCTTGAGGGTGGCATCCGCGTGCGCTTCGACGGCGCAGCCGAGTACGCCAACTACCAAATCTCCCACGACCCGACCCAGGGCTGGATGCTGGCCACCTCGGTGCTCATGCTGGCCGCGCTGGCCGGCTCGCTGACCATCAAGCGCCGCCGCCTGTGGATCCGCCTGACCCCGACGGCCACCGGCACCCACGTGGAGCTCGCCGGTCTGGCGCGCACGGACCGCGCCGGGTGGGGCGCCGAGTTCGACGAAATCGTGGAGGAAATCCTGGGCGTTTCGGAGGAGGATCACCCCTCCTTCGAGGTTGATGACCTTGGCTAACCTGCGATGACGCGGTAGATTGTTCCCCATGCTTGTCGATTCCACGATGGCGGACCTCTCAGACCTCACGTTCCGCACCGCGTTCATCCTGTACCTGGCTGCGCTGATCATGTCCTGTATCTACTACGGGCGCATGTTCGGCGTGCTCGACATGCGCCGCGAGCGCGCCCGCATGGATCAAAAAGTCGCCGTGGGGGCCGGGGGCGGCTCCGAGCTTATCGACGTCCCCTCCGACTCCTTCGACCAGGCAGAATACGACCGCCGCGTCGCCGGCGCCCGCAAGTGGGCGAACATGACGCAGGCGCTGATCTGGTTCGGCATCGTGCTGCACGTCGCGTCCTTCATTACGCGCGGGCTGGCGGCGAAGCGCTTCCCGCTCGGCAACCTGTACGAGTACATCCTGGCCATGACGGCCGTCGTGATGGTCGCAGCCGCGATCGTGGTGCAGCGCAAGAACTGGCACACCATCTGGCCGTGGCTGCTCGCCCCGATGGCGATCGCGATGTTCCTCAACTCCACCGTGTTCCACATGCACGTGGCACCGGTGGTGCCGGCGTTGCAGTCCTACTGGCTGCCGGTGCACGTTTCGTCGGTGTCGGTGGGGGCGTCGATAGGTATTGTGTCGGGCATCTTTGCGCTGCTGTACTTGCTGCGCATGTGGCAGCCGCGCGGCGAGGAGCGCGGGTTCTTCGGCGCGATTGCGAAGCCGCTGCCGAGCGCGAAGACGCTCGACCAGATCACCTACAAGACGGCGATCATTACGCTGCCACTGTTCGGAATCGGCATCGTGTTCGGCGCGATCTGGGCTGAGGTCGCCTGGGGTCGCCCGTGGGGTTGGGACGCGAAGGAAACCGTGTCCATGATTACGTGGATTCTGTACGCCGCGTACCTCCACGCGCGCGCCACCGCCGGCTGGAAGAACTCGAAGGCCGCGTGGATCAACGTTTTTGCCTTGGCCATGACCATCTTTAACATGACCTATGTAAATACTGTCATTGCTGGACTTCACTCGTACGCAGGATTGAACTAATGAAAACACTGATTACAGGAGGGGCCGGCTACATCGGCTCCACAATTGCATCGTGCTGCTCCGACGCAGGCATCACCCCGGTCATCTTGGATGACTACTCCACTGGCCTGCGCGTCTTCGCCGAGCGTTTCGACCACTACGAGGGCGACATCGCCGACACCGAGCTGCTCAACAAGATTTTCGACGACCACCCCGACATCGAAGCCGTCATCCACTGCGCGGCCAAGATCATCGTGCCGGAGTCCGTCGCGCAGCCACTCGAGTACTACGACGTCAACGTCGGCCGCGCAACCAAGATGCTCCAGGTTCTTCGCGACCGTGGCGTCAAGCGCGTCATGCTCAGCTCGACCGCCGCGATGTACCAGGCGGACGAGGACTTCACCGTCAACGAGTCCTCCGTTGTGGCGCCAACTAGCCCGTACGCCGCGTCGAAGTGGATGCTGGAGCGCGTCATGGCTGACGCCGCTGCCGCCGGCCAGATCCAGGCCGTGGCCCTGCGCTACTTCAACCCGATCGGCGCTGACCCGCAGCTGCGCACCGGCCTGCAGAACCCGCTGCCGTCCCACGCGCTGGGCAAGATGATCACCGCCCACCAGAAGGGTGAGGCGTTCACGGTCACCGGTGTCGACTGGCCAACCCGCGACGGCTCCGGCCTCCGCGACTACGTCCACGTCTGGGATCTGGCCCGCGCCCACGTCGCCGCCCTCAAGGCCGACCTCGCCCCATACGAGGTCATCAACCTGGGCACCGGCACGGGCACCACCGTCTTCGAGCTCGCCGAGGCGTTCAAGTCCGCCAGCGGCTCCGACATGGAGGTCACCACCGCACCACCACGCGAGGGCGACGTCGCCGGTTGCGCACCGCGCATCGACAAGGCGCGCGAGGTACTCGGCTGGTCCCCAGAACTCACCATCGAGCAGGGCGTCCGCGACTCCCTGGCCTGGGCAGAGAAGCTGCCCGAGGTCCTCGCCGAGGAAGCAACGCGCAGCTAGTCTTCGCCGCGCTTCCTCCGACGCTCCTCCTCTTCACGACGCCGGCGCTCCGCCTCCTCGCGGGCCCGGCGTTCTTTAAACCTATTCTTCTCGATCTCCCACAGGAACTCCTCATCATCATCCGGCCCCTTAATAACCGGCGGTTGTTCCTGCTGCTGCACCCCGTACCCTCCATACCGTGCATTCGACCCCGGGCCGAACGCGCGCCACATCAAGTACACAGCCAGAATGATCAGAGCGATGAGTAGAAGCCTTCCCATGCCCTCTAACATACTGGTCCACCTTTGCGTTAGGCTAAGTCTCCATGGCCCCCATGAGTGAAGCACCCGAAGTTGACCCAAGCGCGAAGCGTCGCGCCAACAAAGCCGCCGCCATCTACGGGTTGTACCGGCTCCTCCTCTTCATCGTCCTCACCGTGGTGATCCAGCTGCTGGCCGTCGCGGTTGGGGCGCCCGTGCCGCTGATCATGTCGGCCCTGCTGGCCCTGATCGTGGCGTTCCCGCTGTCCATGCTGGTGTTCAAGAAGCAACGCATCGAGGCCGTCCAGGCGCTTGCGCATTGGAAGGAGCAGCGCCAGGCCCGCAAGGCGTGGATCGAGGCCGAGCTGGCCGAGCGTTAGTTCTCTCGTGGGACGGTGTGCACCACATTCCTGCATTTTGGCGTCGTGGGTTCGCAAAGCCCAGGTCGCCTGTTCTGTGTGAGGGAATTTGGTGTCAGGCAGGTCGGTTCGAGTGCCAAAAGACGCAATCGAATAAGGTCTATCGCTTCAAAGTTGCTGGCAGAAAATGTGCTAGACAACAAACGATGTCAGATTTGGCACTGGCGCCCACTCCATAGCTACTCAGCGACAAGAAAACCCCTCCGCAGCCAGTCCGCTGAACGGGTGACTTCAGGCAAGAGGGGAATACCCCTCACACTTTACACTCGAAAAGTTCAAAACCCTTGCCACCCGCACCCCGCTGGCGTAATGTTCCGCTGGTGACTGCTGACATTCGGCACCGCCAGCTCAATAGCGCGGCGGTGATTTTGTTCGGCTTCCTGGTTGCCCTGTTCGTGGGCACGGTGTTGCTGATGCTTCCGGCTTCCACTGTGAATCCGGGTGGGTTGCCGCTGTTGCCGGCGTTGTTTACGGCGACGTCCGCGCTGTGTGTAACCGGCCTAGCCATTGTGGATACGGCGACGTATTGGACTACGTTCGGCAAGGTGGTCATTGCCGTGTTGATCCAGGTTGGCGGGTTCGGAGTGATGAGCTTCGCGACGATTCTGGGTCAGGCGGTGGTCCGCAAAGCGAATTTGAGTGCGAATGTGATTTCGGCGGTGGAGCGTCGTACGGCGGTGGGCGGGATCGCGCCGCTGTTGAGGCGGGTCCTGCTGGTGAGCATCGTGGTGGAGGCGTTGGTCGCGCTGGCGTTGACGGCGCGGTTCGTGGCGTTGGGCTACCCATTGCCGCGCGCGTTGGGGCATGGGGTGTTTCATGCGGTGTCGGCGTTTAACAATGCGGGGTTCGCGCTCTATTCGGACAACATGACCAGTTTCGTGGGGGACTGGTGGGTCTGCGTGCCCATCATGGCGGCGATCATTATTGGTGGTTTGGGGTTTCCGGTGCTGTTTCAGTTTCGGCGGGACGTGTTGCACCTGCACCGCTGGACGTTGAATACGCGCATGGTGGTTGCCGGTACGCTCTTCCTTCTTTGCTTTTCGACGGCCACCATCCTCGTCATGGAGTGGAACAACCCGCGGACGCTGGGTGGGTTGCCGGCGTCGGATGCGGTGTTGGCGGGGCTGTTTCAGGCGGTGCAGACCCGCACGAGCGGGTTCAACTCTGTCGATATTGGCGGGATGCACGAGCCGACGCTGTTTGCGATGGACCTGTTCATGTTTGTGGGGGCGGGCCCGGCCGGCACCGCGGGTGGCGTGAAGATCACGACGGTGTTGGTGTTGGTGGCGGCGGTGTCGGCGGTGGTGCGGGGACGCACGCAGCCGGTCATGCTGGGCAAAGGTGTCCCGGTGGAGGTGGTGCACCAGGCGATCACGGTGGTGATGCTCAGCGGCGCGCTGGTGGTGGCGGCGACGTTCGCGTTGTTGGCACTGACGCCGTTTCACCTGTCGGAGGTGTTGTTTGAGGTGCTGTCGGCGTTTGGCACGGTGGGGTTGTCCACGGGCATTACGCCGCACCTGGATGCGCCTTCGTTGTTGGTCATTATTTTTATGATGATTGTTGGCAGGTTGGGTCCGATTACTGTGGCGACGGCGTTTGCGTTTGCGGAGCCGGCGTCGAAAATTTTGCTTCCTTATGAAAGGCCGATCATTGGTTAAGTTTGCAACGCCCACGTACGCGGTGCTTGGGCTCGGGAGGTTTGGCTCGGCGGTGGGCCGGGAGCTCATGTTTGACGACGCCACCGTCGTCGGCATCGATCTGGAAGAGGCTGCCGTGAAGCGCAACAACGGGCTGCTGTCGAAGGTGGTGCAGGCGGACTGCACGGACGTGGCCACGATTGATGAGCTGGGCATTTCGGAGTTCGACGGCGTCGTCGTGGCGATCGGCGGGGCGCACGTGGAGGCGTCGATTTTGACGTGTTCGCTGTTGGTGGATGTGGGCGTCGAGAATTTGTGGGCGAAGTCCTCCGGTAATGCGCACGGGCGCATCCTGGACCAGATCGGGGTGCCGCATGCGGTGCACCCGGAGGAGGCGATGGGGCGGCGCGTGGCGCACCTGGTGCGTGGGGCGAACCTCGACTACGTGGAGTTGTCCTCGGGCACGGCGATTGTGCACACGGTGGTGCCGACGCACGTGGCGGGCCCGCTCGACGAGCAGGCGTTGTGGCAGAGCCACGGCGTGAAGGTGATCGCCGTGCGCCGCGAGGACCGCTGGCAGCCCGTGCTTGGGCGCATGGTTCTGGAGGCTGGCGAGCAGGTACAGATCTATGGGGATTCGCGCCGGGTGGAAAAGTTCAGCCGCATGGCGGCGCGGCGACGCTAACCTGGGCTGCATGTCAGTACAGCACGCTTTCGACACTGCACGCGCGGCACAGCGCGCCTGGGCGACGACCCCTCTTCGCCAGCGCAGCCGCATCTTTCTCCGCTACCACGACCTGGTGTTGGCGCACCGCGACGAATTGGTGGACCTGATCCAGCAGGAGACAGGTAAGGCGAAACACAACGCGTTCGACGAGGTCATGGACGTTGCGATTACCGCCCGCCACTACGCGTACCGCGCGAAGGCGCTGCTGACGCCAGCCCGAGTGCGGGGCGCTATGCCGGTGGTGACATGGACCGAGGTGCACCGGGCACCGAAAGGCGTGGTGGGAGTGATTGCACCTTGGAACTACCCGCTCTCGTTGGCGGTGTCGGATGCGGTGGCGGCACTGATTGCGGGCAACGCCGTGGTACTGAAGCCGGATACGCAAACCCCGCGCACCGCGCAGCGCGCCCACCAGCTGCTGGTGCAGGCTGGGCTGCCAGCCGACCTGTTCCAGGTTGTGGAGGGAAGCGGGCGGACGGTGGGGCAGGAGATTGTGAAGCGGTGCGATTTCCTCATGTTCACAGGGTCCACCGCCACCGGCAGGAAGCTTGCCGCGCAGGCCGGGGAGCGTCTGATTGGGTTCTCCGCTGAGCTGGGCGGGAAGAACCCGCTGCTGGTTCTGGCTAGCGCAAACCCCGAGACGGCGGCGCGCGGTGCCGTCGACGCTTGCTTCAGCAACACCGGCCAGCTGTGCATTTCCGTGGAGCGGATCTACGTGGACCGCGCCGTGGCAGAAGTGTTCCTTGAACAGTTTGTGGCGCTGACGAAACGCCTGCGCATTGGGCACGGGTGGGGTGACGATGTTGGCTCGCTGATTTCGGCGGAGCACCGCTCGCGTGTCGACGCCTTTGTCCACGACGCCGTGGACAAAGGCGCCACCGTCCTGGCTGGTGGGGAGGCGTTACCCCAGCTCGGGGATACGTTCTACGCACCGACCATCCTCGTGGACGTCCCGGAGGACGCCGATCTGTACCGCGAGGAAGTGTTCGGGCCAGTCGTCTTTGTGGAGGTGGTGGATGGGCCGGAGGTGGGCGTCGAGAAGATGAATGACACCGACTACGGGCTCAATGCCTCGATTTGGGGCGCGGAGGACGAGGCGCGCGTGGTCGCGGGGCACGTGCACGCCGGGACCGTGAACATTAATGAGGGGTACGCGGCCGCGTGGGCATCGATGGACGCGCCGATGGGCGGGTGGAAACAGTCAGGCGTGGGGCGACGCCATGGCGACGAAGGCCTGCTGAAGTACACCGAGGCCCGTACCGTGGCGGCGCAGCGCTACGTGCCGCTTGGCGGGGTCGGCACTGGCGGCGGCAAGCGGGTTGCGGACGCGATGGCGCTCGCGCTGCGGTTGTGCAAGCGTCTGTTGCGCTAGGCCCAGCTAGGACTCGCTCTCGTCCCCGTGGCCGGTGGCGTGCGCGATGGCGTCGGCGAGCCACTGCGCCAGGCCAGGTTGGCGTTCTTCGTAGTAGCGCTTGAAGCGTTCATCGGCGATGTAGCCGCGCGAGATCTGGAACTGCATCTCCGGGGTGACGTCGAAGAACTGCCCGATCACCTTCCGGTGCTGTTCGACGAGTTCGGCGGCTTCCGCGCTGTCGGTGGGCACGTCGCGGCGAACAGCGTCGGCGAGTTTGGTATCGATGGCGTCGAAACGCTGCTTGCTGTCCTCCCAGTCGCTCGCGCCCCAGTTGCCGGTGCGACCCTGGTACTGCGCCCAGCCGGGCGTGTCGCCGTAGGCCTCTTGCGCTTCGGCTTGGTGTTCGGTGTAGTTCGGGTCGCCGAGGATCTTGCCGATTTCTTCGAGGGTTGGCTTGTGATTGTTCATTGCTTGCTCCAATAGCTTTTCGACGGCCACCACCATCCCATCGATCCGCGAACGCTCCTCAAGCAGGCGTTCGTGTTGCCTGCGCAGGTGTTCCCGGTTCGAGGTGGGGTGGGAGAGTACTTCTTTGATTTGAGACAGTTTCATACCGGTGGTCCGGTAGACCAGGATGTGCTGGATGCGCTCCAGGTCATCTGGCGTGTACAGCCTGTAGTTTGACCAGCTACGATACACAGGTTCGACGAGGCCGGCCTGCTCCCAGTGGTGCAGGGTTCGCACCGTGATCCCGAATGCGTTGGCCACTTCGCCGACTGTGTAAAGCTCTTCGTTGTTGGTCATGGCAGCCATTGTGCAGTCTGACGTTACGTCAGGGTCAAGCTTTGCTCTCGTCGATCTTGGAAAGCAGCTCGTCCGGGCCATACAGCGCGGTGATGTCGGCGGGGATGAAGAAGTCTTCGGTGAAGAACTGACCCTTGGATGCGAACTCCCTGTTCACCCACGCGCCGAATGCATCCACTGGGATGAGTGGTAAGCCGTACTGGCTGGCGGTCAGGTCGTCGGTGATGAGGGCGTCGCAAAGTGAGATGGGGATTTCCGGGCTGTACACGAGGCCGAGCTCGTCGCACAGGAGCGCCATGCGTGCACCGTCGGTGATGTGGATCCCGTTGATGACGATCGATCCGAGGAACGCCACCTGGTGGCCTTCCTCGAGGATGTCCGCGAGGAAGGTCTCGTAGGGCGAACCCGTGTAGTACCTATGCCAGTCCTCAAAATCGGCGAACGAGACGATCGGGATGCCCAGCTCCCTGGCGGTTCTTGCCTTGCGCGACATGGATGCCGGGTCCCACGCTACGAGGACATCGCACGTGGTTGCAGAGACGCTGTCTTCGAAGATGAGTCCGCACGACTCGCAGGCGGTGATGAGCTGCTCTTCGCCGTCGTAGAAGCTGATGGCTTCGCGGCAGCCCGTAAATACCACCCTTATGCCTGGGGAGAGCAGCGCAGCAATATCGATGTTTTGCTCTTCGCCTTCCGGGAGGGACACCTGCGTCAGCCCTGTCATGATGGCGCGTTTGCGCACCTCCTCTTCGGCCCGCTTCGTCCAAACACCGCGAGACATCCCCCAGGAAGAAAGCCGCAGGGCAGTCTGTTGGAGCATGCGTTGGTCGCCGACTTCCACGCCGGAGCCGGAGAAGGCTGCCCAGGCATTATCGGAGTCGGTCGCGCGGGTCTGATCGAGCTTGAGCGGGACAGCGGGTGCCCAAAACGGCTGGAAGAGCGCGCCTTCTTGTGTATCGGATGCGTCGGGTACCGGCCGCACGTAGGGGATCTCGACGTCCCCCGAGAGGAAATCGAGCGCCATGGAGTGCGCGCGTTCGATGACGTCGCTGCCCTCAACAACGATGTCGAGTGCTTCGGCGTCGATGCCGTCGCCGAGTTCCATGTCGAGGCCCCGGGCCTGGTAGCGGCCGGCGTCCTGGGCCATCTCTAAGCGATCGCCGACGACAATGCCACCCGCAGCCTGCCGTAGCAGCAGCGGCCAAAAGTCCTCGAGCTGCGGCGCGATAGCAACCCCACCCGGAGGAACCTCGTTGTCGAGTCCGAACTGCCCCAAGTCAGACATCGGGTTGAGCCACGTGCCGAAGTCCGCAACGATCTGGCCACGCTCCACAACCACCGCGTGAACGCGAACGACGTGGTAGCTGACGTTAAAACTGACACCGTCAAAGGAGAGGAACACATAACGTTCGGGATCCGGCTCTGGCTCTTGCACCATCGATCCCAGCGGTGAGTCGGACCCAGCCAATTCTCCCGCAGCGATGAGCTGCACGCCCCCAAACGGTTCGTTATTCTTTCGCACGCGCTGCAGGGCCACGCTCATCATCAACAGGAGCTCGGTGTTGAGGTTGTGGGCGTCGTCGATAACTAATGCCTCAACCAAGCTAAGTAGCATCTCTGCGCCGCTGATGTCCCAGGAACCGCCGGGTAGGACATCGCCGAGCGTCATGAAGGGGTCGAAGTTGAATGCAGAGTCGATCGTCATCCCGCTGATACCGTCCGCAGCGCCCCCCAACAGCGCGACGGGTAGCACCCGTTTACGCAGGTTTTCCGGTAGCGCGTCATTCGCTTCCATGAACGTGCGCAGCAGCGTGGACTTGCCGGTGCCGGGCGCCCCGTCGATCACAACGCTCTCGCCGTTGAGCATCGACGTGAGCGCATGCTCGAAGTCCTGCGGCATCGAAATCGCCATGACCTGCACCTTTCACATCAACTATCACTTGTTGACTTCATTGAAGCATGCAGCCCCGACATTGCACGGGCAGTGTTCGAACGGAGGTTCGCGGTGTCGAAAGATAGCCGAAACACAGGAGCCCCGGGTGCATGCTTTCGCAGAGGCGCCTCGGGGCGTTCGGGGGCATTCTACCAAGTAATCATGGATAAGTGGATACGCATATCCAATTGACGGAGTGTTGCGGGGCTATCTTTTGGCTCTTGGCCTGGTCAGAGTACGGTTAAACATCGCACAGGAAGGAACGTGAAAGCCCTATGTCAGCATTCTTGATTGAGTACCATCGCAAAACGGGATCTGTGCGATGTAAGCAGTTTGACTCACTGTCTGAAGCTACACGTGAGCGACTGTACTTGGATCGATTCAATACTGATCCTGATGTTGAAATTGTGGCGGTTGCTAGTGCCAGTGAGGAAAATCTCCGCCAGTCCCACTCCCGATACTTTTCCGGTGTCTAGTAGATACGTCTCGCAGCTAGTAATGTAATCGACGCGACGACAAAATATCCCCTCCACCCAGTATTTTTCTTGGATGGAGGGCTTTCTCATGCCCCAGAAGTCGACGGCTCACCCCATGTGCATCAAAGTTGTGTGGGAGGGGTTCCTTCGTTTATGTCCGGTCAAAGCCCCTGCCTCACAACCCCTCGACAGCCCCGAGGAACCCCGCGATGATCTCGCGGTACGTACCGTGCAGGTCTACGGTGGCGAAGCGGAACGGGTGGCCCTGGATCACGACAGTTTCGTTCACCGCCTTGCCGATGACCGGGTGCAACAGCACACCCCGGGTGTGTGGCCCGAAGCCTGGGTTGGCCTGCTGACTCATCACGTAGGAGTAAATCTGATACAGGTAGCCCGAGCGGAACTTGCCGGCGTGGTATTGGGTGGGCTGCAGGATCTCGTTGAACTTGGTGTCGAGGATGATTGGGGGCGCGCCCGGCGGGCGCAGGATGATGTCGGTGATCATGCCGGGCAACAGGGTAGTGCCTTCGCCGCCAGTGGAAGAAAGGTCCCACCGAAGATGTTTGCCGCCCTTGATATCCCAGGTTGGGAGGTTGGCGGTGTAGGCGCCGAGGGCGGCAGCCTCGAAGAGGAGGCGCATCTGGGGGTCGCTAATGTCGGAAGATAACGTGCGCAGCGATCCCGCTTGGGTGGTCGGCACCGCGAGGTCGTGGATGAGTTTCGCGGCGGCGATCATGCGCAGGTCGGCCGAGGCGTTGCGGTCGTGCTCGAGGGCGGCGACGAACCGCCCGGCAGGCTTCTGACCGCCAACACCGGCGGCGCCGAACTGATCGGCAAGGTGGTGGCAGCGGGGGTCGGCGCCGGGGAAACGGGTCGCACGAATGAGCGCGGAGCGGACCAGCCTGTTGGTCGGAGTATCGAGGGAGACCTCGTCGAAGTGGCAGCGGATGCGGCCACGTGTGAGGAGCTGGTCGCGCGCGGTGCCAAGCAGGTCGATCTTGCCTCGTACACGGCGGATGTCCGAGGTGTGGCGCTCGAATCCGATGCGCAGTCCGTTGCGGAGGCGGTGTTGGGCGGCGTCGGCAAGGATGGTTGAGACCAGCTCAATAACATCCTTATCGACGAGCTCCGCGCCGGACAACGCGATCCCACCATCGCGGTACAACTTCGACGCCAGCAGCTGTAGCAGCCAGACGTTGCGGACAGGGATGGGCGTCACGCTTGCGTGCTTCCCGTGTGCAGTGCAGCCGTAAGCTGGGACTCCGCCTTCGCTACTTTGTCGCGATCATCAAACCAGTATTCCTCGAGTAGTGGCAGGATCTCGGTGTCGGTGACTACCTGCAGCCAGGCGCGGGTTTTCGCGGGGGCGTCCACGTTGGCTTGGGTGTCGATGCGTTCGGTGGGCACGACGTAGCTGTGGCCGATTTGGTACTCGGGGCCCAGCAGCTGGTCGTCGTGGATGTCCTGGTTCAGGTCGGCGAGGGCAGCGCGGTAGGCGTCGGCGATACTCGCGTCGTAGCCGAGCTGCGTGACGTACTCCAACCAGCGGTTGTTGATCTGGGGGTAGAGGTTGGTGAAGGCGAAGCGGCGTCGAAAAGCCATGTCGACGAGTGCGAGCGAGCGATCCGCGAGGTTCATCGTGCCGATGATGTAGAGATTCGGCGGGAGGTAGAACTGCTCGTCGGTCCGCGGGTAGATGAGCTGCATTGCGGCGGCCGGGACACGCTTAGTGTTCTCCATGAGGGTGAGCATCTCGCCGAAGATCTGGGCGGGGTTGCCGCGGTTGATCTCCTCGATGATCATGACATAGCGGGTGTCCTGGTCTGCGCGGGCCCGTTCGGCGAGGGTGAGGAGGGGGCCGTCGATAAGCTCGAGGCTGCCGGTCGGCGATGGGCGGTACCCGCGGACGAAATCCTCGTAGCTCATGGAGGGGTGGAACTGCATGACCGTGAGCGAATCCGTGTTTTTCTCCCCGATGAGCGCGTACGCGAGGCGGCGGGCGAGCCAGGTTTTGCCCGTGCCGGGAGGGCCCTGGAGGATGAGATTTTTCTTCGCTTCGAGGCTGTGCAGCATGCTGGTCAGCTGGGCTTCTTCGAGGAAGCAGCCGTCGTCGATGATTTGGCTGACGTCGTAGCTGTTGTCGGTGGACTCGGCAGCGGGCTCGTCCTCGATGATGGTGGCTGGCTCCACGCGGTGCACGAACGCCTCGTGGGAAAGCTCTACGATGGTGCTTGGGCTTTCGGCACTCTCGCTGATCCAGTCAGTGACGCTGTCGAGCGTTGCGACGTACTCATCGCCAGTCATTGCGCGGTTGAGATTGAGCGTTTCTGGGTTGGGGTACTGTTCGTTGAGGTAGCGCACATTCTGCGAATCGACGGCCACGAACTTTCGTGGGCGAAGGTAGAACAGTCCCATCGTGGTTTTGACGACGGAGTTGCGCCGGGCCGCATCAAACGTAGCGACGAAAGCCTCTTCGTCCGCGTCTGTCCCCGAGTCCGCGTAGCGGACAGCCGCCTCGGCGAGATCCCACAACTGCTCCACGTTGCTTTCGGAATCATCGGCGTTTTCGGCAGGGAAGTGCATGAACCACGAGTTGAGGTTGTTCAGGAGCGGGACGCCGCTAAACCCGGTCGGCGCCGGGGCCTCGATGCCAAAGACCTGCTTGTATGCCTCCGCGATGCGGAGGCGGTTCGCGTCGATGATGCTCCGATTGAACGGGGCGAAGACCGTAAACGGATCAATATCGCGGACCCGAGTGCCGTCGCTGTAGCGCTCGTTGGAGGGAAGTAGGAACTTGAACAGGTCGGGCTTGCCGCTGACCGTCCCGCACTCCAGCACTTTATCCAGCAGTTCAGTGCGGCTAGTTCTGTACGTGAGCACGGTATTGGCGAGTTCTTCGTAGAACGGCACCCAATCAAACACTGGTTGCTTGGTCGCAGGGTTGACGCCTCTGAGCAGATCAAGGATTTCCTGTCTACCGTTTCGAACCTCGAAGAAGGACATCCCAGACCCGAGCGTGTTCAGCGTTGACTGGGACAGGTTGGCACGCGGGATGTCGATGTGCTTCCACTCCACGGGCAACCGGTGCGGCGCTGTCTGGCCCTGTTCCTCGAAGTAGTACGGCCCGGTAACCACGCCGATGCTCAGCGTTTTGTTTTCCCGGTTGCTCAGTACAACCACGTCACCGACCCGTGCTTGGCGAGAAAAGCGGTAGAGCACCCCGATGACCTGGCCACTTTCGAAGGCAGTCTTGTCGGGGAACCATTCACTGTAGGCGTCCCTGAGCGCGTCTTTGGAGGCGAAGCTTCGCAGGTCAACCGGAAATCTGTAACTGACGCCGACGCAGCCATATGCAATCGGATCAAAATCCGTCTTGTTATTGTGGGCTCCCCACACGTGCTGGGCCATAGCTCTCCTTCGACGTCCGCTGAAGCGTGTTGCCTTTACATTAGCGGGCCGGGCGCCCCGGGTGCGGGGTGCAAGGTTCCGGTCGACCTGCTCGCGTCGACCAACCCTGGTCAGTACGAAATCGGCAAAATCGCACCAAAAAGGCCCAAAACGTCGTGACCTGCGTTGGTCGACCGGAAGAGGTCGACGGGAACGGAAGCGACGGGAACGAACGCCCCAGAAACGCCTCAAAATCTGCCCGGAAACCTTTACTCCAAACCATATATTGAACTAAGGTAAGGCACGCCTAATATTTCTACGAGGAGGGTGAACCTTATGAAGAAGTCCCAACGCAGGACCTACGCCACGCTGCCAGCGCTGCCAGTGCTGCCCGCGGTTGCGCTCGCGGCAAGTCTCGCCGTCGCGCCGCTGGCCGTCCCTGCCCAAGCACAGGAGGCTGGCACCACGGCCGTCGCGCCCGTCGCAGCAGCTCAGCCAGCTGGGTCAACACCGCTTGTCGACGCCCAATCCCAAACCCTGGAGTGGGAACTGAGCAAACGCGCCCTGCTGTGGGACGCCGCCGTGGAAGGGGAGGGAGTCTCCGTCGTTCCGGTTGACGAGTCCGAGCCGAACAATGGGAGCCTGAAACTGACCAAGGCGACCGGCTGGGTGAACGAGGACACCAAGGCGCTGTCGGTGCAGTGGACTGGTCAGGTGACCTACACGATTAACGGGGCGCAAACGATCTCTTTCAAGGACTTCGCGCTCGAGGTCGATGTGGAGGGCGCCGGTAAGATTACGGCGGTCGTGAGCTCGGCGGACCCGAACCAGGCAGTGAATAATAAGGAAGCGAAGCGGGTCACCGTCGCGACGTTCAAGGGTGCCAACGTTGCCGTCGAGGGAAAGACGGTGACGGTGGGGGCGACGCCGGAGTACGAAGGGGTCGTCTATAAGCGGGACGAGGACATTTCCTACCCAGATGCGTGGCCGACTGAGCTGGTCAACAACGTGACGGACTCGGTGCGGTCGTGGTTCTACAACTCGGGGAGCAGGTGGGAGGATCAGAAGAAGCCGTCGCCGTTTGCTGTGACGCTGGAGCTCGGCGAGAAGCCCGAGAAGCCCGCCGAACCGGAACCGGCACCAGCGCCAGGACAGCAGCCAGAAAGCGGCATCCGCGACGCCTCTATTAACCGTGACGGCCACCTGATCCTGACCTTCACCAACGGCACAACCAAGGACCTCGGCAAAGTGGTGGGGAAGGACGGCAAGGACGGCCGCAACGGCGCTGATGGCAAGGACGGTCACGATGGTCGTGACGGCCGCGACGCGCCTGCTGGTCGGGACGGTAAGGATGGACGCGACGGTGCCGTAGGCAAAGACGGCACCCCAGGCAAGGACGGCGCCGCAGGCACAAATGGCAACAACGGCAAGGACGGTCGCGGTATCGCGTCGGTGAAGACGGATAAGGACGGCAAGCTCGTCGTGACGCTGACGGATGGGACGGTGCTGCCGCCTGTCGAGATGCCGTCGGCGCAGCAGCAGGGCATGGCCCCGGAGTCGATTGTGGCGATTGTGCTGGGGGTCATCGCCACGCTGCTGGGTGGGTTCGCCGCGTTGCATACGCTCGCGGCGAGCATCCTGCCGAAGATCTAACGCTGCAGGTGCTTCAGTAGCGCCGCGATCACGGGGGATTGGGTAGCCAGGCCAGCAACGACGGCGAGTAGGGCCACCCCGCCCGCGATCAGCACCGCGCCCCAAGCCGGGAACTTGGTAGGGGCAGCAGGGGCAGTGGGCTCGGCAGGCACGGTAGGCGCTGCAGGCACGGTAGGCGCTGCGGTCGTCGAAGTCGGGGTGGTCGGAGTGGTCGTCGGCGCCTCCTTCGCCTCTGCGACTTCGACCTGCACCGGGTTGGTCGGCATGGTGAAGCGCAGCGCCTGCGTCGCGGGGTCGACTGTGTAGTCCTTCACCCCGGTCACGGACCACTTCGGCTTCGTGTTCAGGGGGTTCGTCAGGGTGACGTTGGTGCCGGGCGCCACGTACTCGCCGTACTCATGCGCGATGCCGGCCGCGTACAGTCGCTGGCTGATCGGCTTATCGACGTCCCCTACGACAAAGCGCGTCGACACCCCGAAGTCTGTGGTGACGAACTTGCCGTTGACCCATCGGCTGGCGTTGACGGAGGCTTGGTAGACGCCGGGGTCGGCGTCGTCGAACTTGGCGGTGCGGGCGTTCGGGTCGGAAAGGTCGAGGCTGCGTAGTGTTTTGGTGCTGGTGCAGTGTTCGACGCATTCGATTTGAGTGCGCCACGCGGTGCCGGGGACAGACTCGGGGTAGTCCCATGCGACGGTGACGTTGCGCTGCTGGTCGATCTCGCCGCGGACGTTGGATGGCGTCGCTACGTGGTCCGTTGTTACCGACGGCACCTTGAACGTGACGCCGCGGTCGAAGTAGCGCTCGCTGAGCGCCAGGGCGTGCGCCGCCATGATCCCGACCGTGTATGTTTGTCCAGGTTGCAGCGTGTTTGCCTCCACGAGCAGGTCGAGATCCAGCTTCCCGCCGTTTTCTTCCATCACGGCGGCGGGGATCCAGCGTGCGACGAGCGCGTCGCCGTCGCCGGTCATGGTGGAGCAGTGGTTGAGGCGCCACACCCGCGTCGGCGTGAGCACCACGTAAACGCCGTTGGACGCCCCGGGCGTCGACGCCGGGTTGATCCCCGACCCTTTCAGCTTGAACGTGATGTCTTTGGTTGGGTCGATGGTGTCGGGGCCGGTGACGTCGAACTGCACGCCGAGGTCCGGGTGTCGCGTGTCGAGTTCGCCGGTGCAGCCGGGTGCGGTGGCGGCGTCGATAGTTGGGAAGGCGTGCGCGACCGCGATGTTAGTGCTGAGCAGCGCGAATAGGGCAGCGCCCGTTGCGACGCGACGCCGTGTGGATACGTTCAAGGTGAGACTCCCCTCATTAGATAACTTAGGTTAGCCTTATCTTAAATGTCTATCGCTATTGTGTGCAACGGCTGGCACGCTTTTTGATACTGCGAGACTGTGTCTGGCCAAGTCGTCCCGGGGGACACGACCCGAATTACGGAGGACATGATAACGAAAGCTCCGAAAATGTGTTCACGTTGTCCTTCTGGAAGCGAGGAGAACTTGCGATTTGTTGCGAAACGGTTGTAGCTGGTTTGATCTTGCAGCTTGGCGAAGTATATTCCCCGATTGCAATAAGAAATCCAGCCCACACTCTGAGCTTGGCTCGGAGGCGGGCTGAACGATTGACATGAATCCTAGCGTTCGTGAGGTTAGTTCCACAAGCATGAAAACTCGTTTGTATCAATTTGCTAGCTGTAGCTACCCAGAGATGTTTGTCGGGCTCCTCCGCTAAGGTAAAAACTACGTAACTAGCGGGAGGTGAGTGATGGCTGTTCGAGTCGACATTGCAGAGCCGACGCTGCGCTGGGCGCTGCAGCGTACTGGCAGCACGGTGGAAGAACTTGCCCAAAGAAGTGATTTCCGGTTGGTCCGGCAATGGCTGGAAGGCAAGGTGTCGCCGACGCTGCGTCAGGCTGAGCACTTGGCATCGCTCGCATGTATCCCGTTTGGTTACTTGCTTCTCGACGGCCCCACGGACGATCAGCCGGATTTCCCAGATTTTCGCACCGTGGATAGTAAGAAAGTAACTGAGTTCAGCCCAGCGTTGAAGGAGACGATTTATACCTGTGAGCGCCGCTTGAGCTGGTATGCAGAATTTGCGCGCGCGGAAGGAATTGATCCTCCAAATTTCGGTGGTGCCTGGACACTGCGTGATAGCCCGGACGATGCGGTGTGTGCATTGTTACCCCAGCTTGCCGATGTCGGATGGAGGCCGGGTAAAGCGCCCACTGGTCGGGAGAATGTGCTGGAATTAGCGGATGCAATTGAGCACTGCGGTGTCTTAGTGATGCGAAACTCCGTACTTGGAAATAACAACCACCGCAAACTCGACATCGACGAGTTTCGAGCTTTCACACTGTTTGATGGTCCCTATCCCTTGATCTTCGTTAACGGCAGTGATTACAAAGTTGGGCAGTACTTCAGCCTTGCTCACGAGCTAGGCCACGTACTGCTCGCTGCAGAAGGTCTCACAGGTGCCATGAATGATCATCACGATGTGGAGCGATGGTGTAACAGGTTTGCAGCTGCCCTGCTTCTGCCACAGCATGCGTTGTTGCAGGAGTGGGACCGTAATCCCGACCTGAATAACATAACTCAGTGGGCATACGATGCGTACCGCGTGAGTGCGGATACGGCGCTGTGGTCACTGGTGGGGCAGCGTCGCCTTGGCAAACCACAAGTGCAGGAATTCCTTCGGCAACGTCCCTCGAACCTCAAGCCTCCAGTTGTTGGCGGAGGCGGCGACTTTTTCGTCACGTTGAAGTCGCGGCTGGGTGGCCGATTTTTGGACACCGTCACCGGGGCATATGTAGACGGTGCAATTTCTGAAGAGGAGGCTTCGCGTCAACTGGGGATTGCCAAGACCGAGACGTTGAAGAATACGGTTACTCGTGCGCAGGGGGTCGCATAGATGTACCTCATCGATACGAATATCGTGATTGGTGCGTTCAATCATCGGCCACGGGACATTTTTGAAACGTACTGGCGGCAGTTCGATTCGTTTTTCTCCAATGGTCAGTTTTATTTTCACCAGACTGTAGAAGATGAGTTGCTGAAACGAGATGACGAAAAGTCACAGTGGCTGAGAAGCTTCGTCCCTACGTCGCAGATTCTCACTGTGACGCAAGAAGAGGTTGACTCCTATCGTGCGGTAACACAATGGGTGCGTGATCGTAAGGATGCTCCCTATGAAGAAAGCGCAATTCGAGAATTTCTGCGCGTTGCAGATTCTTGGATAGTGGCGAGTGCGCATGCCCGAGACTTCACCGTGATTACGAACGAGACCCCGAGTCCGCGAAAACAAACGCGGGTCAAGCTGCCTGACGTTGCCAATGGTTTGGGAGTGCAGTGCATGACAGAGTTTGATTTCTTAAGGCAACAAAGCATTATTTTTTAAAACGGCCAATCCGACCCCACGCCACGCTCTATAACCCTTCGACCGTCCCGAGGAACCCCGCGATGATGTCCCGGTACGTGCCGTGCACACACTAGGAGCGGCCATATCTGGAACTGGGTTAAAGAGGACGGCGAGATCAAGTGGTTTGAGGGCCAGTCATCAGATGGACTAATCAATGTTGACGAACGGTTGAAGAAGTTGAAGGCGGGTTCGCTGACGATGATGCGCACGGACGATTTGACACCTACGGATGAAGTTTTGGCGGTGATTAGCGTTGATTGACGTTGCAGCACGGGCGGTGGAGCGCGCTAGGGAGGCGCTGCCCGAACGCCTGTGGTCTAACCGGGTGGTTGTTTACGGTGACGAGGCGATGGTAATGCCGGAGGAAACAGTGCCCATGGTGGTTGGTGACGCTCCCGCCTGGGTAACCCCTACAGGGGTTGTGGCTTTGCCTTCCAACGCTGATACGTGGCCGGAGTGGTACTGGCAGGTGTGTGAGGACGATTCCGCCTGGGTGACCGTCACGCAACACTGACCGCCACCCTGACTCCGCGATACTCCTCCCCGTTACCACCAAGGCGTGGAACACCACCCAAGCCCCCAATGAGGAGACAAACCACATGTCGGATGAAAACACCACCCCCGCAGACCTCGCACAGCAGGCCGCTGACAAGGCGCAGCAAGCCCAGCACGACACCGAGCAGGGCAACTACACTCAAGCCGGTGAACACCTAGGCGAGGCGCAGGCCAACGAGGCGGACGAAGCCGTAGACCTTGACGCGCTACGTAAGCAGCTCGCCCGATACGAAGCGGAAAACCGCAAGTTGAAGAACGAGAACGGCGACCGCCGAGTGAAGGCGAAGCAGGCGGAAGAACAGGCAGCGACGTTGAAGAAACTCGCGCAGGTACTCGGTTTTGAACCGTCCGACGAAGACTCGGAGGAACAAATCAAGCAGGCCAAGGCCGCCGCGCAGGAACGAGAAGCCGAGCGTGACAAGCTCCAGGCCGAACTCGACCGAATGCGCGAGGACAACACCCTACGCAAGCTGGCGAAGGAAAACGGGGCAGCCCCCGACATGCTTGTGCCGTATCTCCGTGGTGTAGGTGATCTCCCGAAGTGGGGCAGCGACGAGTGGGACAGTAAGGCTGGCGAACTCGTCACCAACACGCTCAACTCATTCCCACAGTTCAAGGCGGGTGGGGTAGCACCCCGCACCAGCGGAACCCCAGCCCCACGAACAACAACGATGGCCGAATCCTCACCGCCGATGACCTCAACCGCCTGTACGCACAGGGCAAGTTTGAGGAAATCAACAAGGCAGTGGAGGAAGGCCGTATCAGCCGCTAACAGTTTCCACTAGGAGGAACACACTATGGCAACTCCACAGTCCCACAAGAACTGGGATCCGGTAATTGGCCCCGTTGTCGCGTCCGCGCTCATGCAGCCGCTCAAGGAGACCTGGGCATTCGCGCAGGAAGGCGTGACGAACCGCGAATTCGAAGGTGAAATCAAGGGCAAGGGTGACGAGGTTGTTGTCTCCAACCTTGGCCGTCCCCACCATCCGTAAGTACGACGAGTCCGAAGACATGATTGTTGAAGATGTCGAGTTCGGAGAGCGTAAGTTCAAGACCGACCAGGGCGACTACTTCAACTTCAAGATTCCGCTGGTATCTTCCGTCCAGTCTGCTCTGGACGTGAAGCCGGAGGCAGTCAGCGAGGCAGAGGAAGGCATGTCCGAGCAGGTCGATACCTACATCGGCAAGCTCATGAAGGACGGAGTGAAGAACTCCAACAAGGTGGGCACCCTCCCGCTCGACATTGAGAAGAAGGACGCGTACAAGACGCTGGTGGCGCTGCGTAAGAAACTCAACGCCACTTCGGTTCCGAAGACTGACCGTTTCGTGATGGTTGGCCCGGAGATGGAATCGGCGTTGCTGTACGACGAGCGCCTGGACAAGGCAGTGAACAACGGCAATCTCTTGAACGGTGAGATTGGTCGCCTGCTCGGGTTCCGCATCATTTCCGCGCCGACGGTGCCGGGCCGTGAGGTGGTCACTGCGGGCCACCCGATGGCTACCCCGTTCGGCTACCAGATCACGGAGGTGGAGGAATCGTCCATGCTGCCGTTCCGTGATCCGCCCGGAGGCGCTGGCGACGGCTGAACAGGATGTGGTGGAGCCGACCACGGCGGGTGCTACCGAGTAGACGCTAGCCCGTAGCAGACAGCGAAGGGGTCAGGGTGTGTGCCTTGGCCCCCTTTACCCATACCTGGATGAAGGGCACACCATGAATAATCCGTATCAGGAAGAACTACTTAACCGTCTCCGTGACCATGAGAACGCGGGGGTGAACGTGAACTGACCCGGCTTATCAACTGGGCTACATCCGCTGTGTTGAAGTACACAGCTGTGCGGGCGCTCACTAAGACGATGATTGAGAAGTGGGTCAGAGTTAAGGCAGCAGGGTGTGTTCGATGCCGTCTAGAATCACATCGATGACGAGGTCGTAGTATTCCTCGGACATCGCTTCTTCTTCATCAGGGTGTGAGAGAGGCTCCAGGTAAGAGTTGACAATACTGGTCAGTCCAACAGATTGAGCCATCATAGGCTCAAGCCTGACAAGCATTTCGTGCAGGTTGTGGCGAGGCTGGATTTGATTGGATGCGCGCAGGTTTCTCGCTCCGATCGTGTGGATGATCGAGTTCGCGATAATTGTGTAGGCCACAGGCGAATTGTCACCAAACCCAGCTTCTTGTAGTTTGGCCCAGGCTCCATCGATCATCGGCAAAAACTGTTCGGTGAACTTGCCCCGCGCGAACCTGTCGGTAATCCCCGGATATGCTAACAATGCGGGGCGTAGATTGTGAGCCATAGCTCGAAACCAGGCTTTCCATTCAAGGTCCGGGTCGGGAACTTCAATCCCGACACATACCCGGTCTACAACAGCATCACAAATGGCTTCCTTGTTTGGAAAATAATGATAAATCACTGAGGGAACCACGCCCAGTTCACGGGCAATGTCCCGTACTGACCATCCCTCAACGCCACTGATCGCGCTTAACTGTACAGCTTGTTTGACAATCAGCTCGCGTGATAGCCCAGCCCTTCGCCCCGTTAGCGCAGTGTTCATAAGGTGACCCTAACTTATTCCTTGACCCTTACTAGAACACCATTCTACAATATCCCTAAGTGAAACAGTGTTCTAGTAATGGAGTGTAGTGATGCCCGACCCTCGTAGTAATAAGCCGACACAGAGCTCTATTGATCCAGGAGCGCAAGCAAACCTGGTAGTGGGAATCGTTTTTCTCGCCTTTATGGGGCAAATGATTCTCAATCCGATCATCGCGCCACTGTCACGACAGA
Organism: Corynebacterium sp. UMB10119B; assembly: GCF_030228125.1. Classification (NCBI taxonomy): domain Bacteria; kingdom Bacillati; phylum Actinomycetota; class Actinomycetes; order Mycobacteriales; family Corynebacteriaceae; genus Corynebacterium; species Corynebacterium sp. UMB10119B. The sequence continues at coordinate 44,849 of NZ_JASPBG010000010.1, forward strand.
TGGGATTGCGGGAATGGCATATTGGCGCCACTATCTCTTTGGCAGCGATTGTACTAGCGAGCTTGAGTGCTTATTGGGGGCGAGCTTCCCAACGTGTCGGCGCTAAACGTGTACTCGCTGCCGGGCTTGTGATCGCGATCATCGCTTTGAGCGCCTTCGGTATTGTCTCCTACCTGGGGATGAACCAGGTAGTTGGCGGTGTCGGACTAGTTTTTGGTGTTGTGATCACTCGTGGTTTGCTCTATGGTGGAGGGATTTCAGCGATCGCCCCGACCGCGCAAGCCCACCTGGTCACGCATGCTGCCAGCGAGAACGGGCGGGTAAAAGCACTGGGCATGATTGGAGCGGCTCAAGGGATGGCCTCCATTGTTGGAGGTGTTACTGGAGGTGTGTTAGCCGCTGCTGGTGGCCTGCTCTTGCCCTTGGTGGTCATGCCCGTTGTGATGGTGATTGGTCTGGTTGTTCTCTTGGTGAGTTTCGCACCTCAAAGCCGAGGGCAACTTTTTGCAAAGCCTCAACGGATTCGCTTCACTGATCCGCGTGTAGCTCCCTGGCTAGCAACTGGTCTGGTGATGTTTCTTGTGTTTTCTTCTGTTGCTACGATTTTTGGATTCACTGTCCAAGACCGCTTCGCCCTGTCGGCAACTGCGACCGCAGGTATTTCCGCGATTTACCTGACCATCATGGGCGTGACCATGATCATTGCCCAAGCGGTGATTGCTCCAAAGACAGGGTGGGGAGCAGCGAAGCTTTTACGTACTGGTCTGGCCATTACACTAGTTGCAACTGTGCTCATTTGGCCTACCTCCTCGCACGCTTTACTGGTTGTCGGGTGTATCGTGCTGGGGGTAGGTATGGGACTGGCGATGCCCGGGTACAACACTGGCCCAACCTTGAAGATGAGTGCAGATGAGCAAGGCGCAGTGGCTGGCATCATCAACGCTAATAATGGGTTGGCGTACGCGATTGCCCCGCTGGCTTCGACCGCCCTTTACGGGTGGAACCCGCTGGCACCCTTCGCCGTCTGTATCGCCTTGATTGCAGTGGTCGTCATCTACGCCCACACCGCACCCGCACTACGCCAATAACTATGAGCGTGCCTGAAGTAGCCGTTCCATCACGTTATCCGCAGGAGTCGGCCCCGAGTAGTCCACCAGCGAGTTGGCTTTGACGACATCGAAAATCTCGTACCAGAGCGTATTCGCCTGCTTGCTAAACGACTGAGACATGGCCACGAATGGGGACGCGATAGCTGTTAGGACCACGGATTTAGTAACGCCCGGGTGAGTATCGAGTAACACCCGGGCGTTGACCATGAGCCGCTACTGCGTATTGGCTTCGAGGCGCATATTCGGACCTTCCAGCGTGATGATCTCAGCGCCAACGACAAGCCGATTCAAAATCGACTCGGCGATGACAGCATCCGGGATGGACTTGTACCACTCATCGGGCGTGAACTGGGAGGTGACAATGGTTGATCCCCGGTGTTCACGCTCAGCAAGAATGTTGAGCAGCTGGTGTGCTGTGGCAGCATCAATCGGCGTTGTTAAGAAGTCATCAAGTACGAGTACGTCTGCCAGGTGGAGATCTTGAAGAAACTCCATGCGTGCTGTGTCATCATGGCGTAGCACCATCAGCTGGTTGGCCAGGGTGTCTGTGCGGAAGAAACGAGCAGAGTAGTCGTTTCTGCACGCAGCGGTAAGGAGTGCTTGGGCCAGGTATGTTTTGCCGACGGATGATTTGCCGAGGATGACAATGCTTTGCGCTTTTTGACACCATTGGCAGTGAGCGAGTCTGGTGATTTGCTCTTTGTTGAGGTTGCGGCCGGGTGCGTAGGTGATGTCTTCGATACACGCATCGAGATTTGGCGATCGGGATGCTTTGAGTAATTTGTTGACTCGTCGTTCACGCTTGGCCGCGACTTCTTTATCGAGCGCGTAGAGCACTTTGTCAGAAAAGCTCCACGAGTCGAAGATGGGATCTGCTGCAATATCAATCACGGTTCGGCCAAAAGCCGTCATACGTAGATCGGTAAAGACAGGCAGGATCGATTCATCAAGAAAGCGCGCTGATGCTGATGCTGATTGTGGCTGTGTCATGACTGTAGAGGTCCTTTCTTCGTGAGGTTTTCCATACTGAACTGGGCAGACCCACCCAGATATGCGCCGCGGGTATCGCGTGCGTGTTCCACCGGTGGTGTTTCAGGCGGTGTTGTGGCTGGCAGATCATGGCCTGTCGGGCGGGTTGATTGGTCTTTGCGTACCGCGGCCATCATGTTTTTCACCGCGGTATACGGCACAGCCCTCCTGGTGCCATCAGGTGCGATCAGGCGTGCACAGGCTTGTTCCAAGATCACCTTATTGGCGTGTTTGCCCATATTCAGTACGTTTCGCCACGACTGATACGCCTGGGCAGGGATTGCCTTTGCGCTGATGAGTTCTTCGATGACGCTCCGGGTTGCGGGCCCGATCTTGGCTGCCTCACGGTAGAAGTACTCACTGGTCCACAACCCTGTGGTATCAGCCATGTTGGCAGGAATATGATCCACATCGGTGACATAGATCCCCCGGGCTTGGGCAAGCCGGTGGGTTGCAACACGCTGCCCGGCATCAAAAACGGTTACTTCATTGCCAGTGATACGCACATCGACAGTCCGGCCGACAAGCTGGTAAGGCACTTAAGTAACGTGCAGTATTGACGGTGATGTGGAAGTTGGGTGCGACTTTCGCACGTTTCCATTCGGTATGCTGCCACGGTGTTGTAGGAAGTTCGCCTAGTACGCCGCGTTCAAACTCGTCAAAGAGCATCCTTCTGCTGGTGTTGTGAATCGGCCTGACTTTTTGAGAGCGGCGTGTTACGCGGCGTGAAGGCCTGCGTGGTTTTCTCGTTGGTAGTTGGTGTAGTGCTTGATCGGCGGGATATGCCCGAGCGAGGAATGCAACCGCTCGTGATTGTACCAGTGGACCCATCCGGCTGTGGCGCGTTCCACCTCCCCCCAGTTCGTCCACGTCTCTGCCTCGAAATCAATGAGTTCAGACTTGTACAGCCCGATCGTTGACTCCATCAGACCGTTGTCGTAGGCGTCGCCGACAGTGCCGATGGACCCGTCTATCTGATGGACGGCAAGCAGACGGCGGAGATGTGTGGGAGTGTACTGTGAGCCCGCCCGAGTGATGGGGCACCCCGGCCGACTCAAAGTACGGGTCCTGGCGCTGGCGTAGTGCCAGTGCCTGTCGCAGCGCACGGATGGCCAAAGATTTCGTGGCTCGGGTGTCCACGACATACGCCAGGATCTCACGGGTGAATACGTCGGTGACAGAAGCCACGTAGCTGAAACCGCAGCTGGTGTGCACATACGTGAAATCCGCGATCCACCACTGATCGGCGGATAGAGGCCGGACGGGCTGAGCAGAGGCACGTTTGGTTTATTGGTGATGTGATTCCAGTAGGTATCTAGGCATTTTGTGTAGCGAGAGTTATTTTGAGTCCCAGGGCTTTCATGATTTTCGTGATAGCCGCAAAGGACGGGTTACCGTCTTTTGATAGTGACTTGTAGAGGGATTCACGGTTGAGTTGAGTCTCTTTAGCGAGCTGGCTCATGCCGTGTGCCCTTGCAATGTCACGCAAAACCACCTGTACGGTTTTCGTATCGCCGTCTTCGAGTGCGATAGCCAGGTAATCGTTCACTGCTTCTTGGCTATCGAGATATTTGCTTGCATCGAACGCTGAAAATGTTACTTCCTTCACGACTGTTCCTCCCTTACCTGTTGTGCGAGCTTTTGAGCGGTTCGAATATCTTTATCCTGGCTGGATTTATCTCCTCCGGCCAGCAGGAAAACCGTTATTGCGCCTAGTCGGGTGTAGTACACCCGATAGCCGGGCCCGAAATGAAATCTCATCTCGCTCACCTTCTCGCCAACGGGTTTGATGTCTCCAATCATTCTTCCGTGTGCTTCGCATCGGGCTATTGCATACAAAATGCGTCGCTGAGCATGTTTGTCTTTTAGCTCACCTAACCAGGCGTCAAACAAGCTGCTGGAAATGATCTCCACACGCCCAAGTGTAGCCTAAAAGCTACATGGTTCAAGTGGGGGATACGCCTCTCATGGCTGACTCCTCTTTCGGTTTGAAGATTGGTGATGACGCCAGGAAAGCGTCTAAAGACGCTAAAGACGCATGCAGACTTGAGGGTGCGGTTGATGAGTTGAGGTCGAGGTGGATGACACGTCCGCTACGGCCCGGATCTTCGGTGAGGTGTTCAAGGTCAACCTGACGACTGAGGGGCCACCGCACCGCTTTTCGATCATCCGTGATGAAGCCACGCTCTCGAGCCTCAACTGTCAATGAAGCAAACGGCGTTATTCTCGCAGCCCCTCCACGATCCGCACCGTCTCCACCGCAACCCGCGTGACCTTGCCAATCAGATCCACGATGTAGCGCGGGTTGCCAACCTCATCGGCCCAATCGTTCGGGTCGTTGACAATCCCGGACGCCTTGTCCTTCTTCACCTGGTAGCGATCAATCAGCCACGCCAGCGCAGAGCGTGACCCCAGCATGTACTCATCAGCCTCAGCCGGGATACCGGTGATGGTCACGCGCTTGTTGTAAATCAACTTGGTCACGTCGTTGACGTTCTTACCCGTCTCTGGGTCCTTCTTGCGTGCCCACTTCATCTTCAACACACGCCAGGTGTCTGGGTCGGACTCGTCGCCCTTGACCGCGATGTCCAGCGGGTACGGCTCCACATCCTCGTACCCAACGTGCAGGTCCATGAGTTCCTTGCCGGCGCGCGCAAACTTATCGAACTCCGTACGCGTTCCCGGTATCTCAATGTGCGGCAGCATCTTTTTCAAGTCCGTCGCGTACGCCTCCCGATAGTTCGGGTCGTGCAGCTTGCCGTAGACGAAGTGGAAGATGTCGTCACCAGTGACATCGGCACCCAGCGCATCGCGGTAGAGCGCCTTGATCGCATCAGTGATGTTGTCCTTGCGCACATGCCCCGCAACAACCTCACCGACCTGCCCATACATCGAGGATTCACCCTCGCTTATCGACGCCCCCTCGCCAAACAACCCACCATCCCCAGCGTCCACGGGCTCCCAGGTGAAGCGGGGGAAGAACTGTGTCCCTTCTGAACCAAACAGATTAAGGTCAAGGAGCATATCAGCTGCAAAAATGCTGTAAGGCTTCACTGCGCCCACGGTCATCTGGGCAAACCCAATGTTGTGGTGGTGCTGCGTCGGGAACATCGACGGCAACTGGTACACCATGTCGTTGAGTTCTTTCGCAAAGTAACTGCGCTGTTTGAAAAACGGGCGGTACAACGAGGTGTAGACACGGTCCGTATCGACCGTAATCTCGGTTCCGCGGGCTAACTCCTGCTTCAAGCTACGATTCCATGAACCCTGCGTGCTGTCGATCAACTCCGGGTGCTGCGCAAACAACGCATCGACACCCCGCTTGTTTTGCTCGAACCCTTCGCTTCGCAACACAACTTGCGCCTGATCGTAGTTCGCAACGTGCGTCTCGATGTTTTCTACGAGTTGTGGGGTAGAAGACGAATAAGACCACGAGTCGCGACCTGTCTTTAGTCCTGAGGAATACGTTGTGAAGAATGTTGTTTCGTCGCTCTTCTTCTCGCCGATCACGGGCCACGTCCCAAACTCGGCACTACGCTGATTTAGCCAGTCACCGTGCTGATTCGGCGTGATTGAACGCCACTTAATCCGGTCAATTGACGCATTCTCGGCAAACGCCAGCTTCTCTTTACGCTTCTGATAGTCAGGAGTCTGCGCGTAATGCAGGTGGAAGCCGGTCTTGGAAGGATCCTTCACACCGATCAGCACCGCAACGCCAACCCGGATATCAAAGACATTGTCGCCCTCACGCTTGGCTTGTTCGCCACCACCCAAAGAGTTGCCGCGCAGATTGAAAACATAGAGGTCGGTGAAATCCTCGGCCATCGACAGGCGGACACCATCTCCGGTGTTGCCGTCTACCCAGCCGTTATTTGCGATAAACGCCACGACGCCATGATCCCCGATTCGGTCCGTCGCCCACCGGAATGCGCGCAAATATGAGTCGTATAGCGAGTTCTTATTCGTCGCCGTTGACTTCGCCGCGTACGTCTCCGCGATACGCGCATCCAGCGTCGGGTACTTCAGGTTCGCGTTGTTGTCATTCGCTTTTTTCTGACCCGATGAGTACGGCGGATTGCCCACGATGACGTTGATCGGGGCTTCCTTCTGCCGAACGATGCGCTCGTTGTTGTTTCTGAATACCGTGAGGTCGAGGATGTCTCCTTCCTCGTGGATCTGGAACGTATCGGCAAGCGCGATGCCCTCGAAGGAAACGTAGCGGGGGGGGGGTGCGCTTTCCGAGCGTTTGGCTGCCTCGGCCAGCAACGCGTTGAACGTCGTTTCGATGTTGGCGGCCGCGACGTAGTAAGCCAGCAGCATGATCTCGGTGGCGTGCAACTCGTTGGCGTACTTGCGTGCGAGATCCTTCGGATCAATCAACCCGGACTGCAACAGGCGCACCATAAACGTGCCGGTGCCCGTAAACGGATCCAGGATATGCACGCTCTCGTCGGTTAAACCGCGGCCGAAGTGCTTCTTCGACACATCGTCGGCGGCGCGCAGGATAAAGTCCACGATCTCCACCGGGGTATACACAATGCCCAGCTTGTCGGCGTCGCGTTTGAACGCCTTTTGGAAGAAACGCTCGTAAAGTTCTTTGATCACCTGCTGCTTCCCGGATGCACTCGTGACCTCAGATGCGCGCACACGCACCGAGGCGTAGAACTTCTCCAACGAGTCAGTCTCGGCATCCAGGTCACTGTCGTCGAGGGCGTCGACCATGCGCTGCATGACCTGGGAGACCGGGTTGTGGACGGCGAAGTTGTGCTCGCTAAACAGGGCGTCAAATACTGGGGCGGTAATCAGGTGCTGCGACAGCATACTGATTGCCTCGTCCTCAGAGATCGAGTCGTTGAGGTTACCCCGCAGACCTTCTACGAAGGTGTCGAACTCACCGCGCAGTGTCGCATCCGCCTGGTCAAGCAGCGCGCGGATGCGGGTGACCTGCGCCTTGGAGATGTCCGCGACGTCGTCGGCCCAATCCTCCCAGTAGGTGCGGGTACCAACCTTGTCCACCAGCTTGGTGTAGATCGCTTCCTGCCACTGCTCAAGCGAGAACAACGCGATCTGCTGGGCTGTCACCTGGTCGGATTCGTGGGCCTCGGTCCGCTCACTGTTCGCGAGTTTCTTCTTCGCCTCCTGCGCAGGATCAACAACTGGCTGGACGGAAATCGGCAAATCATCCTGCACGTTCTCGTTGAGCGCAATCGAGTTCACCTTGGCGTTAAAGCGGTCGTCGTGTGCACGCAACGCGTTGAGGATCTGCCATACAACCTTGAACCGCTGGTTATCGTTCAGCGCCTCCGACGGCGATGTATCCGGCGCCACCGCCACCGGCAAAATGATGTAGCCGTAGTCCTTGCCTTCCGCCTTCCGCATCACGCGACCAACGGACTGCACCACGTCCACCATCGAATTACGCGGGTTGAAAAACACCACCGAATCGAGGGCGGGGACGTCGACACCCTCCGAAAGGCACCTGGCGTTTGTGAGCACACGGGTCTCATTGGTCGGCATATCCGACTCAAGCCACGTCAGCTTCGTGTTGCGCTCCAGGGCATTCATCGCGCCATCAACATGTTGCGCCTGCACGTCAAGATCCATGTTCAGCGTCTGAACGTCATTGAGCACCGCCTTTTCCTGCAACAGCTCGCGGTGCGACTTCACCAGCAGCGGGAACGCCTCAGTGATCGCCTTCGACGTCTTAATATCCTTCGCGAACGCCACCGTGCGGTGCATCGGCTCCGCGCCCTCATCGAAGCCGCCCTTCTTGCCCTGCAAACCCCCCGAGCGCTTCGCCAACGCATTCCAAACGCCGATCATCGCGGAGCCCGTCGTTAAGTTAATGTCCTTGCCACCAGCAGCGTTGAACTTGCCCATCGCATCGGCACCCAGCGACTCATCCACAGTCATGATGAGCACCTTGTAGTCCGTCAACAACCCCTTATCGACGGCCTCTCCGAACCCCAACCGGTGAAACTCGGGGCCATACACGGCTTCGTCATCCATGGAGTACAGTTCCGCCGAATGCTCGATGGCTTTGCCCTTCACGGTTTCGTCGAAAAGCCGTGGGGTGGCAGTCATGTACAGGCGCTTCTTTGCCTTGACGTAGTCATTGTCGTGGATGCGGGAGAAGTTCGACGGGTCCTCCCCAGCGAGCGTGGCCCCTGTGGTGCGGTGGGCCTCGTCGCAAATGACAAGATCGAACTCCTCGAGGCCAGCTTCTTGCGCGTCGTGGATCGCGGGCAGGGACTGGTACGTCGAAAACACGACGCTCAACCCAGCCGCGCGCTTGCGCTTCGACAACCGCTCTGCGATGTCCGCGCCGTTCGTGGACACCGGCACCTCAAGGTCATATGAGGCGATATCCTCCGCCTTGCGCGCCACCTTGCTATCGGAACACACCGCGTAACTGCGAAGATCCATCCGTGCCTGCGCAGTCCACTCCTTCAACGACTGCGACAACAAACTAATCGACGGCACCAAAAACAGCACTCGCGCCTTGCCATAGTGCTCCTTCGCAAAACGCTCAGCCAAGCGCAGCGCCGTAAACGTTTTCCCCGTACCGCAGGCCATAATCAGCTTGCCGAGATCGTGCGCCTTGAACCCCTCCAGCGACTTTTCAATCGCCGTTGCCTGATGCGGCCGCGGCTCAAACGTCTCCCGCAAGGTGAGGTTCACCGACATCTCACTGCCTGGGTAAGCGATATCCCAATTAATCGGGGACTCCGCAATCGCCGACGTACCGATCCGGTTCGTGGCGATCAGCTGGTTCTCCAGCATCGCCTCAGCGTTCGACGACCAATGGTCCGTCGTCGAAATAATCAGACGGTTCGCAAACTGCTCCACCCCGCGGTCAGTTTCGAACGAGCGTCCCGACGCCTCAAAGAACGAGTCCAGTTGACCCTTCTGAATATGCGTCGTGGGCATGTAAAACTTGCACTGAATTGCCGTCCACTCGCCGTCATCCACCCGCTTCGCGACGAGGTCAATCCCCACGTCTGACTTGCCACCGTTGAACGGCCAATCCACCCAGCGGTACACCTCCGAGTACTCACTCGATAGCGTCGGGTCCGTCTTGAAGTAGTTGACCATCAACTTTTCAAACGCCAACCCTTGCTCCGACTTCGACGGCAGCTTGCGGAGTTCCTCGATGGCATCAGTGAATGTCGACATGCGCAACATTATGCCCCACTGATGCCACCCGGGCGAGAGATTAGGTCCTTAGAACGGCAGCGCCTGCGCAACCTGTGGAGGCAGCACACCGGCGACCTTCGCGCCGTAGCCGATGGTGCCCAGGCCTGCTGCGGCAACTGCGATCCAGGTCAGGATCCAGCCGACCTGCGTTGCCCGGTAGGCCTCTTCGGCGGAGGAACCGTTCTCCACGGAACCGTACACCCAGTCCCGGGTGGTCTGGGTATCTGGTGCGGCGCTGGTGCCCTTGTCGTGCAGGATCTTTCGGAGCTTGGCGCGCTCGACTTTCGTTCGGACCTCCTTTTCTGTCTCCTGCAGCTTGCCGTCGACCTTATCCAGCGTGTCGAGGATGTCTGGGTTCTCCGCTGCCTACGTGGTCGGGGCGACGGCGAGGGAAAGTGCGGTTGCGCCAGCCAGGGCTGCGGCTGTGATGCGACGCTTCATGGAAACTCCTTCAAACGTATAAACAAAATGTATGGGATTCCGTATACAATTATGGGTTCCGAGCGTAGCACGTGCACCACATTCCCGTTTTTCAGAGTGGCGTCGGAGCGTTTCCCTCGGTCGCGTAAATCGGGTGGGGGAATGTGGTGTCTTGTGTGAACGGCGAGTGACAATGGACGCAATCCTGCCGCTCGACCTCGGTAAAAGTCCAGGTCGTGAAAAGGGGGTTGCGTCTTTTGTCACTAGCGCGGCGAACGAGGACATCAAATTCCTAGATTTTCGCGCGGAGGTTTGGAAAAGCCCAGGTTACGCAAACTGCTGCGCGAGGGAATTTGGTGCGTAGACCCCGCAAAACCACAAAGAACCAGCCCTACGCGTACGGGACGACCATCCCGCCGAACGCCAGCGCAACCGCCGTGAGCACGGCCCACGCCAGCATGGCCTTGCCGTTGAGGCCCAGCACCGGGATGAGGGCTGTGCCGGTCGCGCCGCTGCGGACCTTCATGATGGCGGCGATCGCCAGGGGGAGCGCCACCAGTCCGACCAGGGCCGGCGCGTACACCAGGGCCAACAGCACGCTGACTACGAACGGGACGCAGGTCAGGACGGTGAACAGGGCGCGGGCGCGGGCGTCGCCGAGGCGGACCGCGATGGTTTGCTTACCGGCCTCCGCATCGGTGGGGATGTCGCGGATGTTGTTGACTAGGTTCACGGATGCGGAGATTGCGCCGATCGCCACGGCGACGAGCAGGCCCTCCCAGGACAGGAAGCCGGTCTGGACGAACTCGGTGCCCATCACGGCGACGAGGCCGAAGAAGATGAAGACGCTGATCTCGCCAAGTCCGATGTATCCGTAGGGGTTGTTGCCGCCGGTGTAGAACCAAGCGGCGGCGATGCAGACGGCGCCGACCAGGATCAGCCACCACGCCCCGGCCAGCACGGACAGGATGATGCCGAACAGCCCTGCAACACCGAACGCGATGAAGGCGGCGAGTTTTACGTCTTTGGGTTCGGCGAGTCCGCTGGCGGTGATGCGTGTGGGGCCGGAGCGGTCGTCGTCGGTGCCGCGGATGCCGTCGGAGTAGTCGTTGGCAAAGTTGACGCCGATGATGAGGGCCCACGCCACGAGCAGCGCCAACAGCGCCCGGCCGAGGTTGGCGTGCGCGGTAAAGGCCGCGACGCCGGTGCCGGCGATGACGGGCGCGAAGGCGTTTGGCCAGGTGTGGGGGCGGGAGGCTTCCCACCACGCGTGCAGGTTGGGTTGTGCGTTCATGCTTTCCATCATGCCCCGTGTCGGGCCTGTCGGCTAAAGTGGTGCGCCATGTGGGTTGATTACGCGGCGCGGCAGGCGGTGGCGCAGATAGGCGCGGCGCTGCGTCTGCCGTCGTTGCGGTTGGCGGTGCGCTCCGGGCGCTTCGAGTTTCCCGCCGACGGCCACACTGTCATCAGCCTGACTTCGCACGGCACCCGCTTATCGACGGTCCACCACACCCTTGCATCGCTGCTGGTGGGGACTCGCCGCGTGCCCACCATCCTGTGGCTGGACGCGGAGGACTTCGATGCGCCCTGGCCTGAGCCGCTCCACGAGCTCATGGAGCGCGGCCTGCAGGTGCGGCGTTCCGACGGCCACTACGGCCCGCACACCAAGTACTACGGCACGTTCCGGCAGATCGCGGGCACGGGGACGAGCGTGATCACGGTGGATGATGACGTGTTGTACCCGAGGTGGTTCGTCGAGAAGCTGGTGGTGGATCCGCTGGCGGTGACGGCGTACCGCGCCCACGAGATTTCGCTGCGTGGCGGCCAATTCGCGCCGTACACGCAGTGGCGCAGTGTGCGCACCACCGCGCCGAGCCCACGGCACTTCGCCACCGGCGTCTCCGGCGTGGCGTACCCACCCGCGATGGTGGACTTCGTCGCCGCCCAGGGCGACGCATTCCAACGCGCCGCCCCCAGCGCCGACGACGTGTGGCTCAACATGTGCGCGGTGCGCTCCGGGCACTTTGTGCGCCAAGTCTTTGACAAACCGAAGGAGTTTCCGCTGGTACCAGGCTCGCAGTCGGTGGCGCTGGTGCGCACAAACCTGCGCGGGGGTAACGACGCCCAGCTCGCCGCAAGCTACAGTGCCGAGGACATCAGCGCGGTCGTCAACGCAGGCTAGAACAGGTCGCGCACCGCGGACCGGTCCACCTTGCCCGGCCCCAGCAACGGCAACGCCGCGACGCGCTTGAGCTCTTTCGGTACCTGCCACCGCGGCAGGTCCTGCAGGGCATCCATCACGTCCGGCACCTGCGCCTCACCCGCAAAGGCGGCGCAGATCCGCTGCCCGAAACGCTCGTCCGGCACGCCGACCACGCACGCGTCCGTCACACCTGGCACACCCAGCAGGAAGCGCTCCAGCACCTCCGGCTGCAGCTTCAGCCCACCCGAATCAATCACATTATCGACGCGCCCTTCGACCGTCAGGTGGCCGTCGGCAAGCTGGCCTGCGTCTGAGGTGCGGAACCACCCCGGCTCGGCGAAGTCGGGGTGCTCCGGCTGGTTGCGGTAGCCGCGCGCGACCATGGGGCCGCCGAGCCAGATGCGGCCGTCGCGGATGCGCACGTTGGCGCCGGCGATTGGCACCCCGTCGTAGACGCAGCCGCCGGAGGTCTCCGAGGAACCGTAGGTGGTGACAACGTTGATGCGCAGCTTGACCGCCGAGTCCAGCAGTGTCGGGTTGGTGGCCGCTCCGCCGACGAGCACCGCGTCGAAGCTGCGCAGCGCGTCGATGCCGGTGAGCGTCGACATCGCCTTGTCCAGCTGCAGCGGGGTCAGCGCTGTGTAGCAGCGGTCCCCAGTCGCCGCGATCTCCGCGGTGCGGGCCGCGAACTCATCCACGTGGAACCCGTGGGTCAAGTCCACGAAGGCGGGCTCGACACCCGCGACCATGCTGCGCACCAACACCTGGATGCCCGCGATGAACGCGGCCGGCATCGCCAACAGCCATTGGCCCGGCCCGCCCAACGCCTGGTGGGTGGCGTCCGCGCTGGCAATCAGGTTCGTCGGGGTCAGCAGCGCACCCTTCGGGGTGCCCGTGGACCCGGAGGTCGCCACCACGAGGGCGACGTCGTCGGCGATCGGCTCGCCCACGCCCTGCGTGTTGCGCAGGAGGTTGGCGCGCGCCGGGTCGTTCGTCGGCACAGGGAGCAGGGCGCGCTGGCCGGTCAGCGCTTCCTCGATGGCGGGCAGGATCGCGAGCGGCTTGGCAGGGTCAACGGGGAGGAGTTCCAGGAGCTTCGTCACGAAGCGTTAGTCTAGCGCCCCGCCTGCGAGGACCTCGATGGCGTCGCGCCACGTGACGTTGCCGGTGTCGGGGGCGAAGCGGTCCGTCGTCAAGAGGATGCAGCGGGACCCGGCGGGCAGGGCGTCGAACGGTGCGAGCTCGCGCGCGAGCGTTGCAGGCTCGGTAACCGTGAGCGCCACCTGGATGTAGAGTGTGCGCTGGCCGTCGTTGGCGATGAAATCAATCTCCCCACCGGGAACCTTACCGGTGGCAACCTGGTACCCACGGCGGCGAAGCTCAAGGTAAACCATGTTTTCCAAGTCGTGGCCGAAGTTGAAAGGGCGAGAGCCCAGCAGCGCGGTGCGCAGCCCCGGGTCGACGAAGTAGAACTTGCCGTTTGTACTCAGCCACCGCTTGCCCTTCGTGTCGTAATCCCGGCACTGATAGATAAGGTGCGCGTCCGCCATCAGTCCGAGGTAGCGGTCCACCGTTTCACTCGACGCCTTGAGCCCCTCGTGCTTGAGGTGGCCCACGATGCGGTGCGTGGACACCGGGTTTCCGGCGTTGTCGAAGAGGAAGCGGGCCACGCGCAGGAAAGCGTCGGTGTCGCGGATCTGGCCACGCAGGGAAATGTCGCGAGTGAAGATGGAATCGAACAGGGAGGAGTTCGCCTGACGAATCACCACCGGGTCCGCGAGCTGTACCGTGGCGGGGAAGCCGCCAATGGTGACCCACTCCTGAAACGCACTGTCAAGGCCAGGGCGCGCATCCGCCGGGTAGCGGAACTCTATGAACTCCGCCAGGGAAAGAGGCAGCATCGGGATCTCGATGTAGCGCCCCGCTAGGTAGGTCAGCGACTCGCCAACGAAAAGGGAAGCGTTGGAGCCGGTCACGCAGATCTCCAACTGTTCATTGAGGCGCAGTGAGTTAATCACGCGCGCCCAGTCCTCGAGCTCCTGCACCTCATCGACGTGGAGGTAGCGCAGCCCTTGTGCGAGCCGTTGCGTAACGGTGTCGTGGAAGGTTGTAGGGTCCCGCAGCGCGGCGTTGGCCTGGTCCTCGAAGTTGATCACCATGATGGCGTCGTCTGGGGTGCCATGCTCGCGCAGGTGGCGGCGGTACAGCTCGAGGAGGGTCGATTTCCCGCAGCGTCGAACGCCGGTGATGATGCGCACGAAGTCGCTATCGGTGACTGCCAGCAGGTTGTCGAGGTACTGCTGTCGCGGATGCAGGGCTCTCATGTGTTTCGAGTATACCTGAAACTATCGCTAAAACCGGCAAGAGTTTCAGGTATACCTGAAACGCGCTACTACCTTCCCAACTCGTGGCTGAGCGCCTCGAGTTCCCCGCCACCAGCCATCTGGTGGGTCAGCTCCTCCAGGGTCACGTTCTCCCGGGGCTCGTCGAGTTCCTGGCGGCCCAGCTTCAGGATGGTGAAGTGGTCACCGACCAGGAACGCGTGGTGCGGGTTGTGGGTGACCAGGACGACGGCGATGCCGCGGTCGCGGGCAGCTGCGACGAAGCGCAGGACCACGCCGGACTGCTTCACGCCGAGCGCCGCGGTCGGCTCGTCCAGGATGAGCACGCGGGCGCCGAAGTACACCGCGCGTGCGATGGCCACGACCTGGCGCTGGCCGCCGGAAAGGTTCCCGGCGTCCACCTCGACGTCGGGGATGTCGATGCCCATCTCGAGGAGCTGCTTGGCACAGATCTGCTTCATCTCGGCGTCGCGGAGGACGCCGAAGCGGCCGGTGAGCTCCTGGCCGAGGAAGAAGTTGCGCCACACGCTGAGCTCATCCACGATCGCCAGCGTCTGGTGCACCGTTGCGATGCCGGTATCGATCGAATCTCGGGGGGAGGTGAAGGCGGTTGGCTGGCCGTCGATAAGCACTTCGCCCGAGGTCGGCTGGTGCAGGCCAGCGAGAATCTTGATCAACGTGGACTTGCCGGCGCCGTTGTCGCCGAGCACGCAAGTGACCTCCCCTTCACGCACTGCGAGGTTCACCCCGCGCAGCGCATCGAAGCTGCCGTAGGACTTGGTGATGTTCTTCAGTTCAATGACAGCCACTTAGCGCCCCTTGGTGTACTTAGCGAAGGACATATTCGTAAACACGGCGACCAGCAGTGTTGCGCCGAGGAAGAACTTGAACCAGTCAGGGTTCCAGCCGGCGTAGACGATGCCCTGGTTCGTCAGGCCGAAAATCAGCGCGCCGATCGCGGTACCCACCGCGGTGCCGCGCCCGCCCGTCATAGCGCAGCCGCCGATGACGGCGGCGATGATGTAGAGGAACTCGTTGCCCACGCCCTGGCCTGCCTGGATGGAGTCGAAGGCGAACAGGGTGTGCATGCCCACGAACCAGGCCGCGAAGCCCACGCCCATGAACAGCAGGATCTTCACGCGGCGCACCGGCACGCCGACGGCGCGCGCGGCGTTCTGGTCCCCGCCGACCGCGGTGATCCAGTTGCCGAACTTCGTGCGGAACAGCACAAACGAGGCAATCGCGACGAGCAGCAGCCACCACAGCACCGTCACGTTCAAGGTGACGCCACCAATGTCAAACGTGCCCGCGAACACCACGTGCGCCGACGGGAATCCCTCCATGTCGGAGATGATCGGGGTTGCCACCTGGCCGGTCACCAGCTTGGTCACCGCCAGGTCGAGGCCCTGCAGCATCAGGAACGCCGCCAGCGTAATCAGGAAGCTATCGATGCCGGTGCGGGTGACCAGGTAGCCGTTCAGCGCGCCGATCGCCAGCGAGATCCCGAGCGCCATGAACGCGCCAACCCACGAGTTGAGGTGCAGGTTGTAGTTCAGCATCGTCGCGGCCAGCGCGGCCGTGGTCACGGCGACGCCCGAGGAAAGGTCAAACTCGCCGCCGATCATCAGCAGCCCCACCGCGAGCGCCACGATGCCCAGCGTCGAGGACGCGTACAAGGTGGTCGCGAGCGCCTCAAAGGAGCGGAACGCGGGGGCGACGGTCAGGAAGAACGCAAAGATCGCGATGAAGCCCAGCATCGAAGCGAACTCGGGGCGTCGGATGAGCTTGGAAAAGCCAGTGTGCGTTCGTAGCCGGTCATCGCTTGTCGACGCCCCTTCGCTCACCGCCGCGCTCATCGCATGCCCGCCTTCGCTGCCTCGGCGACCTTGTCCACGTTGTCCTTATCTACGAAGCTCGGGCCTGTGTAGACGGGGCGGCCGCCGCCTAGGGTGCCGCCGTTGCGCTTCGCGATCCACAGCGAGTCGACGGCCAGGTAGCCCTGCAGGTACGGCTGCTGGTCGACGGCGAAGGCGATGCGGCCGTCGGCGATGGCGTCGACAAGCTCGGCGTTGGTGTCAAACGTGGCGACCTGCGCCTTGGACCCGGACTGCTTCACGGATTCGGTCGCGCGCATCGCCACCGGCGCCTGGAGGGCGAAGACGGTGTCGAAGCTCTTGTCCTGTGACAGTTTCGAGGTGATGGTGGACTGTACGGACGTCAGATCCTGGCCGTTGACGTAGAGCAGTTCGACGTTGCCGTCGAGGCCCTTGCGCACACCGTCGCAACGCGCTTCCTGGGAGGAGTTGCCCTGCTCGTGGATGACGCACAGGACGTTCGACTTGCCTTCCTCCTTGAGGCGCTCGCCGGCGGCGTTGCCCGCCACCGACTCGTCCTGGCCGAAGAAGCCCGTCATCCCGTAGTCCTGGTACTTGCCCATACCGGCGTTCAGGCCGACGACGGGGATACCACGGTCGACAGCGTTGCGCGCTGCGGGGCCGATTGCCTCGGCGTTCGGCATGGTCACGGCGATGCCGTCGACGCCAGCGTCCACCGCCGAGCGCACCAGGTTCGCCTGGTTCGGCGCCTGCGGGTCGGAGGAGTAGCGCAGCTCGATGTTGTCCTTCTTCGCCGCGTCCTCCGCGCCCTTGCGCACGAGGTCCCAGTAGGTGTCGCCCGGCGCACCGTGCGTGACCATGGCCACCACGTACCTCGGCGTATCGACGCCACCAGCGGTCCCTTCAGTGTTCTCGGAGCGGGGTGCGCCGCCTGTTGAGGAGCACCCAACAAGCAGCGCCGCAGCCATCAGTGCTGCGGCAAAAAATGTAGTCCGTGTCTTAGCCATTGTACGAGTGTGATCCACCGCACCATGTTTGTCAAGGCTAGAACACCCCCGCGATCAATAACATCGCAGGTAACGAAAGGAACGTGGTGAGGAAGACGGTGTCCCGGCAGATCACCTCGCCCGAGCGGTACGTCGCCGCGTAGTTGTACACGTTCTGCGCCGTCGGCAGCGCACACAGAATGAGTGCCGCGTACATATCGGAGCCGGTCAGGCCCAGAAGCGACGCCACTACCCACGCTACGGCCGGCATGCCGATCAGCTTGAGGATGGTAGCGGTGGTCGTCGCTAAGCGCTGGCTCTGCAGCACCTTCTCCCCGGTGAGCGAGGCGCCGAAGCTCATGAGGATCATCGGGATGGACGCGCCACCCAGAATCTGCAGCGGGGCGAGCACCGGCTCCGGCACCGTCCACGACGACGCCGACACCGCAAACCCCGCAAACGCCGCAACCACCACCGGCGCCTTCAATCCCGCAATCACTGACTTCAGCACCCCCGACGCCCCACGGTCCAGGCCAGCGATCACGATGGGGGAGAGCACCGCCATCTGCAACACCAGCGCCGGAATCACGTACGTCGGATCCCCCAGCACGTACGTGGCAATGGGCAACCCGATATTGACCGAGTTGTAATAACTCGACGACGCCGCCCCCGCCATGGTCTCCGCAGCATCCTGCTTGAACCACACCGCACTGATCGCCCAATAGATCAGCATCGTGGTCACCGTCGCGATCGCGATCACCAGGATCACCGGGGAGAAGAACGCATCCGTTTCCGAGACCGCCACCGACGAAAAAATCAACGCCGGCGTGGCCACATGAAACGCGATGCGGTTGAGCTGCAGCCGCTGCTCGCCCGGGCCGATCACCTTCTTTTGGGCAAGCCACCAGCCCGCCGCGATCACGGTGAAGATGATGGCGAAACCAGTCAGAACGTCAAGCATGTCGAATGAGTGTAGTGGCTACGCGCCCGTGAAACTGGCGCCTAGTCCATCTGGAGGACGGTGCGCAGTTCCGCGAAGGGAGCCGGGCAGATTTCGTGCGTGACGGTTCGGCCTGTTCGGGACTTTTTGAGTAGTCCGGCTTCGGCAAGCTTCTTGAGGTGGTGGGAGACCGTCGGTTGGCTGAGCCCGGAATACTCGGTAAGCGCGGTCACGCTCATCGGCTCGCACCCTTCTGCGGCGAGGCGGGAGAGGAGGCGCAGCCGGGCGGGATCTGCCAGCACTTTGAACAGGGCCGCGTAGCGCTCGGCGTCTTCTGGGGGGAGTGGGCCGGAGCCGAGTGAGCAGCAGTCTGGGGCGGGGGATTGTTCGTGCATGACTTCTACCTTCTCATATTGACAGCGGTCTATGCGGCCCTCTATTTTCACATATTGATAATTATCGATATGTGAGGTGATTAGATGACCAACCCAGAGCCGACCCCCGTTCGAATGTCGTTCCTCGACAGATTCCTACCAGTGTGGATCATCTTGGCGATGGCATTCGGTCTGCTGCTGGGCCGCGCCGTTCCAGGACTCCGCAGCACGCTTGAGCGTTTTGAAGTCGGCGGTATTTCGCTGCCGATCGCGCTGGGCCTTTTGGTGATGATGTACCCGCCGCTGGCCAAAGTCCGCTACGACAAGACCCGCGAGATCGCCACCGACAAACGGCTCATGACCGTCTCCATCATCTTGAACTGGATCGTCGGCCCCGCGTTCATGTTCGCCCTGGCCTGGCTGTTTCTGCCGGACCAGCCAGAGCTACGCACAGGCCTCATCATCGTCGGACTGGCGCGCTGCATCGCCATGGTGCTGGTGTGGTCCGACCTGTCCTGCGCCGACCGGGAAGCCACGGCCGTCCTGGTCGCCATCAACTCAGTATTCCAGGTGCTCATGTTCGGCGTGCTCGGATGGTTCTACCTGCAGATCCTGCCGAGCTGGCTGGGCCTGGAGACCACCTCTGTGGAGTTCTCCTTCTTCTCCATCGTCACCGCAGTACTGGTGTTTCTCGGTATCCCGCTACTTGCCGGAGTGCTCTCCCGCATCATCGGTGAGCGAGTGAAGGGCCGTGCGTGGTACGAAGAGACCTTCCTGCCCGCGGTTTCCCCGCTTGCGCTCGTGGGGTTGCTGTACACGATCGTGCTGCTGTTCTCCCTGCAAGGCGAGCA
The DNA here is from genome assembly GCF_030228125.1 of Corynebacterium sp. UMB10119B. Classification (NCBI taxonomy): domain Bacteria; kingdom Bacillati; phylum Actinomycetota; class Actinomycetes; order Mycobacteriales; family Corynebacteriaceae; genus Corynebacterium; species Corynebacterium sp. UMB10119B. The sequence continues at coordinate 64,135 of NZ_JASPBG010000010.1, forward strand.
GATTACATCCCAACCGTGGACCGTTGCCCGAGTCGCCCTGCCACTGCTGGGGTACTTCGTGGGCATGTTCCTGATCGCCCTGGTGGTGTCGAAGGCGTCGGGGATGGGCTACGCCCAATCCGCCTCCGTGTCCTTTACCGCCGCGGGCAACAACTTCGAGTTGGCCATCGCGGTGGCGATCGGCACGTTTGGCGCCACCTCGGCTCAAGCGCTGGCAGGTACGATCGGCCCGCTCATCGAAATCCCCGTCCTCGTCGGACTTGTCTACCTCATGCGCGGCATCGGGCAGAGACTCTTCCCAGGCGATCCCACCCTGCCAGCTGCAAGGAGCCGTTCATGAACCCCAGTGTCTTGTTCGTCTGCGTCAGCAACGGCGGTAAATCACAAATGGCGGCGGCGCTTGCGCGACACTACGCAGGCGACCAGGTCAGCGTCTTCTCCGCTGGCACGAAACCGGGCACGAAGCTGAACCAAGAATCCGTCGCCGCAATTGCAGAACTCGGTGCCGACATGTCGCGCGGCACACCAAAACCCATCGACCCAGAACTGCTGCGCACAGTCGACCGAGTAGTAATAATTGGCGACGCCGCCCAGCTCAGCATGCCAGCCGACGCCGCCGGCACCCTGGAACGCTGGCACACCGACGAGCCGTCCACCCGTGGCATCGAAGGCATGGAACGGATGCGCCTCGTACGCGACGATATCGACGCCCGCGTGCGCGCCCTCCTGCGCGAGCTGCATCGCACGCTTTGAATCCCACGCTTTGAGCGGTTTGGGGCGCTACGCGCGGGCCCGGCGGGCGAGTGTGTTGCCCAATGATTGGATGGCTTGCACCACGATAATCAGGATGATCACGGTGGTGAGCATTGCCACAGAGTCGAACTGCTGGTAGCCGTAGGCAATCGCAAGGTCGCCCACGCCGCCACCGCCAATCGTTCCGGCCATCGCGGTCGCGGAGATAAGACCCACGGTTGCCGTCGTGATCGCGAGGATGATGGAGGATTTCGCCTCCGGCAGGAGGAAGTGGCGGATGGTCTGCCACATGTTCGCCCCCATCGATTCGGCGGCCTCGATGATACCGGGGTTGACCTCGAGCAGGGACTGCTCGATGAGGCGGGCGATGAACGGGGCGATGTACAGGGTGAGCGGTACCAGCGCGGCCGTCGTGCCTATTGAGGTGCCCACAATAGAGCGGGTGAACGGCGAAATCGCGACGAGCAAGATGATGAACGGCAGGGAACGGATGATGTTGACCACCACGTTGAGCACCCCGTACACCAGCCGGTTCGGGCGCAGACCGCCCGGGCGGGTGATTACCAGCGCCAGCGCCAGCGGAATGCCAACCAGAGCGCCAATGAACAGCGCGACCCCCACCATGTACACGGTCTCCCCGAAGGAGTCGAGGTACATCGACGGAGTCACGCGCGAGCCCGTGAGGTCGCGCCACCAGGAGTTCAGCGGTTCCATTTACGCCTCCACCTCATTCACAGTCACACCTTCCAGGCTCGACAGCCACGCCACCGCGCCGTCCGTCTCGCCGCCACGCAGGCCGACGATAGTGGTGCCCACGGTGGTTGCCGCAAGCTCAGTACTTGACGACGCCAGCAGCCGCGCATCCACACCAAACTTGCCAACGAGCTGCGTGAACACCTCTTGAGCAGCCCCTCTCGTGTGGACGAGCTGCACCGCGCGGTCAAACCTTCCTTCGCGGATGGTCTCGCGCACGTGCTCAGGGACCTCGCGCTGGATGACCGTCTCCACGAACCGCTGCGTCAACGGGTGCTGCGGGTCGGCGAACACCTCGGCGACGGGGCCCGATTCCACAAGGTGGCCTTCGGATAGCACCACAACTTCATCCGCGAGGCGTGCCACTACGTCCATCTGGTGTGTGATCAGCAAAATGGTCACGCCGAGCTCCGCATTGATCTTTCGGAGTAGCTCCAGGATTTGTGTTGTGGTGAGCGGATCCAGGGCGGATGTGGGCTCGTCGCAAAGCAAAATACTCGGATTGGTCACAAGCGCACGAGCGATGCCGACGCGCTGCCGCTGACCGCCCGAAAGCTGGCGTGGCTTGTGACTTGCGCGGTCGGCCAGCCCCACCATTTCGAGGGCCTCCGCGACACGGCGCTGGATCTCCGCCTTCGGCGTCTTCGATAGCAACAGGGGCGTGGCTACATTCTCCGCAACCGTCTTGGTCTCTAGCAAGTTGTAGTTCTGGAACACCATCGACACCTTGCGCCGCAGGTCACGCAGCTGCTTAGCGTTCAGCTTCGCGGGCTCCTCGCCGAGTACCGACACCGAGCCCGACGTCGGCACCTCCAGCCCATTGACGGTACGAATCAGCGTGGACTTGCCAGCACCAGACGTCCCCACCACGCCGGAAATCCCGCCCGCGGGTACCGCGAACGAGATGTCCTCGAGTGCAGTAAAGGTTGTGTCCCCGGTGTCGAACACCTTGGTCACACCGTCAAATAGGACGGCGTTGCCGCTGCCGGTTGCGATGGTCATGCGAGCCTTTCTAGCGCTTTGTCTACTTCAGAGAATCCGGAAGGAACCAGTAGTTGTTCTCGTTGTGCTCGTCGAAGTACTGCTTGAACTCCTCCGAGCGGTACGCGTCCGCGACCGCCTTCGCCCACGGCTGATCCTTCTTGTCCTCGGTGGTCACCGCTACAAGAATCAGCTCCGGACGCAACGTCTCCTGGAACACCTGCAACTTCGGGTCCAACCCGGCGGAATACGACATGGAGCCAGGAATCACCGCCCAGTCAAAGTCCGGCAGCGTGCGCGACAGGTTGCCCGAATCAATGGAGATAATCTCCAGGTTGTGGGGGTTGTCCTTAATATCCGACTCCGCGACCAGCGTCGCATCCGGGTCCTGCAATGTGATCCAGCCAGCATCCACTAGCAGGTGCAGCGCGCGGGACTTGTTCGACCCATCCAGCGGGATGCCAACCTTGTGGCCGTCGGCAACCTCGGTGAGCTGCGTGTACTTATCGGAGTACAAGCCGGCCGGTACCGTCGGCACCTCAGTAATGGAGGCGAGGTTGCCGCCCTTCTCCTCATTAAAGACGTTCAGCCAGGCAGTGTGCTGGTCAACGTTCAAGTCCGCGGACCCCTCGTTGAGCGCAGTATCTGCCTGGGTCAGGTCAGTAAACGACTGGTACTCCACTTCGTAACCCTGCCCCTCCAGGATGGGGCCGACCGCGTCCGTGAACAGCTCCGAGTACGGGCCAGGCGAAGTAGCGACACGGATCGTCTGCAAGTCGCCGTCCGGGGTAGCGGTGGCGTCGGTGGAATCACCGGAGCAGGCGGTAAGGCCAAGCGTTAACGCGGCAGCCGCGGTGATGGCAGTGAGTTTCTTCAGCACGATGTTTCCTTTCAAGTTTTTTCAAGCTGTACCGAAGAATAAACCACTCGGTTTGTTATTGCAAGACTGGTCGGTCTAGTTGTTGGGGGTGTTGTGTGGTCGGGGTGGTCTGGTTCGAGTTTGCGCTGCGTTGGGTGAGGTGGGGTTGGGGTGTGGGGTGGTTGGCTGCTGTGGGTTGGCTGGCGGCTGCGGGTTGGCCAAGCGCCTAAAAGTGAGCAATAGGATTGTAGTAATCCCCGTTTCGCTCAAATTTTCGAGGATTACTACAATCCACCTACTACACTTTGGAACTTCGGAGGTCTGCGCCGCTGCTTTTGGGCGCGCGGCATGGTGGCGAGCGCGTTCCTAGAGCTGCGGTAAACGTGCAGTTCACGGGTGGCGTACCCGCTTTTGCAACGGTTTTATACCCGCTTTTGCAATTTGCGGACTGTGAGTGGCGGTACGGACGTGCTTTTGCGGAAGCGGCTGTTCTCGACTGTAGGGAAGGGGGTGAGGTGAATGCCTAATGCTGATTTCGGTCACCAGCCGGACAAGCCTAACTGAATATCAGACACGCACAAGGCCTGGCGCTCTATCCCCGCAACTTGCTGATTAGCGCCATCACACCCGAGACCCCCGCCGTCAGCATTCCAACCAATGTTGCCAGAGCGAGCATCCCGGCGATGAAGGACTCGGCCTCCGGGTCGAAGGTTTCCATGCACAGCCCGAAGAGCATAAACGACACCACTGTGATGATCACCGACCACTTGAATACCTTCCCGGACTTGGAGTGTCGCTTCGGGGCAGCAGCAGGCGTGACTAGCGCGGGATCGTACGGTGCCGATTGGGCGGGGACCGGTGCGTGCAGCGGGGCATACGCTGCGGCAAGCAGCTCCTCCGGTGTCAGTTCATTGGTGGCAGGCCGAGACTTGGCGGCTGCAGGGCGTGGCTCCGGGGCAGGCTGCGCGGGCAGCTCAGAGAGGTCCGGAGCGGCCTCCTCAACAACCGGCTCCTCGACGCCGTCGACGGCGAGGTCCACCACCATCTCCACGAGCTGGCTGCACCGCTTCGGGCCGACGCCGTGCAGGTCAAGTAGGTCGTCGGCGCTGGCGTTGAGCATCACCGGGTGCTCGAGGCTCCACATGGCGAGGTAGCGGTCGATGCCGCGTCCGGTCGCTTCGGGGACGTGGTGGGGTTTGAGGTTGTCAGCGATCTCGTGCAGTGGGCGGTCCGGGTGTTGTTCGATCCACGCGGCGGCGATGCGCGCACTCGACGCGCCAACAGCGTGCGACTGCTCGGTGGTCAGCCAAGAGAACTGCTCCGGGGCTGAAACAGGCGCAGCGGCATCAGGGGCAGCAACCGGTGCGTCCTCGGTCGAATCCTCCATGGCCTTCAGTAACTGGGCGAAGTGGGTCTCGCTGATGATCGGCACGTTGTTCTCGCGTGCTTGCTTCGCCTTCCCGCTCATCGAGTCCGGATTCGCCGCAACAAGGACGGCGCACGTGCGGGTCACGCCACCGACGTCGAGGCCTGCGGCGGTGGCGCGGTCGGTCCAGACGTCGCGAGGGATGTCGAGGGCTCCGGTGAACGCGACGCGGTCGCCCGGGCGCAGGGCGAAGGTGGCGGGGGTGGGGCCGGAGGTGGGCTCGTCGAGAAGCGAGCGCACGAGCTGCGCATCGACGTTGAGCGCCTCGGCGATGTCGAGCAGCGTGGCGCGCTCCTCGTCGGTGATGACGCCATCGGCCCAGGCTTCGACGGCGAGCTGGCGCGTGAACTCCTCGTTGATGGCGTCGACGTCGTCGGCGCTGAGGCCCGCGGCGATGGCGGTGGATTCGAGGCGGCGCATTTCGGTGCGGGAGATGGCGCGGTCCACAAGTGCGCAGGTCAGCTCGGCGCGGTAGTCGGCTTCGTTCTTGGTGGTGGCCGTCGGCAAGGTGCGCGAAAGCTGTCCCGCCCAGGAGGGCTCGCCGCCGCGGGGGAGGCACGGTGCCTCGGCTGCGGGGGAGGTGAACGTCGCCGACGGATACTTCTCGACGTCCACTCCGTTGCCCACGCACAAGTAGCGGAGGAGCTCCGCGGTCGCCTCGGCGTCCGCGAGCGCCGAGTGTGCAAACCGGTTCCGAATCCTCGCGATATCCAGCGCTTCACTTAACTTGCTCACGCCCATGTACTGCTTGGTCAACCGCATCGTGTCCAGCCACTCGCACAAGCCGTCCTCCGCGCCGGCGCGCGCGAACTCGTTGGTCAGGAAGCGGTGCTCAAACGACGCATTGTGCGCCACCAGCGTGCGGCCATTGAGCAGCGAGCCCAGGTACGGAGCGACGTCGCAAAATAATGGTGCATCCACCACATCGGTCGCCGTGATCTTATGGATGTAACTATTCGGAATGTCGCGCTCCGGCTGGATCAGGGTCTCCCACGTGCGCTCCACGGAGAAGTCGGGGCACAGCAGCACCACGCCGATCTCCACAATGCGGTCCTGGTTGCTCAGCCCTGTCGTCTCCAAATCGACGACCGCAAACCCATTCCGGCCCATTCCTGCTCCTTTGTCCATCCGTGTTGGGGCGTCATTCAATATAAGGCACGCCGCCGACACACCGAGGCGGAGTCGGTCGGATGTTCGATGGAACCGGCGGGGGAGTTGTGGTCGCCGCGTAACGCCCGGCACCGTCTGTGCCGATTACAGGGGCATGAAGAAGATCATCGCATCGGCCGTCGCTGCGGCGACCGCCTTCACTGCCCTCGCTACGACCCCGTCCCACGCCGCCCACCTTGACCGCACCGAAAGTGGCCAGTGCCGCGTCGTCCTCAACGACGCTGAGCGCGGCCCCGCCTGGCAGGCCGAACGCATCGCAAAAACGCTCACGCACGGCATGTACGCCACCGCCGTCGCCGAAGCATTCGAGGCAACCTTCGAGGGGCTCAAACCACTTGGCGACGCCCACCTCGACCAACCAGCCATCATCTCCTACCAGCAACTCCGCCTGGAAGGGCAGGAGCCCGGCGAGCGTCCCGACTACGACGCCGCCCGCGCCGCCACTAAGGAAAAACTGGCCAAGCTAGGCCTGGTTTCCACCGACGCCGACTTCTACCTGGACATGAAGCAGGGCGCCCAGATTCCGCTTTCACCAGCGGGCAAGGCGCTGCAGGGCTCGGCGCGCTGGTACATCGGTATCGACGGATCCGTGCCGGAGGTGACCAGCCTCGGGGCGAACTACGTGTTTGGCCGCACCGGCGACAACACTGCTCGGTTCCTGAATCACGTCCCCGACTGGAAGCGCACGGCGTTCGCGTCGAACATGTCCGGCACCTACTTTGCCAAGGCTGCCGACTCGCTCGAGTCCCGGTACTACTACCTGCTTAAGCAGGCGCAACAGTGCAGCGACAACCCACCGCTTATCTTCAGCACCCAAAACGCGGACCTGCCAGCACCGCCGGTACTGAAGAACACCCTGCCGGGCCAACCAGCGGATCCCTCCGCGCCGGAAACGCCAACCCCGGAGCAGCCCACGCCGAAGCCGGAGCAGCCGCAGAACTTTGACGCCAAGCTCGGCCAGATCATCGGCATCATCGCTGCGGTACTGGCAGCGCTGGGCGGGTTGTTCGCGCTGCTCAAGAACGCCGGCATCAATGTGCCGGAGCTTCCGAAGATTCCCGGGCTGAACAAGTAGATCTCCTCCCCTGGGAGGAGGCGCGTGTTCGGTGTTGCCGATAGGCTTACGGCCATGCGCTACAAACCGGGTGACCTTGTGCTCGCGGTCGCTGTTGCCATCTTGGCGGCGGTGTACACCGCGAGTGCGTTTACCCAACCCACGCATGCGGCCAGTTGGGGCCAGGCCGTGCTGTCGTGGGGCTTCGTCGCGGTGTGCGTGGTGCTCACGAGCAAACCCAAGTTCTCCTCGATTGCGCTTATCGCGCTGAATGTTGCCTGGTCTGTGATGTGGCTGGCCGCGCCGGTCAACCTTGGCTTTTCGCCGTGGGTGTTGGCGGTCCCGGTGGCGACCTTTATTGCCGGGCTGTTTACAGGGAAGCGCTTCGCGCTAGTTGTTCTCGCTGCCGCGTGCGGGTGGGCACTGCTGTCGCCGTTCATGTGGACGTGGGACGACAACTTTGTGTTGTTCTACCGGCACGGGGTCGATCTCGGGATCACGCTTGCGCTGCACTGGGGTGCGAGTGCGGTGGGGTATCTCCTGGGGGCGAATGTGGCGGCTGAGGATGAGGTGCGTCGTCGAGAAGCACACGCGAAAGAGCAACGTCTCGCAGCGGCGCGCGAGGAGGAACGCCGCGCCATTGCCCGCGATATTCACGACCTTCTCGGCCACTCGCTGACCCTGATCAAAGCGCAGGCGAATGCTGGTTTGGCGGCCGGACAGGAGCGGGAGGCGCTGCAGCAGATCAACGAGGCCGCCGGGCAGTCGTTGTCGGAGATTCGCCTGCTTGTGCGGGGTCTGCGTGAGAGCGATCATGCGTTTTCGCCGGCGGCGGGGATCCCTGACCTGCCGTCGTTGGTGCAGCGTTACCGCGACGCCGGCCTGGAAGTGTCGCTGGAAGCACCAGCAGTGGATGTCTCCCCGGTGACCTCGCTTGCTACTTATCGCATCGTGGCGGAGGCGCTGGCAAACGCGGCGCGCCACCAAGTCGATCCCACTGTGACGGTTCGGGTCGTACCGGACGAGACCGTGGTGGTAGAAGTCGTTTCTACCGGCCAGATTCGACCTCAGCCAGGCACCGGCGTCGGGCTAGAGGGGCTGCGTGAACGCGCGGCGAGCGCCGGTGGCACGCTGAAGACATGGCAGTCAGGGGAGACGTTTACCGTGCGGGCGGAGTTAGCAGCATGATCCGCCTGCTCCTTGCCGACGACCAACCGCTCCTCCTCAGCGCCCTCCGCACCATCTTGGACGCCCAGGACGACATCACCGTCGTCGCCAGCGCCGCCGACGGCGCCGAAGCCGTGGAGAAAACGCGCGCCCACCGCATCGACGTGGCAGTGCTGGACATCCGCATGCCAGTGCTCGACGGCATCACCGCCGCCCGCGCGATCATGGAGATGGGCCCACGCGTGATCATGCTGACCACCTTCGACGACGACACCTTGATCCATGCAGCTATCGACGCCGGCGTGCAAGGCTTTCTCCTCAAAGACGCCGAACCCGACATCCTGGCCAACGCCGTACGCGCCGTCGCCCGCGGCGAATCGGTCCTGGCCCCCGGGGTGACCGGCCGCGTGATGGAGTGGGTCCGCGATGGGGCGGGCACTGCAGAATCCGCCGCCGCGCTGGAAGCGCTGACGCAACGCGAACGCGATGTACTCGCGGAGATTGGCTGCGGCGCCACGAACGCTGAAATCGCCGCCACGCTGTTTATTGCAGAGACCACGGTGAAAACGCACGTCTCTAACCTGCTTGCCAAACTCGGCGCGCGCGACAGGGTGGCGCTTGCCTTGATCGCCCAGCGCGCCGGGATCTCCTCCTAGAGGAGGAGGCAGTGTGGTCCCGTCGGCCGATGTGGTGGCCTTGCTCAGCGACGACCATGAATGCCATGACTGATACGCAACTCGCTTGCCGCGGCGTGGCTGTGTCCTTCGGGGACCACCACGTACTTCGCGACGTGTCGTTGACCACCACCCCGGGCCGAGTCCACGCGCTGCTCGGCCCCAACGGCGCGGGTAAATCGACGCTGATGTCGGTGATGCTCGGCCTGATCAAACCTGATGCCGGCGAGGTGACACTGATGGGGCAGCCGTTCGCCCGCGAGGCGCTGCGCCATGTCGGCGCCTCCATCAACGACCCTGCTTTTTACAGCCACCTCAGCGCCCGCAACAACCTCCGCGTCCACACCACGCTGCTGGGCCTTCCCGACAGCGAAGCCGACCGGGTTCTCGAACTGGTTGGCCTCCAAACCGCGGGAAAGAAGAAAGCCGGCAGTTTCTCCACCGGCATGAAGGGACGCCTCGCCCTCGCTCAGGCGCTGCTCGGCGAGCCAGAGGTGCTCATTCTCGACGAACCACAAAACGGCCTCGACCCCGAAGGCATCGCCCACCTGCGCGACTACCTCCGCGAATACGCGCGAGCTGGGCGCACCGTCCTGGTCAGTTCCCACCAACTCGGCGAAGTACTCCACATGGCCGACGACGCCACCGTGATCGCTGGCGGCGGCGTCCGCTTCGCAGGCGAGCTCGCGGAACTCGGCCCCAACCTGGAGGAGTCCTTCTTCCGGCTCACTTCAGGTGGTGACCGATGAACTTCCTACACGCCGAATGGATCCGTGCGCGCGGCTCCATGCTGTGGTGGCTCGCCGGAGCAGGCCTGCTGGTTGGTGTGCTGCTGACGCTGTTCGCGCTGGCCGGAAACGTCGAAACCGCGACGAACCTGCTCTACCCGCAAGGCCTGTTGGTCACCGGCATGGCTGCGCCCGCCGCCGCACTGTTCGCCGGTTTGGCCGAAACCCGCGAGCGTGACGCACGCGGCGGCGGCACATTGTGGCGGCCGGTTCCACCCATGCGCGCCCGCGCCGCCCGCATCGTCGTGGTATGGCTGGCGCTGGCCGCGTTCGTCGCCTTCGACTTTGTCGTGCCGTTTGCCGCCGGCCTCGTATTCAACCTGGATAACACGGCCTCGATTGCGCTCGTTGGGCTGTTTGTGTGGCTCGGCATGCTTGGCCCGGCAGGCCTTGCAGCCGCGTCCACGCGACGCGTCGGGATGCTGCCCACCATCATCTTCGGCTTCGTATTCACCATCGAGCTTGGCTACTTCGCCGAACGCGATTGGTGGTGGGCCAACCCCGGCGCCTGGCCGACCCGCTTGACGCTGCCGACCATGGGCCTGCACTTCAACCTCCTGCCCCTCGACGCCACCGACCCGATGGCGGGGGAATCTCCCATTCCAGCCCTCATCCTCACCCTGGTGTTGGCGGCAGTTGGCTTTGTAGTGGCCGCCCTCGTACCACCGCGCACCCGACCCATCTTCCGACGCAGCAGGATTCACCGCGTCACCGCACCGATGGCCGCAGGCCCGGCGACGCCGCGCCCCGAAACCACCGGATACATGGCTGCGGTGAAGGGGGTTGCGATGGCGGCGAGGGTGTCGTCGATAAGCGTGTTGCTCCTGCTCACCGCTCTGGTACTGCTGTTCTCTCTGGCATACCCGGTGGACGTGCGCGAGGCGCTGTTCACCTACGCCATCCTGCCCGTTGGGGCCGGCGTGCTTCCCACGCTGGTGTGGCCGAAACTGCGGCCCGCCTGGGCGCTCATGCAGGTCGAACACCCACACGTCCGCGCCGCGCTGGCCACCTGGTGCGTTGGAGTCGTCGCACTCGTCTGCGCAATCGGAGGGGCCGTGGTCGGCGACGCACGCTTCGGACTCCTCGCGTTCCTCGCCGGCAGCGTGCTCACCCTTGCTGCACTCGCCATCACCGTCCGCTTCGGCGTGGTGTGGGCCCTAGCCGCAACGATCCTGGTCACGATCATCTCCGCCACGATTGGCGGCGACGTACTCGCGCAATCTGCGTTATGGATCCTTGCCGTCCCCGCATGGCCAGCTACCGCCACCGGTGCGCGAGTATGGATCGCTGCCGTGGTGGGGTCGGCGCTCTTGGCGATCGCGGTTGCGCTACTGCTGCGGACACTGCGCGGCATGCGCCCAGTGCGACGCTAACCCGCCGGGGTGAGGCGCCCATCCGCCGTGTAGCGAGCATCGGGGGAGTTGTAGAAGGCGTGGGCGTGGGTGTCGTCGATAAGCAAGTGCCACGTGCCGCCGTTATCGCAGGTGCCCTCGGTGATCGTCTCGCGGAAGCCATCATCGGTCCTGGTCAGGTGGCCCGCGCAGCCGAGCTCAGGGTAGGCCACCGCGATACCGTCCGCGGTTGGCGCGAACCAGACACGGAACTGCTGCCCCTGCAGGTGCTCGACCTCGGATACCTGCCCCATCGTGCCCTCCAACGGACCCGTGAGCTCCGGCGACTTGATCGCGTCCAGCGCCGCCGGATCCGTCGACGGATGCCAAGTGATCCGTGTGACATCGCTGAGCGGATTGCCGACGACCGTCTCCTCCGGCCCCCACACCCTCTCCAGACGCTGCCCCCGCAGCTCAAAGTGCGTCACGTTTAGGAGGGGACCGTCGGCCTCGTACTGGTCCAAGCCCGGCTGCGTGCCGTTGGTGAACACAGTCGGGTACGGGTCGTCCGAGTCGATGAGGTAGTCCTTCGTCCAGCTCAGCGTGCCGTCCTGGGCCCGCAACACGCGAATTGGAGAAGGGCCGTCAGCACCAGCGCGCAGCAGCAGTTCCGGCTCAAGATCGCCGTTGATATCGAAGACGTCGTAGGCGAACGTGCCGTCCAAGCCGTCGAGATCTGCGAAGAACCGCGCCGGGTCCGCGATGGCGTCGGCGTACAGATCACGGGTGGAGGGCGCCGGTGCTTCAGTCGCGGGCGTGCCCAGTGTTGTTTCCGGCACGGGCGCTTCCGGCACAGGCGCCGTGCCGCAGGAAGCCAGCAGGAGAGTGGCGGTGATGAGAGGCAGATAGCGCTTCATGGCACCACGCTACAGAAAACTAGAAACCCGAAGAAAGTTCCCAACCTATTCGTGATCGCCGGAACCATTTTCGTGGACAGCCGTTGTGACCTAGGGAAATGTAACCGTTGGTCGACCGGAACCGGCCCCAAACGCAAAATAGTTCCCCGGCGGCGGGAACTATTTCAAAGGGGCACGAAGGGGAGAAAACCGCTAGGTCACATACCTACCTAGTAGTAGAACGGGAACTCGTCCCAGCGGGGCTCGCGTTTTTCCAGGAAGGAGTCGCGGCCTTCGACGGCCTCGTCGGTCATGTAGGCGAGGCGGGTTGCTTCACCGGCAAAGACTTGTTGGCCCATGAGGCCGTCGTCGACAAGGTTGAAGGCGAATTTGAGCATGCGCTGTGCGGTGGGGGACTTGCCGTTGATTTCGCGGGCGACCTGGATGGCCTCCTCTTCCAAGGAAGCGTGCGGGGCGACGATGTTGACGGCGCCCATGCGCTGCATCTCCTCGGCAGAGTAGGTGCGGCCGAGGAAGAAGATCTCGCGGGCGAACTTTTGACCCACCATCTTGGCCAGGTAGGCGGAGCCGTAGCCGGCGTCGAAGGAGCCGACGTCGGCGTCGGTTTGTTTGAACCTGGCCTCCTCGCGGGAGGCGATGGTCAGGTCGCACACGACGTGGAGTGAGTGGCCGCCGCCGGCTGCCCAGCCGCTCACCACCGCGATGACCACCTTGGGCATGGTGCGGATGAGGCGCTGGACCTCAAGGATGTGCAGGCGTCCGCCCTCGGCTTTCACACGTGCGGTATCGACGGTGTCGGCGGTGTCGCCGCCCGCGTACTGGTAGCCGGAGCGGCCACGGATGCGCTGGTCGCCGCCGGAGCAGAACGCCCAGCCGCCGTCCTTCTCAGAAGGCCCGTTGCCGGTTAGCAGCACCACGCCGACAGAAGGGTCGCGCCGGGCGTGGTCGAGTGCTCGGTAGAGTTCGTCGACGGTGTGGGGGCGGAACGCGTTGCGTACTTCGGGGCGGTCGAAGGCGATGCGGACGATGCCGTCGGCGCGCGTGGTCCCTACGTGTCGGTGATAGGTGATGTCGGTGAAGTCAAAACCTTCGACCTCGCGCCATTGGGTTGGGTCGAATGGTTGCGCAGTGGAATAGCTCATGGCTTTGTAGTCTACGGTGCCGACGGCAGCTCGGGGCACCCCCACAGGGAGGCAACCGCTGTATAAGGCATTGCTTACCTAATGGGATCGGAGTTAAATCAAACGTATGAGTCTGATAACGAAAACTGCCGAGGGCACCCTTGCCCGCATCCCCGTCGGCGACAGCGCCGTTATCGCGGCGCTTGACACTACCCCTACCGTCGCGCGTCGCCTGCAGGAGCTTGGTCTTCGCCCAGGCCAGCGTGTCAGCATTATGCAGTCCACGGCTGGTGGTGGCCGCGTGATCAAGGTAGCGACCTCCCGCTACGCCCTCAGCGCTGACGCGCTGCGTGGCATCAAGGTGAGCGTGGCATAGCCATGGCCGATTTCACCCAGGTTCCGTCGTGTTGCGGGCCGCACGCAGATACCGCCGTCAAGGGCGAGCCCACCATCGCGCTGATCGGAGCTCCGAACGCTGGCAAGTCCACCTTGTTTAATGCGCTGACTGGCGCGAACGTGAAGATGGGCAACTGGCCTGGCACCTCCGTGGAGATTTCTCGCGGCGTGTGGGCGGGTTCCTATAACGTGATTGATTTTCCTGGCGCCTACTCGCTGGATCCGCAGAGCCCTGACGAGGAGCTCACTCGCGAGCTGCTGCTGGAGCGTTGCCCGGCGGAGCGTCCGGATGCGGTGGTGGTCGTCGTTGATGCGGCGAACCTTGCGCGTGGCTTGTATATGGTGGCGCAGCTCGCGGAGACGCCGTACCGCATCGTGGTTGCGTTGACCAAGATGGATGTGGCCCGCGCGGAGGGCATTGCGGTGGATGCGGCGGCGCTGCAGAACGCGCTTGGGTTGCCCGTGGTCGCGGTCGATCCGCGTAAGAGGGATGTGCGCGGTCTGCGCGAAGTTATCGACGCCCAGCTCGCCGAACCAGCGGTCACCCTGCGCCCAGTGGCTACCACTGACGACTTCGAGCTTGCCGACGCCCGCTTCGCCTGGGTCGACGCCGCCGTCGAGCGCGCCGCGAGCGACACCGGCCACCAGCAGACTTTCACCGAGCGCCTGGATCGCTTCGCGTTGCACCCGGTGATCGGCCCGCTGATGTTCCTGGTGGCGATGTGGATGGTTTTCGAGATCACCACGACTGTGGCGAAGCCGTTGCAGGATGGCCTGGAGGGCTTTTTTGGCGGCCCAGTTTCTGACGCGGCGCTCGCGGTGCTGCCGGATATTGGCTGGCTACGCGGCCTGGTCGTCGATGGTCTGATTAACGGCGTGGGCATGGTGCTCACGTTCGCGCCGCTGATGGCGCTGATGTTCCTGTGTCTCGCTGTGCTGGAGGATTCTGGTTATATGGCGCGCGCGGCCGTCGTCGCGGATCGTGTGATGCGTGCGATGGGCTTGCCTGGTAAAGCGTTCATCCCGCTCATTGTTGGCTTCGGCTGTAACGTGCCGGCGATTTCGGCGACGCGCGTGATGGGGGATCCGCGCCACCGCCTGATGACGGCCCTCTTGGTGCCGTTCACGTCCTGCAGTGCGCGTTTGACGGTGTACGTCATGCTGGGTGCGACGTTCTTCCCGGACCACGCGGGCACCGTCGTCTTCGCGATGTACGTCATTTCTATCCTGCTTGTGGTGCTGACCGGCTTGGCGCTGCGTAAGGCGCTGTGGTCCACGATGGGCACTGAGCCCCTGGTCATTGACCTGCCGGTGTACCAGCTGCCGGGCGCGCGTCTGGCGCTGTCGGTGATGTGGGCTCGCCTGCGCGGCTTCCTGGAGACCGCCGGCAAGATCATCGTCGCGACTGTCGTCGTGGTGTGGGCGCTGCAGTCCACCCCGGTGACCTCCGAAGCAGAGTTCGGCGAGGTGGCCCCGCAGGAGTCGGTGTACGGCACTGTCTCTGACGCGATCGCCCCCGTCTTCGCGCCCGCCGGTTTCGACTCCTGGTCCCTCGCTGGTCCGCTGATTACCGGCTTCGTGGCCAAGGAGGCCGTCATCTCGAGCTGGGCCCAGACCTACGCGCTGGAGGAGCCCGAGGAGGGCGACGGCAACTCGCCGCTGAGCCAGGCAATCCGCGAAGACTTCAACCAGGCCTCCGGCGGGCACGCGATACCTGCAGTGTGGGCGTACATGCTCTTCCTGCTGGCATACACCCCGTGCGTGGCTACACTTGCCGCGCAGCGCCGGGAGATCGGCCTGAAGTGGACGTTGTTCGGCGTCGCGCTGCAGATGGTGATGGCGTGGGGCCTGGCCGTCGGCGCGTTCCAGCTGCTGAAGGTGTTCTTCTGATGAGCGGCGGACCGATGTCGGCGGTGCTCGGCGCACTGCGCGAGGGCTGCGTGAGCCGCGAGGAAATCGCGCGCCGCACCAACCTGTCACCCATGACTATCGACGCCGTCATGGCCCACCTCGAGGCCACCGGCGAAGTGCAGCGCCGCGCCCTCAACGACTCCTGCGCGGGCGGCTGCGGTGGCTGCCCCTCGCGCGGGGCGTGCACGTCGGGCCCTGTCGCGTTGGTGCTCGGCCGGCGCTAGCCTGGCCCTATGCCTTCTTTATTGCCTTCCGTTGACGAGATCCTTGAGCGCTCCCACGTTGTAGCCCTGCCCATGGCAGTGAAGTTCCGCGGGATCACCACCCGTGAGGCCCTGCTTATCGACGGCCCCTCCGGCTGGGGCGAGTTTTCTCCCTTTGTGGAGTACGGCCCTGAGGAGTCCGCGCAGTGGCTGCGCTCCGGTTTGGAGGCTGCGTTCGAGGGTCTGCCCGAGGCTTCCGGCCCGGTGCCGGTGAACGGCACGGTGCCCGCGGTGGACGCCGCCCAGGTGGAGGAGGTGTTGGAGCGTTTCCCGGGGATCGGGACGTTCAAGATCAAGGTGGCCGAGGCTGGCCAGACACTCGCCGACGATGTTGCGCGCGTCGAGCGGGTGCGCGAGCTACGCCCCGACGCCACCCTGCGCGTGGACGCGAACCGGGGGTGGAGCGTCGAGGAGGCGGTGCGCGCCGCCGAGGCGCTAGGGGAGCTGGAGTATATCGAGCAGCCCTGTGCGAGCGCGGAGGAGCTCGCAGAGGTGCGTGCGCGGGTGCGTACGCCGATTGCGGCGGACGAATCGATACGCCGGGCGGCTGACCCGCTGCGTGTCGCCGAGCTGGGCGCGGCGGATGTTGCCGTGTTGAAGGTTGCGCCGCTCGGGGGAGTGCGCCGCCTGCTGGCGCTGAAGCGAGACCTGGGGATGGACGTGACGGTGGCCAGCGCCCTGGACACCGCGGTGGGGATGTACGCGGGGCTGGTAGCGGCGCGGTGCGCGGATTCGCGTGCAGCGGGATTGGCTACGCAGCGGCTGTTCGTAGAGGACGTCGCGAAGCCGCGGCCGCTCATCGACGGCTGCCTCGAAGCCACCCCTGTTACCCCCGATCCAGCGCGTCTCCACGAATTGCGGGCTCCCGCGGAACGTCGCGACTGGTGGTTTCAGCGCGTTCGGGACTGCATGGACACCATGCGGGGGTAAAAACAATCGTGCGTGGGGGTGGAAATGTTTGATTAATCTGTGCATTCTTGCGACATTTGAGATGTGAGGGAGTAACGTCTCTCACACTGGGGTGCGAAAGATCACCTTGTAGCTGTTGTGTGAATCCTGTTCGAAAGGATCGAAAATGTCGACTCCCGTGATGCACGAATCGTCTGCGCTCTCTGACGGTGAGCTTGCCAAGTCTCCCGAACCGGGTGAGTGGCGCCGCCAGCGCATCGGCCTGATCCTCGGTGTGCTGCTCGCCGTGTTGGTGTACTACATCTTCCCGGACAGTGCTGCGGATACAGTGCTGCAGTCCTCGGGCGCCGATCCCGAAACGACCTACGACGCCGACGTGATGCGCGTCGTCGCCGCGACCACGGTGCTCATGGCGGCGTGGTGGATGACGGAGGCGATCCCGCTGGCGGCAACCGCGCTGCTGCCGATCGCCATCTTCCCGGTGATGGGCGTGGCGAAGTTCAGTGCGGTCTCCGGTCCGTATGCATCCGCCACAATTTTCCTCTTCATGGGCGGCTTCCTGATGGCGCTTGGCCTGCAGCGCTGGAACCTGCACCGCAGGCTCGCGCTGGTGGTTGTGCGCATTGTGGGTACGAGCCCGAAGCGCATCATCTTGGGCTTCATGCTGGCCACTGGCTTTATGTCCATGTGGGTGTCGAACACCGCAACGGCCGTGGTCATGCTCCCGATTGGTGTGTCCGTGTTGACCCTGACCGCTGACTCCGTGGGTGGCATGCAGAACCAGAAGAAGTTCGCCACCTCGCTCATGCTGGCAATCGCGTACTCCGCCTCCACCGGTTCGCTTGGCACCCTGATTGGTACACCTCCGAACGCGCTGCTGGCTGGCTACATGAAGGAAGCACACGACATCACGATCGGCTTCGGCCAGTGGATGCTCGTCGGTATGCCGATGGCGATCCTGCTGACCGTGATCGCGTGGTTTGTCCTGATTAACGTGTTCAAGCCTGAGATCGACCGGATCCCTGGTGGCAAGGAGCTCATCGATGAGGAGTACCGCAAGCTGGGTGCCTGGACGTTCCCGCAGGTGGCTGTCGGCATCATCTTCCTGATCGCGGCACTCGCTTGGATCTTCATCCCGCTTGGCATCAAGCAGTTCGGTTGGGAGTTCCCGTACAACGACGCCATCGTCGGCATCATTGCCGGCCTGCTGATGTTCATCGTGCCGGGCACGAAGCAGGGCAAGCGCCTGATGGACTGGGAGACCGCGAACGAGATGCCGTGGGACGTCCTGCTGCTGTTCGGTGGTGGCCTGTCTCTGTCCGCGATGTTCACCTCCACCGGCCTGTCCCTCTGGATCGGTGAAGCTGCAAAGGGCCTCGCTGTGCTGCCGACGATCCTGCTCATCATGGCTGTCGCCGCACTGGTGCTGGGCCTGACCGAGCTGACCTCGAACACGGCAACCGCCGCAACCTTCCTCCCGATCATGGGTGGTGTCGCGGTTGGTATCGGCCTGACCGAGGCGACCGAGATGAATATCCTGCTGCTGGCCATCCCGGTGGCGCTGTCCGCAACCTGTGCGTTCATGCTCCCGGTGGCAACGCCGCCGAACGCGATCGCGTACTCCTCGGGCTACGTCACCATGGGCGAGATGCTCAAGGGTGGCCTGTGGCTGAACATCATCTCCCTCGGCCTGATCACCGTGGTGACCTACTTCCTGGCGGTGCCGGTGTTTGGTTTGGTGCTCTAGCGGTACGCTAGCAGCATGGATAACCAGCAACGTCCAAAGCAATACTTCCCGGACCCGGAGCACCAAACGCAGTACTACGAGCCGGAAGCCTATTACGAACCCCAGTCCTATTACGAGCCGGAGCCGCAGCGCTCCAACGGGCTCGCAATCGGGCTGGGGATTGCCCTTGCTATCGCACTGTGCGCCGGCACGGTGCTGTTCTTCCTGTGGCGCAGCGCCGCAGCCGAGGCGGACAAGCCGCCGGTGACCTCCACGGTGACCGAGACTGCCGTGTCTACGGAGACGGTCACGGAGACCACGACGAAGCGGCCGAAGTTGCTGCCGGACCGGGGGCGCGGGGAGAGCGGGGAGACCGTGGCACCGACCGAGCCAGCCGTCGAGGTGCCGACCGAGCTTCGCGGCCTGTTCGACGACATCGTCTCCGGTGCAGAGAGCGCCCTGCAAGGCCAGTAAGGTAGGTGGCCATGAACTCGATGGATATTGCCCACCAGGTCGCCGAGTCGCTCTCGCAGCACGTCACGGACGTGGTGATGTGCCCAGGTTCGCGCAACTCGCCGTTGGCGTACGCGCTGCTCGCCCGCAGGGACATCACCGTCCACATGCGTATCGACGAACGTTCCGCCTCCTTCACCGCCCTCGGCCTGGCGCGCGTGCAGCGCCGCCACGTCGGCGTAGTGATGACGTCCGGCACCGCGGTTGCCAACACGCTTCCCGCCATGGTGGAGGCGCACATGGCGCACGTGCCGTTGGCCGTGATCAGCGCCGACCGGCCCGAGTGGATGGTCGGCACTGGGGCCTCCCAGACGATTTGGCAGCAGGGCATCTTCGGCCACTACGCCAAGACGCAGCAGGTCACCAGTGTGGAGGAGGCCCGCGCGCTGGACTTCGGCGCAGCCCAGGTGCACGTCAACGTGGCTCTGGACACCCCGCTGGTGCCCGACGCCCTGCCGGAGCCGGTGGGGAAGTCGCGCCGGGTTGGTCCGGGTCGCCTGGCCACGAAGCCCGCGTGGAGTGACCACGGCGCCGTCGACGTCGACTTGACGAAGGACACGCTGGTCATCGCCGGCGACGAGGCCTGGGACGTTCCCGGGCTGGAGCACGTGCCCACCATCGCGGAGCCCACCGCGCCGACACCGTTCCACCAGGTGCACCCGCTGGCCGCGCGCTTCTTCGCGCAGAGCGAGGTCTCGATTAGCCACGACGGCGGAGATTTTGCGGCGTCGACGAAGCCGGAGCAGGTCATCGTGGTGGGACACCCGACCCTGCACCGCGACGTGATGGCGTTGCTCGCCGACCCGGACATCACCGTGATCGGCATTTCGCGCACGGAAACGTTCACGGGCAACCCGCAGCTGCGCGGTTCGCGAGTCAACGCGACCGGCCAGCCGCGCCAGCAGTGGATCACCATCTGCGAGGCCGCGGGCGGCGTCGGCGCGAACACGGTGCGCGACGCCCTCGCCGACGCCGACTACGGGTTTACCGGCATGCACGTCGCCGCCGCCGTGTGCGACACCCTCGGGGTAGGGGACACGCTGGTGTTGGGGGCCTCCAACCCGGTTCGCGACGCCTCCTTCGTCGGTATGCCTTTTGACGGCGTGCCGACCTTCTCCCCGCGCGGCGCCGCGGGCATCGACGGCACGGTCTCCCAGGCAATCGGCATTGCCCTTGCCACGCAGCGTCTGCACCCGGACGAGATCCGCGCCCCGCGCACCGTCGCGCTCATGGGGGACCTCACCTTCCTCCACGACGCCGGAGGGCTCCTTATCGGGCCCGACGAGCCACGCCCCGGCAACCTCACCATCGTGGTCGCCAACGACGACGGCGGTGGCATCTTCGAAACGCTCGAGGTCGGGGCGGAGTCCGTCCGGGACGACTTTGAGAAGGCGTTTGGTACGAGGCACGGGGTGGACGTCGAAAAGCTGGCGGAGGCCTACGGAGCCGACTACCGCCGTGCCGAAACCCTTGCCGAGCTGCACGAGGTGCTGCTTGAGCTGGAGTCACAACCCAACCCGATCACCGTCGTGGAAGCGCGCACCACACGGGCCACCCGGCGAGCGCTCGCGCAGCGGCTGCAAAAGTGATCCGCTGGAAGCGTCGAGCCCAGCAGCTGGTGCTGGCGCTGTACACGTGCGCGATGCTCGGCTGCCTCGCGATGGTCGCAGGGCCCGCCATCAACGACTGGCGCATCGCCCGCGACCCCGGCCGCGGCCTCGCCACCGTGACTGGCGTGAGCAAGATCCGCACCGCCGTGGAGTATCAGGATGACCGCGGGCGCACCCACTCGCCGGCGACCGGTCTGCTGTACCCAACCGGGCTCAGCGAGGGTCAGCAGGTGTGGGTGACGTACTCGCGCACCGACCCCGACCTGGTCAAGGTTGAGGGCCGCGGTTGGACGCTGTCGCTGATCCCTGCGCTGTCCGTCGCCGTGGTGGCAACGCTTGTGGCTGCCGCGGCCTGGAAGGGCGTGGGGCGCTTCGTGCGCGAGGACAGCGAGGGGGTGGCGTAGCGGATGCGCGTGGCCATCGTTGCCGAGTCCTTCCTGCCGAACGTCAACGGGGTGACCAATTCCGTGTTGCGCGTGCTCGACCACCTTCGCGAGTACGGCCACGACGCCCTCGTGATCGCCCCCGGGGCGCGCGAACACCAGGAGGAAATCCCCGACTACCGGGGCTTCCGCGTGGTGCGCGTGCCTACCGTGCGCGTGCCGATGGTCAACTCGCTGCCCATCGGGGTTCCCACCAGTGCCGTGCGTGCCGCGCTCACTTCCTTTCAGCCGGATGTGGTGCACCTGGCCAGCCCGTTCGTGCTCGGGGCGGCCGGCGCGTTCGCCGCGCGCCAGCTGAAGGTACCCGCGGTAGCGCTCTACCAAACCGATGTGGCCGGGTTCGCCACGAAGTACCACCTCCCGGCGCTGGCGAAGCTTTCGTGGGACTGGACGCGGCGCCTCCACAACGCCTGCCAGCTCACGCTCGCGCCGTCGTCGGCAGCGGTGGAGCAGCTGCGCAGGCACGGCATCGAGCGCGTCCACACGTGGGGCCGAGGTGTCGACGCCACCCTCTACCACCCCCGCCGCCGCAGCGAGGAGCTGCGCCGCACTTGGGACCCGAGCGGGCGCAAACGCATCGTCGGGTTCGTCGGCCGCCTCGCCGCCGAGAAGAGCGTGCACCGCCTCGCACCACTCTGTGGCCGCGAGGACCTGCAAGTGGTGATCGTCGGCGGCGGCCCCGAGGCCGACGAGCTGCGCGCCGTATTGCCGGGCACGGTGTTCTGCGGCCCGCTCACCGGCGAGGAGCTCGCCCGCGCCTACGCCAGCTTCGACGTCTTCGTACACCCCGGCGAGTTTGAAACCTTCTGCCAAACCATCCAAGAAGCTCAGGCCAGCGGCGTGCCCACCATCGCGCCGCGCGCCGGCGGGCCCATCGATCTCATCGCCGAGGGCACCAACGGCCTCCTTCTCGACGTCCCCACGTTCACCACCGAACTCCCGCACGCCGTCGCGTGGTGTCTCGACGAGACCAGGTGGCAGGACCTTCGGGTCGCGGCCCGCGAGTCCACTTCCGGCAAAACGTGGGAGGCACTGTGCCAGCAACTCGTCGAGTATTACGAACAGGCACAGCGCGCGCTACAGTAGAGCGTTATGGCCAAGGCAGATCTGGAGAAGAAGCCCTTCGACGTAGCGGGCATGTTTGACGGCGTCGGCGAGAAGTACGACATCACCAACACCGTGTTGTCCTTCGGGCTGGACAAGTACTGGCGCAGGCGCGCCCGCGAGCGCCTCAACCTGAAGCCGGGGGAGAAGGTGCTCGACCTCGCCGCAGGCACCGCCGTGTCCACCGTGGAGTTGGCGAAGTCCGGCGCGTGGGTCGTCGCCTGCGACTTCTCCCAGGGAATGCTGGCCGCCGGCCGCGACCGCGACGTGCCCAAGGTCGTTGGCGACGCGATGCACCTGCCGTTCGCCGACAACACCTTCGACGCCGTGACCATCTCCTACGGCCTGCGCAACGTCTACGACTTCGAGGCGGGCCTGCGCGAAATGGCGCGCGTGACCAAGCCCGGCGGGCGCCTTCTGGTCAACGAATTTTCGACGCCCATCGTCCCCGGCTTCCGCACCCTGTACAAGCAGTACCTGCCGGTGGCGCTGCCGCTGCTGGCGAAGGTGTTCTCCTCCAACGCAGAAGCCTACGAGTACCTCGCCGAGTCCATCCGGGCGTGGCCGCACCAAGAAGAGCTGGCCGCCGCCATCAACCACAACGGGTGGGCAGGCGCCGGCTGGCAGGACCTCTCGCTCGGCATTGTGGCGCTGCACAGCGCCGTGAAACCTACAACGTAGCGTCCCACAGCGGCGCGTTCACCGGCACCGCGCGTCCGGCCGCGCGCCACGCACGCGAAATCAGGTCCGTGTCTTCTTCGGTGACCAGGTTGCCCATCAGGCGTGCCGCCGCCGGCATCAGGTGGCGTCCTGCCACCCCGCGCAGCGCCAGCGGGCCCGCCACCGGCAAGAACTGCGGGTAGGTAAGCAGGCGGGCCGCCGTGCGCGCCAACGTGAACGCCCGGCCATACGCCTCCCGCAGGATGAGCGGCCACGCCAGCGTGCAGTCCTTGCCCTCCTGCAGCAGTTCCACCGCCATGACGGCGGTCTCCATGCCGTAGTCGATGCCCTCGCCATTGAGCGGGTTCACGCACGCCGCCGCATCCCCGATGAGCACCCAGTTCGGACCCGCCACGTTCGAGACTGCCCCGCCCATCGGGAGCAGGGCGCTGGTGACCTGCTGCGGCTCGCCCAAGGCCCAGGTGTCACGCTGCTGGTCCGCGTACTGGTGGAGCAGCTTCTTCGTGTTCACGCGCGCCGGGCGGGCATCCGTGGACAGGGCGCCGCAGCCGAGGTTCACCGTGCCGTCGCCGAGCGGAAAGATCCAGCCGTAGCCGGGCTGGATGGTGCCGGTGTCGTCGCGAAGCTCCACGTGCGAGTGCATCCACGGCTCCCCGGACAGGGGGGAGGTGCAGTAGGAACGCGCCGCGATACCGAAGACCTCGCCCTTGTGCCACGTACGGCCCAACAGCTTGCCGAACGTCGAACGAACCCCATCCGCCACGATCACCCAGCGGGTGCGCACCTCGCCGCGCGCGGTGTGCACGGACTCGATCAGGCCGTCCGCTCCGAACGCCACGTCCGTTGCTGGGCAGTCCTGCCACACAGTGGCACCCGCGGCCTCGGCCTCCGCGACCAGCGCGGCATCGAAGGTTGCGCGCGGGCTCGCGGAGCCCTCCGTGCCGTAGACGCCGTCCGGCCACGGAGCCGTCACGTCACCCCCGTACCCGTGCAGTCGAAGGCCCTTGTTGCGGTAGGCGGGCAGCACGTGGTCCAGGCCCAGGCGGCGCAGCGTATGTACCGCGCGTGGGGTCAGGCCGTCGCCGCAGGTTTTGTCGCGGCCAGGCGAAGCGGCGTCGAGAAGCAAGGTAGAAAACCCAGCTCTCTGGGCGGCAATGGCCGCCGTGGCCCCCGACGGGCCCGCGCCCACAACTACGCAATCAACAAACTCAGTCACGAGTCCACATTGTGCCAGATAGCGCAGACACACCCCATTACTGCAAAAAATGGAGGGTGTGGACTACGGTTAGTGATGTTAACCGCGCGCAGCACATGCCCCGGGCATGGCGCAATGAGTACTTTAACCTGCAAGGACATCATCGATGACCAACGGCATAACACCGTCACCACGCCATGGATTTCGCATGGACCTAGGCGACGACGCCCTCACCGAGCGTGTTACGAAGGGTATGGGCGACGTTGAAACGCTGCTCAGGGAACGCCTCCAACAAGGTGAAGCGTTCATTACCGACAAAGTGATGCACCTAGCAGTCGCTGGCGGCAAACGCTTCCGTCCCCTCGTGGCGCTGCTCTGCAGCGAGTTCGGCCCCAACCCGGGCGCCACCAACGTCATCAAAGGCGCCACCACCACCGAGATGGTGCACCTGGCCACCCTCTACCACGACGACGTCATGGACGAAGCCGAGAAGCGCCGCGGCGTCGACTCCGCCAACATGCGGTGGAACAACACCGTCGCCATCCTTGCCGGTGACATCCTGTTCGCACACGCCTCTCGCCTCATGAGCGAAATCGACACCGACACCGTCGCCCACTTCGCCGACACCTTCCAGGGCCTGGTCACCGGCCAAATGCGCGAGACCGTCGGCGCCCAGGGGGAGGACCCAGTCGAGCACTACCTCAAAGTTATCGACGGCAAAACCGCCGTCCTCATCGCGTCCGCGGCTTACCTCGGCTCGCTGCACTCCGGGGCGTCGCGCGACATCGTCGAGAGCTGCTCCCGAATGGGCAGCGCCATCGGCATGATCTTCCAGATCGTCGACGACATCATCGACATCTACTCCGACAGTGCCCAGTCCGGGAAAACTCCAGGCACCGACCTCCGCGAAGGCGTGTTTACCCTGCCCGTGCTGTACGCGCTCGAAGAGGACTCGCCCGCGGCAGAGGAGCTTCGTAGCCTCCTCACTGGCCCACTCGAAAACGACGCCGACGTCGAACGGGCCATCACTCTGCTCGGTCAGACGCAAGGGCGTCAGCGCTCCCTCGCCACCGTGCGTGAGTACCTCGACATCGTCGAGCGCGAACTCGACTTCCTTCCCGACGGCCCCGCAAACCAAGCACTGCGGCAGGTCTCCGTGTACGCTATCGAACGCGTCGGATAGCGGTGGGATATGCCCTCTGTGCACGCGATTTGCCTTATCGCGGGTGCGTTGATGTAAAGTAGTCCACGCACTTACGGTGCATGCCAGGTTGTCCGAGTGGCCAAAGGAAGCGGACTGTAAATCCGCCGGCGTACGCCTTCAGAAGTTCGAATCTTCTACCTGGCACCGCAAGCCCGTCTCTCACAGAACGTGAGGGGCGGGCATTTTTTATGTTGTAGTGACGCGTTATAACGTGCGCAAAGAAGGCTTAAGGGACATTTTGTGTGTTTTTACGGCGTGTCGCGATAAGGGACATTTTGTGTGTGTTTAGCTGCGTCCAGC
>NZ_JASPBG010000011.1:0-80670 GCF_030228125.1 Corynebacterium sp. UMB10119B
AACCGCTGTGCGCGAAAAACATAAAGGGTTTACGGACCCGGTCCCAGACCCCTCAATACTCTGAGCCGGAAGAATGGAAAGTGGAAGGTTGATGTATCCCCACTATTTATTTTTTCCGTTTTTCGGAGTACATCGGGAGCTACAACTGCGGACCAGCTCTGTGTGAACTAGATGAGAAGGCGCAGCAGCGAATCATCGACGCTGGACAGTTGGTGCTGCGGGCACGCGAGCGGCACCCCCAGCGGTCACTCGCGGAGCACTACAACCCGTTATCGATGGACCCAATTCTGCTCAAGGCTCACAACAACTTGGACCGGGAAGTCGATAAGGCTTTCGATGTGGCACGCAAACTCACCAACGAGCGCCAGCACCAGGAGCTACTGTTCGCCAGCTACGGGGAGTTGGCGAGGGGCTATGTCTCCTCGCTTTCATCAAAATCGAAACCACCAGCAGGGTCGTTCCCCGTGCGGGTGATTTTGATCGGTCCCGCTGCTGGGTGTAGAACCCTGTCGCTGGCAACGCCGGGAACTATGACTGTGCCCGACGAGAACACGTCACTGCCATAACGCGGCTCACGGTAGACGAACATGGGTCGTTCACTACTACTGGTGGATTTCGGTTTTGGTGGTGGGGGGATTACCGCCGCCGGCCTCGATTTTTCCGTTGAGGAGGGCGTTGACTACTTCCCGATTGTGAAATGGGCCGATGGCGCGGTGAAGAGGAACCAGTCACCTGGAAGAGATCGATCCAGTCGCTGGTGTGCAATCTGGGAGGTAGGGTTGCGGGGTCGATTCCTCGCGAGCGCAACCATGATTGTGTCTCTGAACGTGATGAAAACAACCCTGCCCTTCGGAGAATTTCCCCTATCCCGCGTCCCCGGGCGGTGAAAACGGTGTGCACCATCGCCTGAAAGGCTTTGCGTTGCTCTATCGGGATCTTCGGGTCACCCACCCGGCGGATCACTAAGATCCCCCCGTCAACGTTTGGCTGTGGCCGGAAAGCAAACCTTGGTACTCGGGAACCAAGGTGAAACGTGAACCATGGGGACCACTGAGCTGTCATCATCGTGCTTGCACCTACCCCGGCCCGGCGGCGAGCGACTTCCCACTGCATGAGGAGTACAGCGTCAGTCCATGCCGGCGCATGCAACAGCTTTCGAAGAATGGCAGTGGTGAGGTGAAAGGGAATGTTTCCCACAATGACGCAGGGAGTGGCGGGTAACGGGAAGTTGAGGAAATCATCATGGACCACTTCGACCGACGCCGAGGCGGTCTTTTTTGTGAGTTTGGCAGCTAGTTTTGCGTCTACCTCAACTGCCGTTATTGCCCTCCCCAAGTGGGATATCGGGTGAGTGAGGGCACCGCTTCCTGGCCCGATCTCAATGATGGGGCCGGAGGTTTGTTTTACAAGATCGACGATGGAGTTGATGATCTTGTGGTCTGTGAGAAAATTTTGGCCATGTTCGTGACGGCCGTATCCGTATGTAGACATCAGGTGTGCTCCGTGGAGTTGAAACGGAGCCGGGCATGGCAAATGGCCGCCCGGCTAAAGGACCGGAGCGGTTTCTAACCTGCGGGAGGGAGAAAACCGCCTTAGCGGCTGGTGAGCGGCCGCATGAAAACGGAACCTGAAATCAACATGGGCCTATCGTATCCAATTAATTTCGCAGGGTCCAATACGGTGAGAAAGAAGACAACCGCACCGCAACAGTGCAAGACCTCTCTGGATTGGAATTTGTCCTACCTTCGGCTCGTCGTACAGACGCCACTGGCGTATTTTGTCTCTGGGCAACGAGGGGGAGTTACCCCCACCTCCGGATGTTTTTAAGGTGCACCCCTTATTACGCTGTGGTGCGGGAGTAGTTTTGTCCGACTGATCGGACTACCCACCGACGTGGGGCGGGTAGTTCGAGGTCCCAGCAGATGATCGCGTCGATTTCGCCGCGTTCAAAGGATGCCACCATGGCGTCGTAGTCGGGGCGAGCCACATTCTTCTTTGACGCGGAAATGGACTGATCGACGTAGTTATGTCCTATGTCCAACGTCCAAGCCACGCTGCTTTGCAATGGCTTCACAGTCCTGACGCTGCCGGTCGATGGTGAGGCCATCCACGTCAGCGTCTCGCGAGATACGAAGGTAAATAGGAGCGCGTGTTGCCAAACGCTTTTAATAAGGCCCTTAGCTAACATTGAACTTAAAACTCGACGCTCTATCCACTCAACGTCCTCGTATGGTCCTGTCTTGCTTTGTAAGCGATTGGTACATCTCAGAAACCCCGGTGTTCACGATCTCTGTCTTCACATAGATAAAGCGCGTTGGCAATTATTACCCTTAAAGAGTGATTACCAACGAACTTCGAAATTTACTGGCCAAAGCAACCACCCATGCACAGCGTTTTCAGGACGGAGAAGACCACACTGTAGCCGCAGCGCTCCTTACCAAATCAGGAAAACACGTACTCGGTTTGAACGCGCACCATTTCCTCGGTGGTCCTTGCGGGGAGATCTCGGCTTTAGCCAACCATGCTGCTAGTTATCCAGAGGACCCAATCCAAGCAGTAGTCGCCGTATACGGACCTACTGGTCAAATTATTCCTCCCTGCGGTAAATGCCGCCAGGTGCTTTTTGATGTTGATCCGTCCATCCGGTGCATCGTGCGCGGAAGCAATGGACTTGAAGCACCTACCGTAGAAGAACTCTTGCCATTCGCATTCAACTGGCGAGATATGGAACAAGAGCAGCGCATCTACATGTGGGAAGGCTACGAGGAATCAATTCGTAGCGGAGAAAAGCAACAAACCATCCGGGTAGATGATCCTTTCCATGAAGGAAGTGCCCAAATTGTCTTCGAGAAAGAATCCGGAGAGGTCGTCACTATCCAGGCACAGGTTACGTCCGTTGCCTCTGCCCAGCGAAGTGAATTGTCGGAAAAGCAAGCTAGAAATGACGGTTTTGGCTCCCTTTCCGAGCTTCAGGAAGCGCTAGATACTCACTATCCCGGATTAGCTGCCGATGACAAAGTCGACATCGTAGAGTTCAAGCTCCAGTAACTCGAACGAGCTCAAAGCGTGCTTGCTTTCTGTAGAAGCAGTAAAAACTACAGCAAAAAGCTGGGGCAATCCATGGCGAACGGTGCAGATTGTGGCGCTTGGGTGTGACTTGTGAGACATGCTCCTCCTGGGGATATGTATTTTCAATCCATTGCCATTGATGGTGTCCCACTTCCTTGAAAGTGAGGCGCTCGGGAAAGGCCGGAAGGGGCCTCTTTCTCGACGTTCAAACCATTGCTTGAAATACAAGTAGTCGCTTGTTAATATCGGGGTGTGCTTACAGAGATTTCCTTATCCATCCCCGCGTCGGATCTCAGTCCCGCCGAGCGGGCCCAGTTACTCGTACCCACCCTGTCCGCGCTGTCGGATGAAAACCGGTTGACGATCCTGCTCACCTTGGCGGAGAAGTCGATGACCAACCGCCAGCTCCATGAGGCCACCGGGATGAGTCAGGCGTTGGTCAGCCATCATCTGGCTGCCCTACGCAAGGCCGGACTGGTGGACTCGGAGCCGACGGGTCGTGCCACGCTGAATTCGGTGTGTTGTACTCAGCTGGCTGATCCGGTGCGCTGGCTGGCGCACCTGGCGACGTTGACCCCGGAGGGACAACGCGCCTGCTGCACGGACACCTCCCTGAAAAGCGAGGTCGTCGATGCTGATTAACGCGCTCGGCACGTTCACTACCCTCCTGGTCGAACTGCTCCTGCTGTTTCTGGTGATCTCCTATGCGGTCGCGTTGATCAACCGGCGCTTCGGCCCGGAGCGGTTGCAGAGCTGAATGGCTGGTGGAGCGGTTCCCGGTCAGGTCAAGGGACTGGCGTTGGGGGCGATCACTCCGTTTTGTTCCTGTTCGACGATCCCGATGTTTGTCAGCATGCTCAAAGCCGGGGTGGCCTTTCGTACCACCGTGACCTACCTGATCGCTTCGCCGCTGCTCAACCCGGTTATCGTCGGCGGGATCTGGCTGACCCTTTCCTGGCAGGTCGCGATCAGCTACGCGGTGATCATGGTGCTGCTGTCGCTGGGAGCACCCTGGGGCTGGACCGCGCTGGGCATGGAAGACCAGCTGCGCAAGGTCAAGGTCAAGGGCGGGCGCCAGCTGGACGGGACCCCGTGGCGTGGAATCAAACAAGAAACCCCGGCAGCGATCCGTCAGGCATGGGACGATCTTCGCCCCATGCTCCTTCCGATGATCATCGGCGTGGCCATCGGTGCATTCATCTACGGGGTCGTGCCCGAAGACGGCCTGAGATTTATGGCCGGTGAAAACGTCTGGTGGCTGATTCCACTGGCTGCGGCGATCGGTATCCCGCTGTATGTCCGACTGGAGACGATGCTGCCGGTCGCCCTGGCTTTATCGGGTGCCGGGGTGGCCATCGGCCCGATCTTCGCGATGATGATCGGCGGGTCCGGGGCCTCGCCACCGGAAATCTCGATGTTGGCGGCAGTGTTCAAGCCGAAACTGTTGGCCACCTTCGTGATCACCATTCTGCTGGCGGCCATGCTGGCCGGCTACGCGATGACGATCATCCTCTAAACCACGTACCTCTAACGAAAGGAGACCCTCATGGGCTTCAAAGACCTGTTTCACAAGAAGAATACGAACTCCGATTGCTGCAGTGTCGAGATCGTCGCCGACGACGACACCGACACCACCAGTAACCAGGAGGAGGAGCATCCGCAGGCTCAGTCCTAACCTGCCACGCTCCTGGTATCTACCAGCATGTCCGGTTTCAGGCCGACGACGCTGATGATCAGTTCAGGCATCAACGACCCCGCGCGAGTTCGCGCGGGGTCGTTGATGGTGTGAGGTGGGGTGGTCAGTTCTCGAGCAACTCGGCAACGAGCCGGCGTACACGCGTGTCGATGTCGTCACGGACCAGACGCATGCGCTCGATCGCCTCTATCCCCCTCCTGGACGGCTCGTCAGTCACCCACCGTTCGCACGTTCCGTGGGCGTCGTCGGGAAGTTCCAGCTGGGCATCACCTCCCAGGATGATCACGCGGTCAACCTCGCGCAACAGCTGTGGATCCACACCCTTAGGCACGAGTACTGACCGGATGGTGTTCCGAAGCCGTCGTCACAACCCTGGTCACCGGGGCCATCTGTGCCAACGCCTTCTGACTCTGACAGTAATTCTAAAACTGTTCTTTTGAGGTGTACCCCAAAAGCCGCATGTCTCGATTATGCCTCACAAACCCCTACCGAGCACCACCCTGCGACAACTTAGGGCGAGACGCTTTAGTGAGACGGGGAGGAGGCCAATTGCCCCATGAAACGGTCTCACATTCCAGTTCCTGCCGGGTGTCTCATAAAACTTTAGGTTTTCAGGACGCTCCGCGACCGCTAGTGGGCCATATAAGCGAGTCGGGTGTGGTCATCGACAGCGGCATGGACGTGGTCGAACCCGATCGGGTCTTCCGGTCGCGGATCGGTCGTGGACTCGCCAACCGCCGCTGTCGGGGATGCGGCTGAGTTTCTTCACATCGATATGGATGAGCTTGCCTGGCCACCAGCAACGCTCTCGCATGCGTGGTCAAGCGGGCGTTACCGTTGGGCATAGAGGCCTCCTGGCAGTGAAGAACTAGACAGCTCCACTAAGCCAGGAGGCCTAGCTATTTCACAAGACCGAAAGTGCCACCAACGTCACGGTCGAGTACAACTAGTGGGTGTCACTGTGGCTTTCCGAAGTCCACCACACTGACGTTCCCGTCATTGCGGGGGCGGTACAGAGGGCTCCTGACGGATTGCCCGAAGTCCTCTGCACGAATTGACTTCCGGCCTGATGCCGCTGTACCAACCTGTCCTGATAGGCGGGCGCCTCGTTTGCCAGAAGATGGGCAAGGTTCCCTCTCCCCCTTGCTTTTTGGGAGTCCTCGGCCAGCTACGGGATCGTGCCTGGCCGGTCCTCGGTCGAGTTGTTGTCCGGAGTTGGTGTGCAGCAGTCGGGTTCCCCGCTTTGCCCGGGGCCCTCGCCTGTGGGCGGCGTTCCCTGTCTAATGCGCAGTCTCCTGCGCCGGTTGAGGGCGGCCAATGCCGATGCGAGCACCACGGCTGCGGCGAGGGCTGCGATCAGGGTGCTGTTGTCGCTGATCCAGGCGCTGGCGGCGGCTGACCATACGGCGAGGCTGTTGGCCTGTGCGGTTCCGCCGGTGGCGGCGGGATACCAATACCAGCTGAGGTAGGCGCCGGTTATGGTGAGGATGAAGGCGGCGATGCGGTTGCTGTGCTTGGCCAGGCCGGTGATTCTTCGCCCGAGGGCGGCCCCGGCGATGGCCGTGCCTGCCGAAACGAGCATCAGGACAGTGGCCGAGCCTGCGGCGTAGGCGGCGAAGACCGCGAGCAGCCCGGCGTAGCTGGCGACGGCCTGGGCTTGGGCGATCACGGCCAGGAGCACCCCGAGGGTGCAGCCGAGGGATGCTGCGGCGTATCCGACCCCGAAGGCCACCATGCGCCCGGTTTTGCGACCTGCCCCTGCGGCTTCTTGTGTGCGGGGTTTCGTGGCCCAGGCCGGCAGACGGAGCCGTGGTGTGAGTCCGGTGAGCATGGCCAGGCCCAGCAGGAGAAGGATCACCCCGGTGGCCATTCCCAGCCAGGGCGCTGCGCTGATCAGGGTCCTGGCGCCCGCGCTGACGATCAGCCCGAAGGCTGCCAGGGTCCCGGCGAAGCCGAAGCTGAGCGCGAGCCCGGCCCGGAGCCCGTGGGCCAGACGCAGCGCGAGCGGGCGCGTCCGGGCGTCCCCGATGGTCTGGGCTATCCAGGCGGGCAGGAGGGCGAAACCGCAGGGATTGACCGGGGCAATCATTCCAGCGGCGAAGGCCAGGGCAAGCAGGGCTGTCATTGGGCACTGGCCTTGGTGAGTTCTTCTTGGATCTTTTCCGCAGACGGGTCGGTGGCCCGGAAGGTAACGTCACCCTTCGCGTCGACCACCACCAGGGTGCTTATGGAGGTGACGTTGTACCGGGTGGTCAGTGTGGCCCCGGTGTCGATGACGGCAGGGAGCTCAGGGGCCTTGATGTAATCGCGGAATCCGTTGATGGTCTCCTTCGGTTCTCGGGGGTCCACGTCCACCAGGAGGTAGTCGGCCGAGCTTCCCAGGGCCGTGGAGGCCTTGTTCAGGGAATCGGCCCCTTTCACACACTCACCGCATCCGACAGAGAAGAAGAACAGTGCTGCGGGCTTACCGTCCGGGATGGTCCGGGTAGTGCCGTCAATGTCGGAGACCGTAACAGCAACGGCACCGGCCGCGTCGGGCGACGAACCGCCTGGCGCGGCCGACGGGCCGCTCGGTGAGCTGGCGCAGGCGGTTGTCAGTGCCATGACCGCTGCCAGAAACAGGGCGGAGGCGAGGTGCCTGGGCCGGGGAACGGACAGAGAACGGCGGGATCTCGGGTATGTCATGGTGTCTAGTGGTTCCTTCCAGAAATGGGTATGGGGACTCAGGCGGTGCCGTGGTCGGTGCGGTGGTGCTCGGGGGGTGCGGGAGGGCAGCAGTCGTCGGTCCTGCGGCGTTTTCGCTGCCTGGTGACGGCGATGATCCCGGCCAGGAGCACCGTGGCGGCCGCGAGTAACACGAGGGGATTTGAGAAGAATCCGGCGATCGCGCCGAGGGCTCCGGCGGCGATGAGGATGGGTCCTGCGCAGCACAGGATCATGGCCGCTGCTATGCCGATTCCTGCGGCCAGTGTGTGGTATCGCCCGGGGCGACCGGTCTGCCGGACGGGTTGATGGCCGGTGTCTGGCTGTTCTGGGTGCTGGGTCATGTCATGTCCTTTTAAAGCTCAGCAGCAGGAGTCCTGCGCCGCGGGGGCCCGCGTGGCGGCCGCGGCGAGGAGGGCGGCGGCCATGGCGGCACCGGCCCGGTGTGCCGCCTCGATGTCCAGGACTTCGCCGTCGGGATGGGAATCCAACCACGGCTGGGCGTCCTCGCGGGAGGCGAAATAGTGGACCTGGTTGCAGAACGATGACCGCACCGGCCCCGTGCCCGGGTGGCTGATGATGGACACGACGGCGGTGGCCGGCTGTACGGAGGTCACCGTGCCGTCCGCGCCCGTCATCACCCGGATGAGGGTCCCGCTACCCGGGGAGGTCGACTCAATGGTTGCGGCCTTCCCGATCAGGGCCGGGAAGAAGAGAGTGTCCAGGGCGCACCAGGTGTAGAGCTGTTCCCCGGCCAGGGTGAAGCGATGCGGGGTGGGCCGCATCGTCAGGGCCAGGCCGATGATGCGGCCCTCGTCGTCGTACTCGGTGTCCGGGACGGCGGCCAGTCCTTGCCGGACCGTGTCTTCGCTCCGGCCACTGGCGGTGGCCAGTTCGGCGACCGTGACGGGCTCGCCCTCGGCCAGGAGCCGCAGCAGCGGCACGAACAATTCCGGGTCTATTCCGGAGCGCGCGGGGGACAACAGATAGGTGAGGGCCTGGTCGGTGGCGGTCATGGCATTCCTTTGCTTCGGTAGTGGGGGCTGCAGCTCAGGCGCAGCAGGAGAGCTTGGAGACGTCGGTGTTGAAGGCCTTGGCGGCGATCCTGATGCCCTCGGCCATCGTCAGGTAGGGGCTCCAGGCGGCGGCGACCTGCGCGGTGGTCATGCCCGCTTCGAGGATGTAGACGCCGGCGGCGGCGATTTCCCCGGCGTCCTTGGCCACCGCGGAGAGGCCCAGGATCCGTCCGGTGTCGCGGTCCGCGACAACCTTGATGAAGCCGCGGATGTCGCGGTTGACCACGGCTCGCGGCACGTACTCCAGGGGGAGGACCCGGCACTCGCAGCTGATCCCGGCGGCGACAGCTTCCTTTTCCGTCATCCCGACCGCCCCGATGGCGGGACTGGTGAAGGTGACCCGGGGCAGGTGCCGGTAGTCGACCTCGGCCAGGGCATCGGTGAACGCATTGTCCACGGCCAGGGCGCCGTGGGCCGCTGCGACGTAAACGAACTCCCGATGGCCGGTCGCGTCCCCGGCGGCCCAAACCCGCGGGTTGGACGTGGCCAGGCGGGAATCGACCACGATCTCGCCGGATGCGCCGGTCTTCACCCCGACGGCGTCAAGGTCCAGTCCCTCGGTCACCGGGCGGCGGCCCAGTGCCACGAGGATGTGGGAAGCGCGGAACACCTCCTCGCCCCCGGCCATGTTTGCCGTCACCGAGACCCCGTCCGGGCCGGAGGCCACGGAGTCGGCCATGGCCCGCCGGACCACCCGGATCCCCTCGTCGGCGAACACCCCCGCTAACGCCTTGGACGCCTCCGGTTCCTCCTGCGAGGCCAACCGGGAACGGACCAGCATGGTCACCCGGGAGCCCAGCCGGGAGAAAAGCTGTGCCATCTCCAGGGCAACATAGCCTCCGCCCAGGATCAGCATTGATTCGGGCACCTCGTCCAGTTCCATCGCCGTCGTCGAGGTCAGGTACCCGGCCTCGGCCAGTCCGGGAACGGGGGGCACGTAGGGTGCGGAGCCAGTGGCCACGAGGTAGTGCCCGGCCTCGATCGTTCTCACTGCACCATCCGGGGAGATCACCCGGAGCAGCGGTGCGTCCTGGGTTCCGGTGAACGACGCGTCCCCCGAGATCATCGTCCACCCGTAGTCCGCGGCCAGATCGACGTACTTCTCCGTGCGCATGCTTTCAACCAGCGCGGCCTTGCCCTGAATCAGGGCCGGCATGTCCACCGGGCCCGCCGAGGCCGCCACCCCAGGGAAGCGGGCCGAATCCAACGCCACGTGGCGGGCCTCCGCGGCAGCCAGGAGCGCCTTCGACGGGACGCAGCCCGTGTTCACGCATGTCCCGCCCACGGTGCCGCGCTCCACCATCACGACGCGCTTGCCCAGCTCGGTGGCCCGGATCGCGGCCGCAAACGCTCCGCCGCCGGAACCAATAATCGCCAGATCGAACTTTTCGTTTGTCATTCCAGATGTCTCTTCCCTGTGGTTCAAAAGTTCCTATGGAACCATTGTGAACCTTCCAGTACAATGGAAGGTCAAGTCAAGTGTGGTGGCCATTGGAAGGGAATCGGCGAACATGAGGATCGGACAGCTTGCGGAAGCAACCGGAACCACGACCAAGACCCTGCGGTTCTACGAGGAGTCGGGGCTGCTCCCTCCGGCCGAGCGATTGGCCTCCGGCTATCGGGACTACGCCGAGGATGCCGTGGGTCGGGTCGGGTTCATCCACCGGGGCCAGGCCGCCGGGCTGACCCTCGCCCAGATCCGCCAGATCCTCGACATCCGCGACGGCGGCCAGGCGCCCTGCGAGCACGTGCGCGACCTGCTTGACATGCGCCTCGCTGAGATCGAGCAGCAGATCGCGCAGCTCTCCGTGCTGCGCGACACTATCGCGGACCTCAGACAGGACGCCGCACACCCGGACCCTGAAACGTGCAGCACCGATCAAGTGTGTAGGTACTTGTAATCCAATTGGGCACACCTCCTGGACCGCCAAAAGGCTCTCGCAAAAAGATACCGCCAGATCTACAAAATTGAGGAAGAGCTCATCAGCAAAATCGACAAATTGACTGACGTAGTAGTCATCCCTAACGCGTAAGACCTGCACGCTGCTTGTACAAATGATAGTTTCGTGATGACGCTGGGGTGGGTTCCTGCTCCGCAGGCGTCCGAAGGCCCTGGGTCGAGCAATCCCCCCTGCTCCCCGGGGTCTTCCGCTATCTGAGAACCTTGCTTCACCCGGGTTCTCTCATTCTTCACTGCCGGATGAAGACTGAATCAATCTACAAGGTGATGTAGGCAATGGGCGGCAATACTAACTTAGGCACAGCCAAGACTGCCAAGAAGGACGAGTTCTACACGCAGTGGAATGACATTGAAAACGAGATGCAAGCCTATCTCGAATACGATCCCGACGTATTCAGAGGTAAGACAGTTCTGCTGCCGTGTGACGACCCGGGGCAAGTAACTTCACCAAGTACTTTGCACTGAACTTTGAGAAGTTCGGCTTGAAGAAGCTGGTCTCTACGTCTTATGTGCCAGCATCAAACCCAGCCGTGACTGAGAAGGGGCAGATGCTGCTGGACTTCGCACTTGGTGAGGACCAGGACGAGAAGTTCAACGAAGACGACACTTGGCTCCGGGGACGCATTTACGTCATGGAACAGGGCAAGGACCTTAACGATGACGGGCGCCTTAACAAAGAAGACCTCCAGTGGGATTATCTTGAAGGCGACGGCGATTTCCGTTCTGAAGAGGTCACGAAACTCCGCGATGAAGCCGACATCGTTATCACCAACCCACCGTTCTCCCTATTCCGCGAGTTCCTTGCGTGGCTGATTGATGGCGACGTCCAGTTCTCCGTTATCGGGAACATGAACGCAGTTACCTATAAAGAGGTATTCCCGCTTTTCAAAGACAACAAGGTTTGGTACGGCCCCTCAATCTCAAGTGGTGATCGCGAATTTCGTGTACCCGAAAGTTACCCGCTTACCGCTGCAGGTCAGCGTGTGGATGAACAGGGGAATAAATTCGTCCATGTAAAGGGTGTTAGATGGTTTACCAACATTGAGCATGGACGCCGACATGAACAGCTCGTGCTCATGTCGATGGAGGACAACCTGATCTACGGTTCAAAGACGGTCCGAAACGTGAGGTATCCAAAGTACGACAATTACGACGCGATAGAAGTACCGGAGACCAAAGCAATCCCCAACGATTACAACGACATGATGGGTGTTCCCATCTCGTTCCTCGATAAGTACAGCCCAGACCAGTTTGAAATCCTTGGGATCACGCAGGCATGGGACGATCATTCGGGGTTGAAGCTCAAGAACTATCCAACCCAGATTCAGGTCAGCAAGAACGGCGTTAGATCTCGGGTGGGCAAGCTTAATGACGGTGCCGCCATACCGCATGACACAGAGCCTCAAGACGTGACGTACTACGAGGTCGACGGACAATTCTTTACTAAACCGTATTGCAGAGTTCTTATCCGCCACCGCAACCCCAATGTCAAGGAGTCTTAAGCCATGGAAGCAAAACTCAACCCCCGCAAGACCCGTGACATCGTTGACGGATTCCACTACAACGAACTCGAAGGCAAAGGTCTGTACGGTTTGGCTGGCAACCTCACCATCCAGCCTGAGTACCAGCGCAACTACATCTACAACGACGGTAAGAAAGATGTTGCCGTCATTGACTCGCTGCTCAAGGGCTATCCGCTGGGGCTGATTTACTTCAACCAGCCCAAGCAGGACGAAGACAAGTTCGAGATCCTTGACGGCCAGCAGCGTATTACCTCTATCGGCCGTTTCTTCAAGGACTTGTTCGTCGTCAAAGATACCGACGGCAACGAACAGTACTTCTCGTCGCTGAGTGAGCACCAGCAAGAGCAGATCCTTGAGACTGAGCTGCTTATCTACGACTGCAATGGCACTGAGTCTGAGATCAAGGAGTGGTTCAAGACCATCAACATCGTTGGTGTGCCGCTGACAGCCCAAGAGCTGCGTAACGCCGTGTACTCTGGCCCATTCGTTGATGCTGCTAAGAAGGTCTTTTCCAACTCCGGCTCTGCGGTCATGTCGAAATGGTCGAACTTCGTAAAAGGCGACCCTGCTCGCCAGGAGGTGCTTGAGGTAGCCCTTGACTGGATCGCTCAGCGTGAAGGCACCACCATCGACAGCTACATGGCAAAGCACCGTGAAGACGATAACTGCAACGAACTACAGACTTACTTCACTGCAGTTATCGACTGGGCAGCAAGTGTGTTCAAAATGACAGACACGTCCATGCGAGGCATCGAATGGAACACTCTGTATGAGCAGTACGGCGGCCAGGGCTACAACGCGACTGAGATGACGGCTGCTGCAAAGGAGCTGCTGTCTGACCCGCAAATTCAGTCCAAGAAGGGTATCTACGAGTACCTGCTTGGCGGCAAGACAGACACCAAACTACTTAACGTACGTGTCTTCACTGAAGCGGTGAAGAAGCGCGTCTACAAGCGCCAGACTGATGCTGCAAAACAGAAGGGTGTCTCCAACTGCTCGTATTGCGCTATCGGTCACGATGAGAAGAAAGCAAAGATCTGGGCGCTTAAAGAAATGGACGCTGATCACGTCACTGCGTGGTCCAAGGGTGGATCGACCGAGGAGAGCAACTGTGAGCTGCTCTGCAAGTCGCACAACCGTGCCAAGGGCAACGCTTAAAGTCGGTGATTAACCATGCTCATCGGCTACGCCCGTGTCTCAACGTCCAAGCAGGGGCAGTCACTTGATACCCAGCGCGAGGCGCTCATCGACGCTGGCTGCGACCCGGACCACATCTACTCAGACACCATCTCCGGCACCAACTGGCAGCGACCTGGCCTCGACGATGCTCTCGCATACATGCGCCCCGACGACACGCTCGTTGTTACGCGCCTCGACAGGCTCGGCCGCAGCCTCGCAGATACCGTGAACACTATCGCCGACCTGGCTGCACGCAAAATCAACGTCAAGGTGTTGGAGCCAGCGCTGGACACGTCGAAGCCCACCGACAAAGTGGTTATCAACGTCATGGCCAGCTTGGCTGAGTGGGAGCGTGACCTGCTTGTTCAGCGCACCCGTGAAGGCGTGGCTCACGCCCGTGCGCAGGGCAGGGTAGCCGGGCCGAAGCCCAAGCTCAGCGACGAACAGGCACAAGTCGCAAAAGAACTCATCGATGGTGGTAAGTCCGTGAGTGCAGTGGCGAGGACGTTCAACGTGTCCAGGCCAACGATTTACCGCGCTATTGAGCGTATCGAAGCAGACGCTTAAGCACAGGCTGCGCCGCTAGTGCTTGTGTCCTGCAAGCAAGCACCAGGTGAGCACTAGCGACGCACTGAGCACGCTGGGGTGCTGCCGGGCGGTGGTAACACCGCCCGGCAGAGCCGGGACCAAATACGGGACTGACCTTACACATCCCGTATTTGGCAAGGAGTGTTTCATGTCCAACTATTCGCAGACACTTACCTCTCACGGCGAGATTCTCGCAAACATCCCCGGCATCCTGGGCTTCTACCCGCAGGACTCGCTGGTGTTCGCGTTTTTCAAACAAGACAGCGACACGCACAGCCTGAGCCTCGGGCCACTTGCCCGGCTTGATCTCGACGGAGCGATCCAACAGCTCACCGAGGATCGTGAGAAGCTCGCAGCATGGACTGAGACGCTGGATCTCGACGCTGTTGCGGCGTACGTCATCACCGACGACATGGTTGAAGCAGATGCAGCGGCGCACTTCCTCTGTAGCGAGGATTCCCCGCTGCGCAGTGAGGTACTGGCGGTCATTCAAACGTCAGAAATCACCGCTGGTACTGCCTGGTGTGCGATGTACTTGCACCCAAACTCATGTGAGCCACAGGCGGGCAGAATCAGCAACATCCACGCCTCAGCAGCGCTACAGCAGTTGCTTGAGCAGACCGGCGATCTCCCAGCGCTCTCGCGTGAAGAGATTGAGAACAGGCTGAACAGCACCGAGCACGACATCGACGCCGCAGAGCATGAAGACATCATCGAAGACGCGCTGGCGTATGTTCCACCCATCTTCCGAGACGTACTGCAGCGTGAGTACGAGCAGGCAGCGGCGGGGATGACGCAGCCGAGTGCGCGTGCTATCCGATCTGCGCTGAAGTGCTTCACGACACCGCGCTTGCGTGATCCATTGCTTGCTGCGCTGCTTGAGGAGCCACAAGCAGGTCTCAAGTTCGCTGAGCAGGTGATGCGCGCTGTACCGGCTCACTGGCCTGGGATGAGGGCACAGCTTACGGCCACTGTCGCCGTGCTGGCCCAGGCAACCGGCCAGACGGGTCTGGCTGGCGTTGCCGCACACAGGGCCACCGAGATCAGCAGCAAAGAGACGTTCCCGTCGCTGGTGGCGAAGTTAATCGACATTGGCGAGGGCAGTCGTCTCGCAGAAGTGGTTCACGAGGGCGGTGCTCAGGCTCGCGTGCAGTTGTTCGAAAACTAGTACTTCACACCCCGTTGCAGCAGTTGCTGTAGCGGGGTTTTTCTTTTCTACCCACGCCGTGACCAGGGAAGAAGGAAATCTCCACCGAGCAGGGGAGAGGTCTCTAGACAGCAGAGCTGTCTCAAAGAACGGATTGAGAATCAATCCACGACACGGAGGCACGCCATGTACCACTACACCCACGAAGACCTAGAGCTGCTCTACCTCATGTCTGACGGCATGGATGGCGAAGACGCCGATCCGGGTGCCGCACAAGAGCTACGCGACCTGGAAGCAGCAGGGGCACATCTGCCCTGGGCAGTGCTGTAACAGCACTTACAGCAGCAGCAAAGCCGCTGCTCAAACACACAATTGAAAGACAATCACACACTCACTCATATAAGGAGAAATCACAATGTCCAACC
This sequence comes from Corynebacterium sp. UMB10119B, assembly GCF_030228125.1. Lineage (NCBI taxonomy): Bacteria > Bacillati > Actinomycetota > Actinomycetes > Mycobacteriales > Corynebacteriaceae > Corynebacterium > Corynebacterium sp. UMB10119B. Next base: position 15,367 of record NZ_JASPBG010000011.1, read on the forward strand.
CGTTTAACAATGGCACCATCGTTGGCAACGCAGCACGCGAGCCGAAGATCTTTGAGCACGCAAACGGCGGTGCGACGGTGAAGCTCAACGTCTACGCACGTAATACGTTCAAGAACAAGTCCACAGGCAAGGTGGAATCAGAGATTGTCGAACTCACTGGCTACGTGGCTGACGCCAAGAACCTCGGCGTCTTCGGATGCATCGGCGCTGGTGATCGCGTTGCAGTGAGCTACTCGCTGAAGACTGACAACTACACCGATAAGGACGGCAACAAGCACTATCCGCTGGTAGCGCGCATCGACACTGTGCAGCTGATCGACTCCAAGAAGGAGTCTGAGGCACGAGCAGCACGCCGCGAGAACAGCGCAGATAACGCTGCTGCTAATGACTCTGAAGAAGTGCCGTTCTAGTTGCAACAACACCCCGCAGGGAAACCTGCGGGGTTATTTTTTCAGCACAGACCACGCATAACGCCGTCGCCGTCCAGTACGGGAGCGCTGATACTCCTGCTCCAGACGCTCTGTCTCTACACAGTGCATTACATGAGCCATTACATGCGCTGTTTTACTGCACTGTGTACTAGCCATTCCATTACGCACTACGCTGGCGCACTTCAAGTTCATTGAAATCTTCTCAGACATTAGTGGTTCTCCTTCAAGTGAAGAATGCTTTAACTGGCCCCACCTTACCGGCATTCCTCTCAAACTTGGCCTCTGTTCGCTATGAGCGTTGGGGCACAGCGCCTAAGGCGCATACGGAAGCTGGGTTAACATTTACTCATGTCTGTTTCTGAGCTGTCCACCAGTACCCAGAACTATTTGAAAGCTATCTGGGGGCTAAAGGAATGGTCATCCGAGCCCGTTACCGCCACACTTATAGCGAAACAGCTGGGACTCAAGCTCTCCTCGGTCTCCGATGCAGTGCGCAAAATGTCGAAGCAAGGGCTCGTGTCACACACGCCCTATGGCTCTGTGGAGTTAACCGAACTTGGCAGGCAGTACGCATTGGTCATGGTGCGCCGCCACCGATTGCTTGAGTCTTTTTTGGTTCAAGCATTGGATTATACGTGGGACGAGGTCCATGATGAAGCCGAAAATCTTGAACACGCGGTGTCTGACATGCTCATAGAGCGCGTGGATAAGTTCCTCAATTACCCCACTAGGGATCCACACGGCGACCCTATCCCTACGGTTGATGGACAGGTCACTATCCCCAGTGCGCACCGTCTCACCGACAGCGGCGCACAACCGCAGGTGACCGTGGAACGCATTTCTGATTCCGACCCACAACTGCTGGCCTTCCTCAAAGAGCAAGGCATCGTCATTGGGGCTGTTCTTACCACGCGCGAAGGAACGCCCTTTTCAGAATCGCTCGAAGTACAGGTAGCCGACAGTACTCAGTGGGTAGTACTTGGGCGCCCAGCTACGGACGCAGTGTTTGTAGCACACCACAGCCTGTAGTCTTTCCCTTTCTCATTAATCCTGTCCCTACCTGCCCTTTTAAAAACTACGGTGCGGCGTAGTTTGCAACTACGGTAGTACGTAGTTAATCTTTTCGATCATCACCTATCCCACTTATGGCTAAGGCCAGGATGAGCAGGATTGTCATGTCAGACTCACCAGATTTGGTGTACTTTTCTAGCGTTTCTGAAAACACAAAAAGATTCGTCGAACGCTTAGATAGACCCGCAGTGCGCATTCCACTGCGGCCCAAGAAAACCGGAATGATCCAGGTTTCACACCCGTACGTACTCATCGTTCCAACCTACGGCGGTGGCTCGCTCAAACGCGCAGTCCCCAAACAGGTCATCGACTTCCTCAATGACCCAATCAACCGTTCCTTTATCCGGGGCGTGATTACCTCAGGCAATACCAACTTCGGAAGCGCTTACTGCGTCGCCGGCCGCATCATTTCCGCTAAGTGCCACGTTCCAGAGCTGTATCACTTCGAGCTACTCGGCACGCAGAAGGACGTTGCCGCTGTAAAGCAGGGCCTTCACAAGTTTTGGGAGCAGCAAAGCAACTAACAATTACACCCCATTGATTTCCCACAAAATGAAGACCACATCCGCAACACACAGATTGGAAACCACAATGCCGCCACTTAAGGCCACCCCCACACAGCCCATTGGCCCTACGCCCCGCACCGCTTCAGCAGACGATGCCGGCGGTGTCGGTAAGCGCAAGAGCTACCATGCACTCAACGCGCAGCTGAACCTATTCGACGATTCGGGAAGAATCCAGTTCGACAAGGACATTGAGGCAACACAAGACTTTTTAGCGCACCATGTCACTCCCCGCATGCATCAGTTTGAATCCACCAAGCAGCGCTTGGAGTGGTTGGTTGATAACGAATACTACGAGCGGGAATTCCTTGAGCTTTATGATGACGATTTTCTGTGCACTATGTACGACAGAGCCCACCGAGCCAAGCATCAGTTCCGCACTTTCCTCGGCGCATTTAAGTTCTTTACTTCATACGCACTGAAAACCTTTGATGGCTCGCGATTTCTGGAAGGCTACGAAGAACGCGTCGCCACCACAGCTTTGTACCTTGCACAGGGCGATGAAGAGCTTGCGGAGAAGCTGGTGGATGACATCATGACCGGACGCTTCCAGCCCGCCACCCCTACTTTTCTCAACGCAGGAAAAGCCCAGCGTGGCGAAATGGTCTCCTGCTTCCTCCTTCGCATCGAAGACAATTTGGAAAGCATTGGCCGCAGCGTGAACTCTGCACTGCAGCTTTCAAAACGCGGCGGTGGTGTGGCCTTGTTACTGAGCAATCTGCGCGAATCCGGAGCCCCAATCAAAAGGATTGAGAACCAAGCTTCCGGCGTAGTCCCAGTTATGAAAATTCTGGAAGATAGCTTCAGCTATGCCAACCAATTGGGCGCTCGACAGGGCGCTGGAGCCGTCTACCTACATGCGCACCATCCAGATATTCTTCGTTTCCTGGATACCAAGCGGGAAAATGCCGATGAGAAAGTCCGCATTAAGACTCTTTCGCTGGGAGTTGTTATTCCAGATATAACCTTCCAGCTGGCCAAAGAGAACAAGGATATGCATCTTTTTAGCCCGTATGACATCGCTCGCGAGTACGGCGTAGCCATGTCTGACATGTCTATCACCGAGTATTACGACGAGCTGGTTTCCAATCCGCGAATTTCTCATACGACTATCAAGGCCCGCGAGTTTTTCACCACGCTGGCTGAGCTTCAGTTTGAATCTGGATACCCCTACATACTCTTTGAGGATACGGTCAACCGCGCTAATCCCCTCAAAGGACATATCAATATGTCCAATCTGTGTAGTGAGATCCTCCAGGTCAACACGCCATCCACCTACGGCGCCTCAGGTAACTACACCACCGTTGGCCAGGACATTTCCTGCAATCTAGGGTCGCTCAACATCGCTAAAGCTTTTGAATCACCGGACTTTGGGGAAACTGTTGAAACCGCGGTGCGCGCTCTCACGAAGGTCTCAGACCTAACAAATATCGAAGCTGTTCCTTCCATCGCTCACGGTAATGCATCCATGCATGCCATCGGGTTGGGCCAAATGAATCTCCACGGTTTCCTGGCTTCCAAGCGTATTCCTTATGGCTGCGCCGAAGCACTGGACTTTACAAATATCTATTTCCTGACCGTGACCTATCATGCGCTCCGTGCATCCCATGCGCTAGCGGTTGAGAAAGGTCAACGATTCACTGGCTTTGAAGAATCCACCTATGCCACTGGCGTCTACTTCGACAAGTACATCGACCAAGACTGGGCGCCGGCCACTGACCACGTAAAACAGCTATTCCATGAGGCTGGCGTGCAGATTCCTCAACGCGAGGATTGGCTACGGCTCAAGAACCAAGTGATGCAAGACGGCATCTACAACGCCTACTTGCAGGCAGTTCCACCCACTGGATCAATTTCCTACATCAATGACTCCACCGCGTCCATACACCCGATTGCCTCCAAGATTGAAATACGCAAGGAAGGCCGCTTGGGGCGCGTGTACTACCCCGCACCGGAAATGACCAACGACAACTTGGAGTATTTCGATGACTCCTACACCGTGGGGTACAAAAAAATCATCGACACCTACGCTATGGCCACCCAACACGTGGACCAAGGGCTTTCCCTGACTTTGTTCTTCACCGCTGACACCACTACGCGGGACATCAACAAGGCACAAATCTATGCCTGGAAAGCCGGAATCAAGACCTTGTACTACATCCGTTTACGCCAACCTGCACTCCAGGGAACCGAGGTCGAAGGCTGCGTTTCCTGTGCTCTGTAGGAACACGGTCCTTCCTTCATTCACAACCATCCATCAAGAAAGAAAGAAGCTATGTCTTCAACATCAAACACTGCTGAGCTAACCAGCATCTCAGTTACGCCGCCAAGTTACCGGCATGACCCTTCAGCCCGCATCCGCGCCATCAATTGGAATCGGGTGAGCGATGAGAAGGATCTTGAAGTGTGGAACCGCCTCACCGCCAACTTTTGGTTGCCAGAAAAGGTTCCACTTTCAAACGATCTCCCGGCGTGGCAGAGGATGACACCGGAGGAACGCAACCTCACCATGCGGGTGTTCACGGGACTCACCACCCTGGACACCGTCCAGGCCACTGTGGGCGAAATCTGTCAGATCCAAGATGCCCGCACCGAGCACGAGGAGGCCGTGTATACCAACATCGCCTTCATGCAATCAGTCCATGCCCGTTCTTACTCTTCAGTGTTTTCTACTTTGAGCAGTACGAAAGAAATTGATGAGGCATACCGCTGGGCGGTGAATAATGACCTTCTCCAGGCACGCGCCAAAAAAGTGCTCACTCATTATTTTGGGCCCGATCCACTCAAGCGCAAAGTGTCATCGACGCTGCTTTCCTCGCTGCTTCTCTACGCGGGTTTCTATCTTCCCCTGCATTTTTCCGTCCACGCCACCCTGACAAATACGGCAGACATGATTCGCCTCATTCTGCGTGACAAGGCAGTGCACGGTTACTACTCAGGCTACAAGTACCAGCGCGGACTGGAAACGTCTGCTCCACAACGGCAACAGGAGATGCATGATTTCACTATTTCCTTGCTCGAAGAGCTTTATGCCCTAGAGCTGGATTATTCCGGCGAGCTATATGAGCCGTTGGGGCTCATGGATGATGTAGCTGTATTCGTTCGCTATAACGCCAATAAGGCGCTCATGAATTTGGGCTACCCGGACTACTTCCCACCTGAAGAAACGGAAGTGAACCCGGAAATCCTCGCTGCCCTAGCACCTGGAGCAGATGAAAACCATGACTTCTTCTCCGGCTCCGGTTCCTCCTATGTCATTGGCACCGCTGAAGAAACGAGTGATGATGACTGGGATTTCTAAACCGTTTCCACGACCAGACCAAGGAAGCTGGCTTGAGACCATCGCGCTGTTTGAAGCCATCCGCGAAGGAAACCAACCAGCAGCCATGCGGCTTTTGGATACGTCCGCCGCACGGGAGGCCGTCCTCGGGGGACTGTTAGGACTCATCGAACTGTACTTCCGCCATGAAGAAGACAAAGTGGATAACTTTCTTACTGCCGCCCACGCCGCCGGGCCACCGCCTGCCTTTGGCTGCAAGCCTTTTCTCCCTTGATCGCACGTACCTACGCCCAACTAAGAAGAAAGGACTTCCTATGACCACCCCACGCATTAGTGTTATCGTCGGCAGCCTGCGCCGCGGCTCATTTGCGCGCAAGATTGCACACGAAGTGCTCACAATGATCCCTGAAAACTACCAGGCAGACATCGTTGAAATCCGTGACTTGCCGCTCTATGACTTCGACTACGATGACCCCTCGGTCACGGACAAGCCCATTCCAGCTGAGTACACCACTTTCCGCGACACCATCAAGAACTCGAGCGGCGTCCTCTTTGTTACCCCGGAAAATAACCGTACTATCCCTGCCTGTCTCAAGAATGCAGTGGACATCGGTTCCAAGCCCAACTCGGATGTGGCTTGGAAGAACCTTCCCGCAGGTATCATCAGTCACTCTGTAGGCCGCATGGGCGGCTACAGTTCACAGAAGAACCTCCGGCTCGCCCTGTCCTACTTCGATATGCCGCTTCCTGGTCAGCCCGAGGTATTCCTTGGCCAATCCCCCACCCTCTTCGAAGACTCCGGCCATCTCAATGAAGGCACCGCAGGCTTTGTCAAAGACTACGTTATACGCTTCCTGCAGTTGGTCGACATGACATTAACAGCCAAGCACAGCTAGCGACGGCGACTAACCCTAGCCACCGCCCTCTACGAAGTACTTGAAGGCTTCTAAAGGGCCTTCTCAAAGACACAAACCCCGGATTCACACTCATCCTTGAGTTACCTGAATCTGAACCCAGGACGCTTCAAAAAACACCGCTCTAATTCTTCGATTTTCGCTGAATTAGAGCGGTTTTAGCGCTGTCGCTGGACACTGACCCTGGCGACATCCTGTTAGGGGCTTAAGGGACATTTTGTGTGTTTTTACGGTGTGTCGCGATAAGGGACATTTTGTGTGTGTTTAGCTGCGTCCAGCCCACCCTTTTCTCACGCCTAAGCTGGGGTTCCACTGATGATCAATGCCGGTATCGAATTCTTTCGGCCCGTCGACCTCTTCCCGTCGACCTACTCCGGTTTACCAACGCAGGTCAGCGCAAAATCGGCAAAATAGCCCCAAAATCATCCAAATCACCGCTGACCTGGGTTGGTCGATGCAATGAGGTCGACCGGAACCCCCGATACCTCTATGCGACCAGAATTGTGCACGTCAAGGGCTTTGCTCGTCCCCCTGGCTATATGCGACCGCCCAACGCACAGGCGGCTGGTTCTAGTTCCTTAGAGTCCTTGATCTCGCTGGGGTTCCTGTGCTGCCCGCAGACTCCATACCACACACCAGACGTCATTCGGTGTTGATTTCTCAAAACGGGCAAATGGAACTGTTTTGAAAACCATATCTGGTTGTTGGCCGAGGCCATCCCGGGAAACCAGATAGACATATACACACAAAATGTCGCTTACGCCCACACTCGATCTTCGAGCAATAGCGTTGGGAACCGAGACGCGGTCTCCAGCGTCTAAATATAGACAAGCATTCGCAGATGGAGTATTGCCATGATGAAAACAACCACGATTAATGAACACATTGTGTCAATGAGCAGGGCTTTTAACGGTGTGTCGCCACGGGCATGGAGCCTGATTAAGCACCGAACCAAAGAATTGCTCGTATCACATATCGCCGAGTGCGCGGCAACATGGGGAGGAGATGACAGCAAGGCGGATGCAAGCGGGTGGCAGGTCTTTGGCATTGACCAAGCAGTGCGGCTTTTGGGGCCGGAAACCCTTGGAGCGCAGTTTCAGCGATTGAACGCGTTGACAGAAGACCTTTCTAGGTACTTGTTGGCCAAGTATTACCAGGTTCCTGCGGGTGTCGACGACGAAGTGACGGATGAACAGATTGATGCTGTCAACGCTCTCCTGGGCACGGGCGATGTTAGGAGCGTTGTAGGCGAAGTCGTTGAGGAGGCGGTTCGTCGTATCCATCTTATTGAGGCAAAACACGCGTTCGAGCAATTTGAAGCAGGGCAGTCATGAGCGCACACGATATTGAGCGCACCGTGTATTCCGTGCTGCGCGGGACGTATTGCCTCAATGTTGGCTTCGACGCGCGCTCGCGGCGAGGACGCAACCCGTTCCAAGCTTGACCGGTCAAACCGAACCGGTGTGCCAGAACGAGTTGCGGTATCGACAACCCCGCTTAACTGTCCCAGTCCACCGCCCAGGGATCCTCTTCTTCCTGCTGCTCCATCAGCGCGTTGATCGGCTCCGTCAGATGTTGGTCGATTACCGTCCAGGCGGCTTCGTTCTGATCCTGCAGGAAGATTCGTTTCATCTCGTCGCTGCTGTCCGGAAGGCTCTGGATGTCCTCCGCCCATCCCGCTAATCGCTGCGCTCTCCGAGTCTGCGACAACAGATCGACCTGTTGGTTCAGCTGCCGCCAAAGTTCCTCGACAGCCTGCGGGCTGTGGTCTTTGCCCAACGTTTTCAGTGCTTCCTCCACGGTAGTCTTCATCACTGCGTCGTTCGTTTCTGCTGGTGCGATCCCTGGATTGTGCCAGCGCATCATTCCTACCAGCCTCGTTGCGTTCCCTCCCGTCGCTTCCAAGGCTTTAATCACGAGCTGTCCTACTTGGTACTGCAAAAACTGGAACATTATTCGGTACAGGGATTGATCCTTGTCCTGTTGAATGCCCGGTGTCGAGCGCAGTACGTCGATCGCTTTGCGCTCCAATTCTGTGTGCTCCTGGTTGAGTTGGGACACCATCTTGTACGCGGTCGGCTCGTTCGCGTTCTCCGGATCGGTTATCTTCAGGTACTCCACGAGCAGAAAGATCGAGTCGCTGTCGCGATCGACCATCGGAACGTCCCAATCCGATCCTCCCAGGATGTCTGGTACTGGTCGCTTCGGGTAACCGTGAAATTGAATCTGTGGTGTGGTCATCGTTACTCCCTTCTACTTTTTGGGTAATGCTATGCAGGCATGCCGACATGGCGGCATGGAGTTATGCTGACGGGACGGCATATTGGCATTCTGTGTTTGAGTCAGCGCTGGTCAGAGGGGTATCTCAGCGTGTTTTCTATCGCAAAGATTTGCGACTTTTCTTTATATGGCCAGTGATTGCTTCGGCGGAGGTTTTCCGAAGAGGCTGTTATACCTGGAAGATCGTCCCGGGCCGCGTCCAAAGCGATCAGCTACCTCGCCAGATAGGGGAGCAGCCCACACGGTAGGGTGGCCACCATGATTCACTCCACGTCCGAGTCCCCGGCTGCGCACGTTTCGGCGCGTGCGGGTCACGATCCAATGATTCGGGTGCGTGATGCGCACCTGCACAACCTGAAACACATCGACGTCGACCTGCCTCGGGATACCCTCGTGGCGGTCACCGGTGTGTCGGGGTCGGGCAAGTCCAGTCTGGCCTTCGGCACGATTCATGGGGAGGCACAGCGCCGCTACCTGGAGTCCGTCTCGCCGTTTGCGCGGCGTCTGATCGGTGGCGCGGTCAACCCGCGCGTCGGCTCGGTCGCGGGGCTGCCGCCGACAGTGGCGCTGCAGCAGTCCACCACCCTGGGTGGAGCGCGCTCTTCCGTGGGCACGATCTCGAATATGTCGAATAGTATCCGGCTGCTCTTTTCCCGCTCCGGCAGCTACCCGGACGGCATGCGCGAGCGGCTGGAATACGGCAGGCTCGACTCCGACGCCTTCTCTCCCAACACCACGGCCGGCATGTGCCCCGAGTGCCAGGGCACTGGTACCGTGCACCAGCCGACGGAGGAGTCGATGGTGCCGGATCCCAGCCTGTCCATCTGGGACGGCGCGATCGCCGCATGGCCGGGGGCGTGGTTGGGGAAGAACTTCCGGGACATCCTGGGCACCCTCGGCTACCCGCTGGACGTCCCGTGGCGGGATCTTCCGCAGAAGGACCGCGACTGGATCCTGTTCACGGACGAGCAGCCGGTGGTGACCGTCCACCCGGTGCGAGACGAAAACGCCGTGCATGGGTCGTATAAGGGCAAGTGGCGCTCGGTTGCTACCTACCTGACTGACACGTTGGCGGAGACGGAGTCGGATAAGAACCGTCGTCGGGTGCTGTCCTTCATGCACTCATCGACGTGCCCGACGTGCCAGGGCCGCGGTTTCCAGCCGGATACCCTGCAAGTCACCTACGCTGGCTACGCCATCGACGAGTTCAACGCGTTGGCGTTGAAGGACGTATTGGTTGTGCTGGAAGACCACCTGGAGCGCTTGGGCGGCATCACGGAGCAGGAGTGGAACGAGCACGACGAGGCCGAAGAGCTGCTGTTGGATCAGGTGCTGCCCACGGTGCGCGCGGCGATTGAGCTGGGGCTGGGGCACTTAAGCCTCTCCCGTCCGGCACGGAGCTTGTCTGCCGGCGAGCACCAGCGCCTGCGGTTGGCATCCCAGTTGAACTCGAGCTTATTCGGCACGACCTATGTGTTGGATGAGCCCTCGGCGGGCTTGCACGTCGTGGAGCGCGAGGCGGTCTCCGAGTTGCTCCAGCGCTTCATCGACGCGGGTAATTCGGTGCTTTTGGTGGAGCACGATATGTCCCTGGTGGCGGGATGCGATTGGATTGTGGACATCGGCCCCCGCGCAGGGGAGCGCGGCGGGGAGCTGGTGTTCTCCGGCCCGACTAGCCAGTTCCGGGCCAACGCCGGTGAGCTGAGCTCGCCCACGGCTGCCGCTTTGAACGAGAAATTCCCCGAGCTGACGGACACCCCTGCCGGTACCGGTGAATCCATCGGCCTGCGCGGCGTGCACGCACGCGCCTTCGATGGGGCCGACGTGGACTTCCCGCTGGGAGCACTGACCGCGGTCACGGGCGTATCTGGTTCTGGCAAATCCACCCTGGTCATCGGGGTGCTGGCGGACGTGGTGTCCCGCTCTGCCAAGCAGGTGGTCGGCGCCGAGGAGGCCTCGGACGGGGATGTGGATGCTGAGCTCACGGCAGGTTCAGATCCCTCTGAGGATTTCAGGGTGGACAACGTAGAGGGCGTCGATAAGATCCGCAGGTTGGTGCACATCACTCAGAAGCCGATTGGGCGCACGGTACGCTCCACCGTCGCGACGTACACGGGGCTGTTCGATCACGTCCGCAAGCTCTTCGCCGCGACCCCAGAGGCCAAGCGGCGGGGCATGTCGGTGTCGGACTTTTCCTATAACACGACGAAGGGCCGCTGCCCGGAGTGCGACGGTGCGGGCAGCATCGAGGTCGAGCTGGTGTTCCTGCCCGGCACGTACACCACTTGCCCGGCCTGCCACGGCAAGCGCTACAAGCCGGAGATCCTTGAGGTGCAGTGGAACGGCCGCAGCATCGCGGATATCTTGGCCCTGACCGTGGACGAGGCGCTGGAGGTTTTCGCCGAGGAGTCGAAGATTCTGCGCTCTGTCGAATTCTTGCACGCGCTCGGCCTGGGCTATCTGCGGCTGGGGCAGGGGTCCCCGGAGCTTTCGGGCGGGGAGGCGCAGCGCATCAAGCTGGCCTCCGAGATGCAGCGCGGCTCCAGCCGCAAGCACAGCCTGTACCTCCTTGACGAGCCGACGACCGGCCTGCACCCGGCGGACGTTGATCTGTTGCTCGCCCAGCTGCGTCGCCTTGTCGACGACGGCGCCACGGTGGTCGTCGTCGAGCACGACCTGCGGGTGGTCGCGCAGGCCGATCACATTATCGACGTCGGCCCAGGCGCCGGCGACGAAGGTGGTCAGATCCTGGCCACAGGGACGCCGGCGGCAGTCGCTCAGCAGGGCGTGGACCCGGATTCGCGCTCGGTGACGGCCCAGGTGCTGGCCGCACGGGCTGGGTTGCACTGAGGCCGAGCATCTAGCGTCTGCGATCTCGTATACAACGCGGTGATGCTCGACGCGGATACGCTTCTGGGTCTGCTTGTCGAGTTTGCCTAGTTCCTTCGCAGCAGAAGATTTGAAGGTGATGCGATAAGTGGCGTTTGACATAACCGAGCTTTACGCGAAGCCGAGTTCCTTTTTGAGGTCCTCAAACGAGATTTCCTCGCTCTCTTGCCGAGCAATTTCGGCGGCGCGGATGTCTTCCAGGTCCTCGAGAGCTTCGACAGCGCGGGCAAAGAATGTAGGAGAGACGACAACTGCGCGAGCGCGGCTGCCCCGGCTGGTGATAACGACAGGTGTGCGCTGCGCTTCCTCTAATAGCTGGCTCTGCGAATTGCGGAACTCGCTGGATGCCACTGATTTTATTTCCATATCGTAAATGTACATCTTGTACATATCAGTGGGCAAGGGGATTTCACTGGGCGTTCCGATTCTTGCTTGGGGCCAAAAGGTGCTGTAGCTCGATTGATCTGCAGGGGTTTGCTCGTGTCGAGGTGCTTAAGGAGTGCGATGCAGTTCGACCACCGTGCTGGGCGCATGCTGGGTGGCGCGTATTCGATAAGGCACGTGTTAGCATCTGGTGACGCGCGGGCGTATACGCTGCAGAAGTTCCCACTTTGGATTTACGGAAATGGCAACAGCCGCAGAGCATCAATTCGATTTAAAGGCCGCTGCAAACTATTTGGCGGACATCCTCAATAGGGATGCGTTGAGCGAAAGCGATTCTAGGGTTGAGGGTGCCGTGGATTTGCCGAAGTTTCATGGGGCTGCCGCTTGGATTGATACGTTTTTATATCTCATTTTGGAAGTGGAAACGTCGACTGGGACCACCTTCGTGGGGTTTGAAACCCTCTTTCAGCCCGAGGGAACGTTTCAACAAGATTCGGTCGAGTATGAGAATGTCCATGATTTGTGGGCGTACGAAATTGCTGGCGATTCGTTTCTTCAAACACTCAGTTTTGAGGATCCGGATCGCATCACTTGGATGAGAGCTGATACGAAGCATTTCGTTCCTGCTACCTGGAGCGATTTGCTGGATTTTGCTTATGGGTCGAATCGAATATGGGTGCGGGATTAAAGTGGCACCAGCACCGGCATGAAACCTAGGAGGATGCAGCCTCATGAGCACCGACGTACACTCCAGCTATTTCCTCGCTGATTCTTACGCGCCGCGCCTGAAGAAGATTGACAAAGAGTCGCGCGCCCTGCTTGTCGAATACCAGACTCTGCAGCCTCCTCTGGTCTTGGCAGATATGGATGTCACCAATCTCCGGGGAGTCGCTTTCCCGCGGAGCTCAGTGGAGCGGATTCGCGATTCGGACCTCGGCGAAGAGGAGCGTCAGAAAGCAATTGCTTACCTGTTGGGGTGCTGGTATATCGACCAGGTTGATGGTGTTTGGGATTTCGTTCCCATGCCTGTGGACAAGCCAGCCCTCTACTTTTCGTTTGGCCTCGGGGTCCGGACGAAGAACAGCTCGATGCTCATCGTCGCCGAGTCCGCACGAGAGATTGTGGAAGGCGGGGATCTCGCTTTTACGGAAGCTCTTTATACGTCCAATGTGAAAGTCGAACGACGACTTGCGGAAGAAAGGTCTCGTTCAGAGGAAGCTAGGACCTAGAGCCTCGCACCAATTACCCCAAAAGAAGAATTAGGAGAGAAACATGGTCTTTGCGATTTTAGGTTCAGGTGCATTAACCGCGCTATTCGTGTGCTTTTGCATCTTGGTAGTTGGATTCCTAGTCCACTTATTCACTGAGCGAAACGTGCTTTCTGCATACCGCTTCTTAGTTGCGATGATTTTACCAGTACCCGTTTTTCTGATGTACAACATATTTCGCAGTGGGATGGGCGATGGCTGGTTTAGCATTGTGGTCAGCGGGTATTTAACTACCGCAGTCATCATCAGTTTCCTTGGGCGCCTCATTGAGCGCTACAACAGCGAAGAGCGGGAATAGGAGCGACCACGAGGAAAGAGGACGTTTACTCGGCGCCTCCCGCAAGGAATTTAAAAAAGGTCCTTTGCCCGATACCGAGTCGGCTGGCCACTCCCGCTTTGGGCACACCACCGGCTGCCCAGCTTGGCGGCCGATGGGGTCGTTCACGAGTACATTGGCGTAGCTCAAGCACTAGCGACGCCGCGACCCTCGGCCTCGCCTAGAAACTTTCGCTGGGCTGCCAGATACTCGCTGAGATTCACGACGGTATCGTCAGTTGAGTCGTGGGGTGTGGCAGGCAAGTTGGTGCTCAGCCCGTTCTGTGAGTTCCAGGTTTGAACCGATTGCATAAGGCTTATCGCTAGATTGTTGGGCTGAGCATGCCACTCCTTATTCGAATCGTTGTATTCTTCCCACGCCTCCTCAAGTTCTGAGACCGTGTCGGAGGTCACCGCTCCTGCAGCGGCGGCGTCAAACCAGGCGGTGGCCGCTGCTGCAAATCGGTCCTCTATATTTACGCGTTCTTGAATCTTGGCCTTCTTGCTTCTGACAGATAGCGTGGCCATCGTTCCACCTGCAACGAGAGCCGTAAGACCAATCGCGCCAGCAACTATTGGGTATTTCCGGGTCAGTTCAATTCCACGTCCAGCTACGAGTCGCACAGTGTTTACTGCTTTCTCGGCGGTGTTAGGCTCAATCGTCACTTCTGCCAAATGTTTAACGATCTGGCCGGCACTGTTGCGGACTACACTACCGTTGCGAATGAGTTCACCTGTTTTCAATCCTTGTGCAATCGCCTCAGGGATCACGATGGCTGTTTGCTGTAGCGGCATGGTTCTCCTCTTTTTATAGGGAAAATGATGCTTCAAATTATGACCTGACGTGGACCCAAAAGCTAGAGCCATGGTCATGAAATCGGCTTTGACAGACCAGTTGGAATGCCAATTGCTAAAGGGCATTTGAAACGCCGGCGTTGAAGCGCGTTGAGCCCCAAAGCAGAAGTTCGCTTGGGCTGAGGCCCTACGCTTATCGACGATCGCCCGCTCGCATGTCGAGCGCCTCCGTTAAGCTACCTGTATGAGTTCTGTGACAACTGCTCCGCGCCTTGACCGCGCCACCATGCGCCGTAACCTCGACGGCTTCAAACACCGTTGGAACGAACGCCTCGACGGGTGGCGCTCACTCGACGAAGGCGCACTGGAGCGCAAATACGCACAATCGTACTGGGCAGAACTCCTCGCATGCTTCGGCATCACAGCCTCACGCATGGACCTGTTTGAGCAAGACGCGAAGCGCGCCTCAAGCGGACAACGCGGCTACATCGACCTCTTCTGGCCGGGCGTAGTCATCGGCGAAGCCAAGAAGCCAGGCGTCGACCTGCAAGTAGCAATCGACCAAGCCCGCGACTACCTGCTTGGCGGCACCGTCAACGACGCCGAACAACCCCGCTACATCATCGCCACCGACTTCTACCGCATCCGACTCATGCGCCTCGGTGACCCAGAAACCAGGTTCAACATCGAGTTCCCGCTCGAAGAAATCACCGATCACGTCGACGAACTCAAATTCCTCGCAGGCTACGAAGACAAACTCACCCACGTTGAGCAAACCGAAGCCTCGATCGCAGCATCAAAAATCATGGCGAACCTCTTTACCGCCATGGTCGGCGACGACGTCGACGAAGAAGTAGGCGACGCAGCCCCCACCTACATGCACGACGAAGAACTCGCGGTACAAGAAACCTCCATGTTTCTCACGCGCCTACTCTTCCTCCTGTTCGGCGATGATGCAGGGCTGTGGGAGCAGGACCTGTTTTATCGTTTCATTCTTGAGCACACCAACAGCGAGAACGTCGGCACGCAGCTTGCCGGTTTGTTCGAGGTGCTCAATACACCGGAGGAGCGTCGCCGACGTGTTCCCGATTCGATGGCCGCGTTCCCGTACGTGAACGGCACGCTGTTTGAGACCATCATGCCCACCCAGTTCTTCACCCCGGAGATGCGCGACGCGATCTTGGTTGCTTGCCGTTTCCAGTGGACCAACATCTCTCCGGCAATCTTCGGCTCCCTCTTCCAACTTGTGAAATCGAAGGAGGCACGTCGCGGCGACGGCGAGCACTACACCTCCGAGAAAAACATTCTCAAAACCCTCGGCCCGCTGTTTCTCGACGAGCTTCGCGAAGAAGCTGACCGCCTCATCAACTCGAAGTCAACCAGTGTGAAAAAGCTCCAGGAGTTCCGCGACAGCCTCGCCACACACGTATGCATGGAAGCTTTCAACCCGACTTGGATACAAAATAACGGCACAGTCGCGCTGGCGGCGTGAGTGCTTCAAATGAGGCCTCGGTGGTTAAACTCAAGTTCAAGACTTAATCGATGAAGGGACACTTGGTGGCAGGAGAAACTAGAAGGCTAGAGGCTGCGGAGATCAACATCGGGAGGCTGTTGACCAGCGGCGACTTCGAGTTCGTCATTCCGGAGTACCAGCGTCCGTATGCGTGGGGTGCTGAGGAATCGCTCCAGCTGCTATCGGATCTGCTCGGTGCGCTGGAGCGGGACACCGATGAGCCGTATTTTCTCGGGTCGATTGTTCTCGTGAAGTCTCCGAACGTAGCTCGATCCGAGGTTATCGACGGGCAGCAGCGCATCACAACATTGACGTTGTTACTGTCGTTGCTTCGAGACCTCGTCGCCAACGATGACCTGCGCCGTTCCATTCACAATTTGATCGAGAAGCCTGCGGTGGAGTGGGATAACCAGCCCGCACGGCCACGTTTGAAGCTTCGTCCGCGCGACAACCAGTTCTTCTACGACTACGTGCAGACCGTGGGCAACACGGCGAAGCTCATTGAACTCAGCGACAACATTCCCGAGACTGACTCTCAGCGGGGTCTACGAGACAACGCGAAGGCGCTTCACGACGAGTTGGTGCAGCTCAGTGCAGAGCGGTTGAAGGACTTGTTTCGGCTCATCGCTGGACGGGCTTTCTTGGTAACGGTCTCGACGCCGGATTTGAACAGTGCCTACCGGATCTTCTCGGTGATGAATGCTCGGGGTCTACCGCTTTCTCCGCAGGACATTTTTAAGTCCCAGGTGATTGGCGCGATCGACGAGAATGAAAAGCAGCACTATGCCGATCGCTGGGAGCACTTGGAGGAAAGCCTTGGTCGAGACGAGTTCGGCGATCTCTTCCTGTATATCCGAGCAATCAAGGCTCGCAACCGTGGCGTGAAGAGCCTCCTACAAGAGTTTCCAGAGCAGGTTCTCAATACTTACCTGCCGGACAATGGAAGTGGCTTCATTCGGGAGGTACTCGAACCATATGCTCGCGCCGACATCCGGTTACTGGCACAGGATTTTCAGGGCGAGGACCCACACTGGGAGCAGGTAAATCACTGGCTCAAGCGACTCGATCAGCTCGACAACGATGACTGGCGTCCTCCGGCATTGTGGGCTCTGACTGAGCACGGTGAAAACCCAGAATTTCTTGTCGATTTCTTTACCAAGTTGGAGCGCTTGGCTGCGAGCATGTTGGTTCGCCGTGTCTACGCGACCCCACGCCAGTTGCGATACATGGAACTCCTCAAGCAGCTTGCTGATGGCTTCGGACTCGAGGCCCCGGCTTTTGAACTGACCGAAAGCGAACGAGCCGAGACACGAGACCGCATTGACGGGGAGATCTATCTCGCAACTCGTGTGCGTCGCTACGTGCTGTTACGGCTTGATTCCATCTTGGCGAAGGACCCGGGTGCATCCTATGACCACCGCATCATCACCGTTGAGCACGTTCTGCCGCAAAGCCCTGCTCAAGACAGCCAGTGGGTGCGTGACTTCACTGAGGAAGAAACAGCGACGTGGACACATAAGTTGGGTAACCTGTTGCTGTTGAATCGACGTGCGAACTCACGGGCGCAGAGCTTCGATTTCGACGTGAAGAAGGACAAGTACTTCACCTCGGGTAAAGGCGTGGCCGTGTTCGCTTTGACGACCCAGGTACTGGCGGAACCAGTGTGGACTCCCGAGGTCGTTGAGCGCCGCCAAGAGGAGCTGGTGGACCTGCTGGTCAAGGAGTGGCAACTCTAGCTGGGCGCTAACCTGAATGGTGTGTACCGAATTGTCGACCCTGAGGGCAATGATGTTGCCGAAGGTGAGGTCGGCGAAATGATCCTTCAGTCCGAATCGATGATGAAGGGTTACTGGAACAAGCCGGAAGAGACCACGAAGACTATCCGGGATGGCTGGCTGCACACTGGTGAACAGGTAAAACGTGGATCTGACGGATTCATGACGCTGGTCGACCGGATGAAGGACATGATCATCTCCGGTGGGAAGAACATCTATTCCGCCGAGGTGGAGAATGCTGTCTCTGGTCACCCCTGATGTTCTGGACGTGGCTGTTGTGGGTGATCTTCACGAGGTGTACGGGGAGACGGTTGTTGCGGTGATCGTGCCGACTGATCCGGAGAACCCGCCCACGCTGGAGTCGATTCGCGTACACGCCGCGCAGACGCTCTCGAAGTTCAATGCGGCTCTTCGCGTTTTGGAGTGTGTAGTTGACCGTAGAGCCTGGTTCGGGGTGGCGCAACATGTAGGGGTCCTGGCCGGTACAAGTTGAGAGTTACGACGCTTGCATCTGACCGAACCAGGACCGTACTTGCAGCCTAGTGGCAGCCTCGTCGCAGACACTATCTGCCGCGCGGCAGTAATCTGCTTGACGTTTACCGGAGCCGCCGACGCGGGCGCCTCCACTATCATCGACGCCGCCCCGGTTGCTGTCGACGGGCACTGCCCCGACTGCACCCACCCCGGGAAACTGCGTGATGACTCTGTCTGCTGACTGGTTGACCTGCCGGTGGTGGGGTTTCCCACCTGCCTGCACGTTCTTGTCCCCCGATTCACCTGCACCATTCAACAATGCCGGAGGACAATCTTCCAAGTTTCCCTTAACTGTGCCGATTACGGGGCCGAGCTCACTCACCGGGTTACCGGCTAGATCCTCCAGCGGCTGGCCATCGACGTCGCTCCGGTGACGATAGCCAGCACCGCGGCGGTGGCCGCGCCCGAGGACACGTCGGTGATGCCCGGTTCGGCCAACGGGTTGCGGAAGACCGCCTGCATGACCAACCCAGCAACGGCCAGGGAAGCGCCTACCAAACCGGCGACGACCACCCGCGGCAAACAGATGGTCCAAATTAGCGCGGTGCGGGCCTGGGTCGCGCCGGGCATGTCGACGCCGAGACGGTCGGCGATGGGCCCGAGTAGGGCGGCGGTCGCGTCGGACAGTGAGACGCTGACCGGGCCGAGGGAGATTCCCGCGAGGACCGTGACGAGCACCGCCGCGGTCAGGATGGCCCCGATAGTCGTCTACCGGGCCCGACATGCGATGGGGGTGGAAACGTTGACGGACACCCTGGAAACGTATCGAAAATAAAGTCTGGTTTCACATAGCTCTGGGGCGGGCCGCCGCCGCTAACTGGGCTTGTTCGCGTTCGGGTAGGCGTCCAGCCCAGGGAAGGCGGGCGTGTCGGGATGGGTGTCGCGGTAGCGGGGCAGGAGAACATGGCGTCGTACAGCTCCCTCTTGTCCTCCTCTTCGGCGGAATTGCGCACGATCAGCTTCATGATGAGGTCGCCGCGGCGTTCGCGCCAGCATCCAGAAGCGCCAGCGCCCGGTCGGCCCGGGCATCTGCGTCGCGGTCGGTCAGAGCGTCGAGTAGTTCGTCGTCGAGATTCAGATCACGGTGCACGGCTGTCATGGCCGCCACCTTTCCACCCCCGAAACGATCCCGCAGCCGAAACGGCCTCCGGGCTCATTGGTTCTCCGTGTCCTTGTACCCGTACGGCGACACCGCGTACACCGTCGCCGCCAGCGCCAACCGGGTGGCCTGTCCACGCCGGGCTCGATGCGCAGGCGGTAGCGGTACCTGGACAGGAAATAGGCGCAGAACCCCATGCTTTCCCTGCTTATCGACGCCACCGGCGGCCCCTCGCCGGCCTCCACGTGGATGGCGAGGTTGAGGCGGAACCACCGCCAGATCTCGGTAATGTGCGCCACCGGCGTGCCGTCAGGCAGGGCGGCGTCGCAATCGGCGCCGCCCATGCTGCGCGGGTCGGTGATGTGGAGCAGGTCGACGGGGCCGTCGGGGCCGGTGGTCTCGAGGACCATCACTCGGGGAATGAGGAACCCGGGTTCCTCCAGGCGCGGCCTGCGGTTGACGTGGCCGATGATGTCGCTGCCGGCGTCGCGGACGACCATGTCGGTGCTCGACGTCTGCTCGAAGGCGAGCTCGTCGAGTTCGAGGAAACCCGACCCGCCCGCGACGGTCCGGGGAGGGGGAGCAGCCGCAGCGGGCCGCAAGTCGGTTCACCCCGACGAGGCATGGGAGGGGGCTGGGCCGTTCTTCCCCGTGGTCGGCCCAGTAGCTCGACTCGGTGGCCTGCTCCCACAAACTGCGTTCGTCGGTCATGGCGGTTCCTCCAATTGGCCGTGGTGTGCTGCCGTGGCGTGCCGTTGCGTCGAATTTAGCCGAATTCTTCCGGCGGCGCCGCGTCCCCCGGGGCGCGAACTCGCCGGGCCACAGTCCCCAGTCTTACCGGTGGGAGCGGGCCGCGCTGGCCAATCAGATCGCCGGGCGGCTGCACCGCCAGTTCCAGTGGGGCGGGGCGCTGACCCAGGAGTAGCCCGCCCCACGTCGATCGGGCGCGGCTGATGTTCGAGCTGGTCGATCCGGGCCTGAGGCTGCTCACCCGGTTCATCGGGCCGCGGGCTGGCTGTGGGGTCGGGGACACGGAGGATTTCTATGCGTCGTGGTCGAACGGTGTGTTAGCATCGTTGACGCAGCGGGTATCGGTTTCCCGTGGCGTGCCCGCCCATCCGAAGGAGAGACATGACCGCCGAAATGACCCCCATCACCAGCTGGACCCTCATGCAGGAAATCCCGATTCCCCAGGACATCGGGCCGATCCTGGTTCAGGGCGAGCGTCCCATCACGGCGTACAAGACCTTCCGCGATTCCGCGATCTTCACCGATCGCCGATTAATCGTCCGCGATGCCCAGGGGCTGCGCGGCAAGAAGGTCGAGCTGTACTCGCTGCCGTATTCGTCGATCAACATGTGGTCGTCGGAGAACGCGGGCACCCTCGACTTCAATGCGGAGCTGGAGTTGTGGACCCGCGCCGGGCACATCAAGGTCAAGCTGGGCCGGGACATCGACATCCGTCGCCTCGATCAGCTGATCGCCCACGCGGTGTTCGGGCAGCTGTAAGCCCGGGCGCTCCCGCAGGTGCCGGTGGCCGATGGTCGGGGGCGAGTCGGTCCTCGGATGCTCGCCCGTGCTTTGCGACGGCCGTCGGTGAACCCTCGACACCGTATGCCCTAGGGGCATGATGTGTGGAGTTGAGCGGCGCGCCCCCGTTTTCCGACGGGTTGGGCGAGGCCACGACGATGATGATCGCCATCATCGACTCGCTGAAGGTGCTCTACACCCTACGCCCTACGTCCGCCGCTAGGCGAAGCGTTTGGCGTACCAGCCGATCAGCGCCACCGAATCGGGCGTGACCACCTGCCGGCGGGCGTCGATGCCCCTTCATCGCGCCGTCGGCGACGGTCGTGGCTTCCCACTCGGCGTCGGAGGTCACGTCCAGCTTGCGGTAGGCGCACGTTTCGCCGAGCTTAACGACGTCCTCGTTCGCCGTGGTCATGCAGGTCCGTCGCGATGACGGAATCGTCGCGGGCGATGAAGCGCTTGGCCAGTTCGAGGCCGAAGCCGGAGGCAGCGCCGGTAATCAGGACCGTGCGAGGACCCTGGGGAGTGGGGGAGCGGAAGAGTTTGCGGCTGATGTTCACCATTCGAACGTTAGCGACGCCGCGGCGACGGCGAGGGCCAATTCTCGACTGGCCTCCGCCGGATTTTCCGGTCACCTTCCTAGACACCTTCCTCCTCGCCATCGTGATCGAGTGGTGCCCGTGGTCAGGATTCGAACAAGCCCTGGCCCACGTAGCCGTCCTCGCCGATTCCCGGCGCGACGGGGAACATCGACGACGAGGTCGTCCTCAGGTACTCGATAAACATGTCGTCCCTGGCCATGTTCTGGTGCACCTTCGCGAAACGCTCCGGCGTCCGCCTCGGCTTCGAACTCCCGTTTGGGGCCGACGCCGATCCGCATCATCCAGAACACCATCCAGGTGACCATCGCCACGGCGATGAGCGACATGGTGCCGTCGATGACCTCCTGGGCCTCGAAGGAGAGTTTGGCGCGACCGAACGTGAACACGGCGCCGAGGATCAGGGAACCGATTACGGCGATGGCCACGCCCCACCAGATTTTCTGACGGACATCTTCCCGTCCTCGTTTGCGGACGTACGCCAGGAGAATGCCCACGATCAGGGCCGCCTCGAGGCCTTCGCGCAGGCCGATGAGGAAGGAAGCGAGGAACATGCGGTCGACCTTTCGGAGGAGGGCGGCGCTCCGGCAGGTAAATTACCGTCACCATCCCTCATGAACTTAGGTAAACCTTGCTACTAGACGGTTGGAATTCAAACCTGAATAGGTAAGTACAGGCTTGGTTACGGCCCAATTCGGGGTGTTCGGCGGGGCGGGTTCGCACCGTGTTCGACCATGCTTGCGCCAATGCCCATGTCGTCGCCTATGTCAGCATCGACAGCAGGAATACGGAATCCTCGTCGGCATCGACCCTGTGGGGAACCATCGACGGCAGATGTGCGACACGGCCCGGTGTTAGGGTTTCTGTCCGGTCGCCCACCGAGAAACGCACACGGCCTTCCATACACTGCACCAGAATCGGATGAGCGGCACGGTGGTCGGGCAGGGACTGGCCCGCCCGGAAGCGCATGGCGATCAGGTTCACGCCGTCCGCGGTCTGCAACCGCTGCACCGCCGGGCCGTCGCCGTCCACGGGTGAGGGTGCCGCCGCGATGACATCGTGGAAGCTCAGCGCGTCCGGATCGGCGGCCAGGTCGGCCTTCTGCTCCTCGTCGAGGAATTCGATCTCCCCACGGGTATCGCTCACGCGGGCCACGATGCCGATTGAGGCGAGAGAGTCGTCGTGTTTGGCGAATGTGTTGCGCATGCTCAGGACCCGTCGGCGCGCCGCCGGCTGCCTGATCGCGTTGACGACGATCCGCGCGACCCCGGCAGGGCCTTCGTCCTCGAGCATCTGGCTCGGCTTGAGCAGGCCCATCTCGCCGATGCGGACCTGTTCGACCTCGAAGCCGTGATCCTCGAGCAGCTGCCGCCATTCGGCGGGGGTGAGGGGACGGGCATTGACGCGAATCGCCTTCGACATGGCGACTCGGATCTCGTCCTTTGTCGATGTCGGGAGGTCGTCGGGGGTCAGTGCGAGTTCGTGGATCGCGTACCGGCCACCGGGCGCGAGGATGCGGCGGACCTCGTCGAGGATGGCATTCTTGCCCTTGTCTCCCTGCATGGTGAGCATCGCTTCGCCGATGACGACGTCCGCTGAATCGTCGTCGAGACCCGTCGACTGGGCCTTGCCCTTCACTACGCGACCCTGGCCGCTCACGACCTTGGCTGTGGTCTGTACGGCGGCTTCGTCTTCGTCGACTCCGACGTATCCGGACGGCAGTCGCTTCAGGATCTCCGCCGCCGTGATGCCCAGGCCCGGGGCCAGTTCGACGACCCGGGCGTCGGTGAGGCGGGACTGGTCGAGGATCCACTCTGTCATCTTCCGGCCTCCGGGGCGCAGCACCTTCTTTCCGAGCCTGGCCAATAGCCAATGTCCCTGGAGTTTATCGAAATCCCTGTCGCGGGCGGTCATGCTTAACTCCTTCGTAGAGTGTCGGTGGTGGCGGTGTCGTCGGAACGTCGCTGCCAATAATCCGAATATGAAATACCGATTACTAGGAAATAGCTTAGGCTAAGCTAAAGTTCTTGTCGAGAAGGCGGTGAAAAGCCAGATCAAGCCGTCGCAAAGCAGCTTTGCGACGGCCCGAAAGGGGAGTTGGTTCGAGAAATGCCCCGGTCAGCGGTCCTGCGGAGTTTGGTCGACGAGCTCGTCGGCGGCGGCCGCCCGGCGGTCGTCGCGGGGTCATCGTCGGGTCCCGCTCTGGCACCGGTTCGCTTGGCGATGGCCTCCGCCTTGGCGTCGCATCTGGTCACCACGGCGACGAAACGGCATGGGGAGTTGGGTGTGGACGGGGTCTGGTTAATGTCAGTCATCATCGTCGGCGGTACGCGCGGACACGAGGCCCCGCTATGTATCGACTGACCCGGGGAAGTCTGTGTCAGCGGTGCCATGCCCGGAGTGCCGGAGGAGATCTAGGGGATGGGACGGCGCCGGGCGCCGGTGCGGGCCGTGTACTTTGGAGGCAACGTCATGGATCGTGAGGAAATCACCCGCACCCTGCAGCTGACTCCGATTTCGTCTCTTGGATTTTCAAGGCAGAAAATTGCTCGAAAGCTTTAGAGCGGTATATAGTTCGAGCCAAGAGACACCCCCTCCAAGCTTATGCGTTGCAAGCTTAAATGCGAGGGGGGCTTTTGCATAGCAAATCAAATGGGGCAGTGACTTGATTTTAAATCTGAAAGAGTTGGCTTAAGGGACACTTGTGTGTAACTAGCCAAGTCCACCCCACCTTTTCTCATGCTTAAACTGGGGTTTTGAAGCGGGCGCCCCGACAGTGGCAGCTTTGCATTCGTCAGGAACTGCGCCTCGCTAATTGCGCGAAGATAAACAGCGGGCAAGCAGGGCACAAGGTCTAGCTGTCCCAGTCCACCGCCCAGGGATCCTCTTCTTCCTACTGCTCGATCAGCGCGTTGATCGGCTCTGTCAGATGTTGGTCGATCACCGTCCAGGCGGCTTCGTTCTGGTCCTGCAGGAAGATTCGTTTCATCTCCTCGCTGCTGCCAGGAAGAGTCTGGATGTCCTTTGCCCATCCCGCTAAACGCTGTGCTCTCCGGGTCCGCGACAACAGATCGACCTGTTGGTTCAGCTGCCGCCAAAGTTCCTCGACAGCCTGCGGGCTGTGGTCTTTGCCCAACGTTTTCAGTGCTTCCTCCACGGTAGTTTTCATCACTGCGTCGTTCAGTTCTGCTGGTGTGATCGCTGGTTTGTGGTAGCGCATCATTCCCACCAACCTCGTCGCGTCCCCTCCCGTCGCTTCCAAGGCTTTGATCACGAGCTGTCCCACTTGGTACTGAAGATGCTGAAACATCACCCGGTAGTACGCCTGATCTTTCTCCTCCTGCACGCCCGGTGTCTCGCACAATCGATTGAATACCCCGCGCTCCAACTGGGCGTGCTCGCTGTGAAGCTGTTTCAGAATCTTGTATGCGGTCGGCTCGTTCGCGTTCTCCGGATCGGTTATCTTCAGGTACTCCACGAGCAGAAAGATAGAGTCGCTGTCGCGATCGGTCATGGGAACGTCCCAGTCCACTCCTCTCAGGATGTCCGGCACTAGTCGTTTCGGGTAGCCGTGGAACCGCACTGTGGGCGTTGTCATGATTGGACTCCTTCGGTGTTGTTGGTGTTGCTGCAATGTAGCGAACGGGTCCGACATTTCGGCGGGCAGGCACGCGGGCAGCGCTGTATCGGTCGTGTTGTTGGCGCGTTTTGGCAGGTAGAGGCCGGGATACAGTGTCAATGTTGACGAAGGCGTGTTCGAGTGTGGTGTGCGGGGTGTGTGGAGAGGCGTCGAAAAGCAGCGAAGGGCAGGGGCGCAGAAAATGTGACCCATGTCCCAAAAATTCGGTGGATTTTTTCCTGCGACGCTTTTGCAATGAGGGAAAACTAACAGGGGTCCAGTCAATATAGTGCTCGCCACGGAAGGGGCGCCACGAAGAAAGGATTCACATGTCTATCGATCAACAGATCTCTGACTATTACGGCAAATTGCAGATGAGGAACGCGGGGGAACCAGAGTTCCACCAGGCGCTCGCGGAAGTGCTTGACTCCCTCAAGATCGTCCTCAATAAGGATCCTCACTACGCTGACTACGGCCTCATTGAGCGTCTCTGCGAGCCAGAGCGCCAACTTGTGTTCCGCGTCCCATGGGTCGATGACAACGGGCAAATCCAGGTCAACCGCGGCTTCCGCGTACAGTTCAACTCCGCACTCGGCCCATACAAGGGCGGGCTGCGCTTCCACCCGAGTGTGAACCTGGGCATCATCAAGTTCCTGGGCTTCGAGCAGATCTTCAAGAACTCCCTGACTGGCCTGCCAATCGGCGGTGCGAAAGGCGGCTCCGACTTCGACCCGAAAGGCAAGTCCGACGCCGAGATCATGCGGTTCTGCCAGTCCTTCATGACGGAGCTGCACACCCACATCGGCGAATACCGCGATGTGCCAGCCGGTGACATCGGCGTTGGCGCACGCGAGATCGGCTACCTCTTCGGCCAGTACCGCCGCCTGGAAAACAGCCACGAGTCCGGCGTGATCACCGGCAAGGGCCTGAAGTGGGGCGGCTCCCTCGTCCGCACCGAGGCAACCGGCTACGGCCTGGTCTACCTCGCCTCCGAGATGATGCAGACGCACGGCGAGTCCTTCGAAGGCTCCAAGGTTATCGTGTCCGGCTCTGGCAACGTGGCTATCTACGCTGCGGAGAAGGTGCAGCAGCTCGGCGGCGTGGTTGTGGCCATGTCGGACTCCTCCGGCTACGTCACCACCCCGAACGGTGTGGACATCGAACTGCTCAAGGACGTCAAGGAAGTGCGCCGTGGGCGTATCTCCACCTACGCGGCTGAGGCCGGGGAGGGCGTCGAGTACCACCGGGACGGCAACGTGTGGGAAGTCCAGGCGGATGTTGCCCTGCCGTGTGCCACCCAGAACGAGCTCGATGGTGACGACGCCAAACTCCTCGTGGACAACGGTGTCCGCTACGTCGCCGAGGGTGCCAACATGCCGTGCACCCCAGCGGCTGCCCACTACTTCCAGCAGAAGGGGATCGCGTTCGCGCCGGGCAAGGCCGCCAACGCAGGTGGCGTGGCCACCTCCGCGCTGGAGATGCAGCAGAACGCCTCGCGCGACTCCTGGTCTTTCGAATACACCGACCAGCGCCTGCACGAGATTATGTCGAACATCTTCAAGACGGTCGATTCGACCGCCAAGGAGTACGACATGGAAGGCGACTACGTGGCCGGCGCGAATATCGCGGGCTTCAAGAAGGTCGCTGACGCGATGCTGGCGCAGGGCGTCATCTAGGGATATATGAATATGCGTTGATGGCATAAAATACGCTCGGTTGCCCACTGCCGACACTGGCTTAAGGCCGGTTCGGTGGTGGGCAATTGTGTTTTCGGGGGTAGTGGGCGAAAAAGTTTTCTGAATAACATACAGCGCGCCGTATATCTGTTACGCTGCCGTGTATGTCAGAGCAAAAAGTGTTGAACGTAGCAGTCGCGGGCGCTACCGGGTACGCCGGCGGCGAGATCCTCCGCCTGCTACTCGGTCACCCGGCATACCTCGCGGGCGAGCTTGCAATCGGTGCGCTCACCGGAGCCTCCAACGCGGGCGCCTCGGTAGGGGAGCTCATGCCGCACCTGCCCGAGCTCGCCGACCGCGTCATCGAACCCACCACGGTAGAGGTGCTCGCGGGCCACGACGTCGTCTTCCTCGGCTTGCCACACGGGCACTCCGCGAAGATCGGCGCGGCGCTGCCGCCGGAGGTCACGGTCATCGACTGTGCTGCAGATTTCCGTCTGCGCAGCGCCGATGCCTGGCAGCACTACTACGGCTCCGAACACGCCGGGTCCTGGCCGTACGGCCTGCCGGAGCTGCCCGGCCACCGCGAGCAGATCGCAGCAGCCACGCGAATCGCGGTGCCCGGCTGCTTCCCGACGGGCGCTACGCTCGCGGCGTGGCCAGCGGTGGCATCCGGCCTGGTCGAGCCGGACCTGACTATCGTCTCCGTCACCGGCGTTTCCGGCGCAGGCAAGAAGGCGAGCGTTGCCATGCTGGGCGCGGAAACAATGGGTTCGCTGAAGGCCTACAGCGCTGGCGGCACCCACCGACACACCCCGGAGATCCAGCAGAACCTGCAAGAAGTCGCGCAGTCTCCGGTCGGCATCAGCTTCACGCCGGTGCTCGCACCGCTGCCGCGCGGCATCCTCACCACCGTGGTCGCACCCCTTGCCCAGGGCGTGGACGCTGCCGCTGTCCGCGCGGCGTACGAATCCGCCTACGCGGGCGAAGCCTTCGTCACCCTGCTCCCGGCAGGGCAGCAGCCGCAGACGCAGCACGTGGTCGGCTCAAACATGTGCCACGTGCAGGTAGCAGTCGACGAATCGGCCAAGAAGCTCGTGGTCACCAGTGCCATCGACAACCTCACCAAGGGCACCGGCGGCGGTGCCGTGCAGTGCATGAACCTTGCACTCGGCCTCGAAGAGACCGCGGGGCTCTCGCGAGCCGGGGTGGCTCCGTAACCGCCAGCCTCACCCCATCTCTACTTCTTCTTCTCGTATAGGACTGTAAAGGACATTTTCATCATGAGCACTACTGGTGTTACCGCCCCCAAGGGATTCAGCGCCGCAGCAATCTCGGCCGGCATCAAGGCATCCGGCAAGCCGGACATGGCCGTCGTGGTCAACGAAGGGCCAAAGAACGCGGCCGCAGCCGTGTTTACCCGCAACAAAGTCTTCGCAGCCCCGGTCAAGGTCAGCCGCGAAGTAATCAAGGGCGGCGCTATTTCCGCCGTCGTGTTTAACTCCGGCAACGCCAACGCCTGCACCGGCGCGCAGGGCGTCGAGGACGCCAAGGCGATGCAGCAGCTGACCGCCGAGGGTATCGGGGTGGACGCCTCGCAGATCGCGGTGTGCTCCACCGGCATCATTGGTGACCTGCTGCCGATGGACAAGATAGAGCACGGCATCGGGGTCGTTGTGAAACAGCTCGGCGACCATGGCGCGGACGCCGCCGTCGCCATCAAGACCACGGATACGGTGGCGAAGGAGGTCGTCGTCAATGGTGACGGGTGGACGCTCGGCGGAATGGGCAAGGGCGCTGGCATGATGGCGCCGTCGCTTGCCACGATGCTCGTGTGCATCACCACGGACGCGGACGTCGAGAGCCAAGCGCTGCAGGCCGCGCTCGACCGCGCCGTCGCCACCACCTTCAACACCCTCGATATCGACGGCTCCACCTCCACCAACGACACCGTCATCGCCATGGCCAGCGGCGCAAGCGGCATCACCCCGACGCAGGAAGACCTCGACGCCGCGATGCAGGACGCCTGCTCGCAGCTCGCCGCCATGATGCAGTCCGACGCCGAAGGCGTGACCAAGCGCGTGGCCATCACCGTCGAAGGCGCAGCCGACGACGCCCAGGCGCTCAACGCAGCCCGGACAATCGGGCGCGACAACCTAGTCAAGACCGCAATGTTCGGCTCCGACCCGAACTGGGGCCGCGTGCTCGCCGCCGTCGGCATGGCAGACGCCGAGATGGACGCCGAGAACATCTCCGTCACCTTCAACGGGCAGACCGTATGCGAGCAGTCGGCGGGCGCGCCGGGCGCGCGCGACGTGGACTTGAGCGGTGCGGACATCGAGGTCGTCGTCAACCTCGGCACCGGCGGGCAGGGCACCGCCACCGTGCGCACCACCGACCTGTCACACACCTACGTCGAAATCAACTCCGCATACAGCAGCTAGGAGGCATCCGTGTTACCGAATCTCAGCAGCGAGCAGCGGGCAACCGTCCTGGCAGAGGCACTGCCGTGGCTGCAGCACTACCGCGACAAAATCGTCGTGGTCAAGTACGGCGGCAACGCCATGATCGACGAAGACCTCAAGGCCGCATTCGCCGCCGACATGGTCTTCCTGCGCACCGTCGGCGCGAAGCCCGTGGTTGTGCACGGCGGCGGCCCGCAGATCAGCGCGATGCTCTCTCGCCTCGGCCTCGACGGCGGCGAGTTCGTCGGCGGCTTCCGCGTCACCACCCCCGAAATCCTGGACGTGGTGCGCATGGTGCTCTTCGGCCAGGTCGGGCGCGACCTGCTGGGCAAGATCAACTCCCACGGGCCCTACGCGGTGGGCACCTCCGGCGAGGACGCTGGGCTGTTCACCGCCAAGCGCCGCACCGTCGACGTCGACGGCGAACCCCGCGACATCGGGCTCGTCGGCACGATCACTGACGTGAACCCCGCCGCCGTCATGGACATCATCGAGGCCGGGCGCATCCCGGTGGTCTCCGGCATCGCGCCGGGAGAGAACGGTGAGGTGTACAACATCAACGCCGACGAGGCAGCGGGCGCACTCGCCGCGGCGATCGGCGCGGAGCGCCTCGTGGTGCTCACCAACGTGGAGGGCCTCTACACAGACTGGCCGAATAGGGACTCGCTGCTGTCTAAGATCGAGGCCGGGGACCTCGAGCAGATGCTGCCAGCGCTGGACTCGGGCATGATCCCCAAGATGGAGGCGTGCCTGACTGCAGTGCAGGGCGGGGTGAAAGCCGCCCACGTCATCGACGGGCGCGTCGCGCACTCCGTGCTTCTTGAGCTGCTCACGATGGGCGGTGTGGGCACCATGGTTCTGCCAGATGATTACGACCGTTCCCAGTACCCGGACGGCACCATTTTTAGAAAGGATGACGCATGAAGGACTTCACACAGCGTTGGGCGGGCGCGCTTCTAGATAACTACCCGGTTCCGCCAATCGAGCTCGTCGAAGGTTCCGGCTCCACCGTGACTGACGCCGACGGCAAGCAGTACATCGACATGCTGGCCGGCATCGCGGTCAACGCGCTCGGCCATGCGCATCCGGCAGTGGTCGAGGCGGTCACCAACCAGCTATCGACGCTCGGCCACGTCTCGAACCTGTTCGGCTCCGCACCCGTGGTCAAGGTCGCCGAGGCACTCCGCGAGCACGTCGGTGATGACACCGCCCGCGTCTACTTCGGCAACTCCGGCACCGAGGCCAACGAGGCCGCCTTCAAACTCGCGCGCCTGACGGGTCGCCGCCGCATCCTCGCAGCGCAGCACGGCTTCCACGGCCGCACCATGGGCGCGCTCGCCATGACCGGCCAGCCCGACAAGCAAAAGCCGTTCGAGCCCCTGCCCGCCGGCGTGGAGTTCTACCCCTACGGCGACATCGAGGCGCTCACCGCACTCGTGGAACAGAACCCTTCGGATACCGCGGCCATCATCCTGGAGCCCATCCAGGGCGAGACCGGCGTCATCCCCGCTCCGGAAGGCTTCCTCACCCAGGTCCGCGAGCTGTGCGACAAGCACGGCATCCTCTTCATTGCCGACGAGGTGCAGACTGGCGTCGGCCGCACCGGCGACTTCTTCGCCTTCCAGCACGAGGGCATCCTCCCGGACGTGATCACTATGGCCAAGGGGCTCGGCGGCGGCCTGCCGATCGGCGCGACGATCGCTCGCGGCGAGGCGGCGAAGCTCTTCACTCCGGGCAGTCACGGCACCACGTTCGGCGGCAACCCAGTCTCGTGCGCGGCGGCCACGGCAGTGCTGGTCACCATCGACGACGCCTTCCTCGCGGAGGTGCGTCGCAAAGGCCAGGTGCTTTACGACGCCGCCTCGAAGATCCCGGGTGTGAAGGAAGTCCGCGGGCGTGGGCTCATGCTCGGCGTGGTCTTGGAGCAGCCGGTGGCGAAGCGCGTCGTCAAGCTTGGCCTTGAGCACGGCGTGATCCTCAACGCGCCGGCGGATGACGTGATCCGCCTGACGCCGCCGCTGGTGATCAGCGACGAGGAGATCGCACAGGCGGTTGGGCGCCTCACGGCCGCGATTGCGGAGGCCTCAGAAGAGGTCTCACAATAATTTGACAGGCTTGACGTATCGCTTTCGCATGTGCTGTAATTTGATTGTTCAATTCATTAATTGAACATTTGCTAGTGGGGTGGAGCCATCCACCCTTGCGCCTTCACATTCCTTGCTCGGAATCGGTGCAACCAAACCACAGTGAAAGTCGATAATCATGGCCTTCTCCGCGAAGAAATCCCTCCCAGCTGTAGTGCTCTGTGCCGCGATGATGTGGACAGTGACTGGATGCAGCAGCCCTGCGGACAACGAGCCTGCCTCGGAAACGAGCCAGACTGCCGCAGACGCCTCGCATGCAGTGACCATCACGGACATCACCGGGAACACGATTCAGCTGGAGAAGCCACTCGAGCACGCAGCCATTCAGCTTTCTGGTTCTGGCGGGCCGCTTTTGACGATGGCGGCCCTTGACCGGGACAACTACACGTCTAAGATCGCTGCGATGGATAAGGGCCTCGAGTCCAACCGACAGGACCTGTGGGACCTTTTGCTTGAGGCGAACCCGGAGCTTGCTGATATCCCGAAGATTGGTGATGCGACGAAGGATCAGATCTCCGCCGAACAACTTTTGACGATGGGTGTCGACGGAGTCATTGCTCCGGTTCGCCAGAAAGCAAAGATGGATGTCATCGCTGAACAGACTGGCATCCCGGTAATCTACATCGATTACCACAGCCAAAAGCTGGAAAACCATATTCAGTCCACCAAGATCATCGCTGAAGCCACTGGGCTGACGAAGAATGTCGACGAGATCACGAAGTTCTACGAGGACGTCGTCGGCGACATCGAGGAGCGCGCTTCGAAGCTGGACCACACCACGTCGGTCTACTTTGAGACGACCTCGAACGGCCCGACCGAATTCGGCAACACCTACGGCGCCGGCATCATGTGGGGCGCCATCCTGGACGCCGTCGGCGCGGACAACATCGCGACGCACTTCATGGCTGCGGACGACGCCGAGGCGCTCTCCGCGGAACAGGTCCTGGTCAGCAACCCGGACAAGATCGTGCTCTCAGGATCCCTGTGGGCGAACCAGCCGGACTCGGTCAAGATGGGCTTCTCCGTCTCCAATGAGGAGGCGCTGGCCTCGATGGAGCCGTTCCGCCAGCGCGAAGGCTGGGACAAGCTCAAGGCGATCCAGAACAACGAGCTCTACGCCATCGGGCACCCGATGACCCGCGAAATGCTCGACTTCTACTCCTACGCGCAGCTGGCGAAGCTCTTCCACCCGGAGGAGTTTGCGGACCTGGATCCAGAGGCGCTGATCAAGGAGTACTTCGATAAGTACATGCCGATCCCATACGAGGGAACCTGGTTCATCAAGTATGAGTAAGGCACCAACAAAAAGCCTCCCGAAAGGACTTCTGGTCGCATTTGCCATTTTGGCGGTCGTCGTCCTTTTCGTGGTGGATCTTTGCGTCGGCCCCGCCGACATCAAGCTCTCAAACTTCTCCGCCGTGCTAGACCCTGACTCGGTTGAGCACATTGCGTTCTTCCGCATGCGCATGCCAGCTGCCCTCATGGCAGTAGGGGTGGGGATGAGCCTGGGGTTGGCGGGCGCCGTGATGCAGACAATCCTGAATAACCCGCTTGCTAGCCCGTTCACGCTTGGCGTGTCCTCGGCAGCGAGCCTTGGCGCAGCCATCGTCTTTGTGATGGCGGTGCCGATGGTGTTCGTCACCGGAGGGGCACTGCTCCTCGCACTGCTTTCCGTCCTGGTCATCTTCGCAGTGGGCAAGTATATCGAGATGAGTAATTCCTCGCTCGTGCTGGCGGGCATTGCGCTGAACTTCCTCTTCGACGCGTTCCTGTCACTCATTCAGTACCGGGCCTCCGAAGAAAGCCTGTCGTACATCGTCTTTTGGACGATGGGCGGGCTGACCCGCGCCTCCTACCCTCAGGCGTGGATCCTGCTCTCGACGTTCGTCGTTGTGTTCGCGGTGCTGCTTCGCAACGCCTGGAACCTGACCGCGCTGAAGTTCGGTGAAGCACGAGCGGAAGCGCTCGGCGTCAAAGTCGGGCGCGTGAAGATCCTCTCCCTCGTCTTGGCCTCGATTCTGACCGCGCTCGCGGTGAGTTTCTGCGGAAAGATCGGGTTCATCGGGCTGGCCGCGCCGCACTTGGCACGCCGCCTCGTTTCCGAAGACCAGCGTTTCTACCTGACAAGCTCCGCGATCCTCGGCGCGATGATCCTGCTGGTGTCCTCTATACTCTCGAAGCTGATCGTCCCTGGGGTTGTGGTGCCAATCGGCATCATCAGCTCCATCATCGGCATTCCGTTCCTGGTCTACGCGCTTACCAGCCAGCGCCGTCAAAGGGCGGTGTAGCGGCATGATTCGCGTCAAGAACTTCTCGTTCGATTATGGCGAGCGCCAGATCATCGACAACATCAGTTTCCAGGCGAAACCCGGTGAGGTCACCGTGTTGATGGGCCGAAACGGCGCAGGTAAAACCACGCTGATGACGTCGATAGCCCGCTCAGGCAAGCCTGGCCGCGGCAAGAAGGTCACAGGCGAGATTACAACCACCGGCAACATTTCGTACCTGAACCAGCACACGGAAGGCGACCTACCGTTTACCGTGTTTGAAACGGTGATGATCGGAAAAGTAGCCAAGCTCGGGATCTGCACCACGCAAGAGGACGTCGACGACGTCAACGAGGTGCTCGACATGCTTGAGCTGCAGCCGCTGCGCGACGTGGCCATCCGCAATCTGTCGGGCGGCCAACGCCAAAAAGTCTTCATCGGGCAGGCCATGGTCAAGCGGCCAGACATCCTGCTTTTCGACGAGCCCACGTCCGCACTCGACATCGAAAACCAGTACAGAATCCTGCACCAAATCAAGGCGCTCACGGTTGAGCGAAACATCACAACGGTAGTAAGCCTGCACCAAATCGACCTGATCGAGCGCTTCGCGGACCACATCATCGTGCTCCACGAAGGCAAGATCTATGCCGAAGGCTCACCCGCCGAAGTGTTTACGAAGCAAACGTTCCGCGACGTCTACTCCGTCGAGGCGATTCTGGCGGGAGTCAAGGACCGGATCCTCTTCGGGTTCGACCTGTTAGACCACCCGAAGATCCCGCCCGAGCACACCCCAACCTCCATTCATTAGTCCCGGTGGCGGGTAAGCTTCAGCGCCCGCTGCTGGTCAAGCACCTCGAAGTAGGGCAGCGGGTCGATGTCTAGCGCCTCCACGTAGTCCGTCAACATGTCACGCACTACGCTGTGCAGCTCCTCGACGTCCCACGGCTTAGCGATGTAGTAGTCCAGGTTCGCCTCGTTCACCGCGTGCACGGTGTCCTTGAGCTGCGCCTGCCCGGTTACCAGCACCTTCCGGGTCGCCGCGGTGCGTGGGTCTTGCATCATCTGCACAAGGAACTCCACGCCGGTGGTCCCGGGCATGCGGTGGTCACACAGCGCGAGCGCGAGGAGGTCGCCGTCGTCGCTGAGCTCGTCGATCACCTCCCATGCCTCGTCGGCGTTGGAGGCAACCTCCAAGCGGACGGTGTCCGCGAACAAGAGGAGGTCGCGCTCAAGGGCGGCGCGCACTTCGGCTTCATCTTCAAGAATCAGAATGGTGAGGTTCATGGTGTCTCCTTGGTCCGTTGATACGTAGGCGAACGCTGGCTTGGGTGCCTCGTGGCGAGGACTCCAGCGCGATGGTTCCGTGGTGCTTATTGATGATGCTTCGGCACACACTCAGGCCGATGCCCATCCCGAAGCGCACCTGGCCGTTCTTCGTGGTGAAACGCGGTTCGAAGAGCCGCTCGAGGCGCTCGCCGGGGATGCCGGGGCCGTCGTCGATAATGTCGACTTCCACCCAGCCCGGCTCGGGCGCGCTGGTTCTAATCGTGACAGTGCCGCCAACGCCGGTGTCCTGCATCGCCTCGGCGGCGTTGGTCAGCAGGTTCGTCCACACCTGAGCAAGCTGGCCCGGCATGCACGTGATGTTGGGCAGCTCCGCATAGTCGCGGATGACCTCGACGTGGTCGAGCCGGTGCGAAATCAGCCGGAGGGTGTCGTCGATACCTTCGTGGACATTGACGTCGGTGACGGGGTCGCCGTCGGGGCGCGCGTACGAGCGCAGCGAGGCCACGAGTTCCGTGATGCGGGTCGCCGCGGTGGAGAGGTTACGCACCCCAGTGCCGATCGCCGCAGCGCGCTCGATGGTCTCGAAGTCGAGCCCGCGGGAGCGAGCCACCTGCTTAGCAAAGGCGGCGTCGTGCAGACCGGCGAGCACCCAGCGCTGCGCAAGCGCGCGGTCGCCGATGATCTCGGTGAGCTCACGCCGCAACCTGCGCGCCTCCTTCGTACTCACCGATGGTGCACGTTTTGCCTGCTCAAACGCCTTGAGCACGCCCTCGCGCCACTTCCGGTTCGGGCTCGCCGCAAGCAGCGTATCGACGTCCTCTCCGAGATGCGCCGCCGTGCGCTCGATCGCGGCCATCGGGTTGTTCAGCTCGTGGGCGACCCCCGCCGCCAACTCACCGAGCGAGGCGAAGCGGGCCTGGCTCATCAGCTCTCGGCGGGCCTCCTCCAGGTTGCGCAGCGCGGTGCTCAGCCGTGCGCGCTCCTGCTCCAGCTCCACGGTCATCTCGTGCTGGTGCACCTGGCTGTCCTCGGAGCGCCGTAGGCGCCGGTCGTAGGAACGCACCAGCAACACGGCGAGCATGCGGTCCAGGCCAGGGGCGATGTCGAGCAGGTAGTTGAGCTGGTCCATCGGCAGCTGCACCGCGGTGACCTCTGTCGTGGTCCGCGCGGTGAAGAACCCAATGCGCGTGCCTGCCAGCGCCAACAGTCCAATCACCTGGCCTGTCGATCCACGGTGCATCGTAATATCCCCGGCGTCCGTGTTGCGCTGCAGCACCACTTCGCCCGAGATGGTCAAGATGACCTCCTCGACCTCCTTGCCCTCCGTGGTCAGGTTCACCCCGGGCGGGAAGACCAGGCGCGGCTGGCGCCCGAGGTGCCGGTCGGCGGCGTCAATAATGTGCCTGATGATCTCCTCGTCGCTGAGCTCCACGTCCAGCGCCGGCGCCGCCGGCTGGTCGTACTTCGACGCCAACTCGGGGTTGTCGTGGTAGCGCGACGCCCAATAGCGGGTGAGCTGCTGCTGCAGGTTCCGTGCCAGGGCCTCGTCGTGGATCTCCGGCGTGTACACCAGCATGTCCAGCCTGCCCAGCTCGCTGAGCCGGTCCAGGCCCGACACCGTCGGTGCCGTGGTCAGGACGATGATGCGGGTGTGTTCGTAGTGGGCGTCGTCAAGAAATTTGACCAGCGGGTGATCGGCGGTGAGCCCGTGCTCGTGCACCGTGACGGTGACGAGCGCGAGGTCGTCCGTGCGAGGCAAGTCCGTCAGCGACGGGTAGGTGAGCACCGTATGCGTGCCGCCGAACGCGTCGCGCACGATGCTCTGGACGGTGCGCGACGCCTCCGACGCACCGATGACCGCGATTGTTGAGTGTGGAATCATCTACAGCAACCCCAACAGCGTCCACACTGACGGCATCACGAAGATCAGCAGCAGCGTTGCCACCGTACCCACCACCAGGCCGACCTGCGCCATCTGTGGGATGGTGATCTCCTTTGTGGCGTACGCAATCGCGTTTGGCGGGGTGGAGATCGGCAGCGCCATACCCAGCGAGCAGGCGATCGCCACAATCACCGCGATGAGCATCGGGCTCGGCTCGGACAGCGTGATCGCCAGCGAGACCGCCAGTGGCACCAGCAGGTTCGCCGCCGCCGAGTGGGAAATGACGTTCGCCATGGCAAACCCGATCAGGCCCAGCAGCGCCAGGATCATCATCGGGCCGAGCACCTTCCAGTTCACGGAGCCGACCAGCCAATCGTCGAGGCCCGTCGCACCCACGCCCGTGCCCAGCGCAATACCGCCGGAGACCAGCCACAACACCGGCCAGTCCAGCGCCTGGACGTCCTTGCCCTTCATCACTTTCAGGCTCAGCAGCGCAACGACGGGGAAGAAACCGACAATATTCGAGGAAATCCCGTGCAGCGGCTCGCTCATCCACAGCGCAATCGTCAGCCCCGCCACCGCGTAAAACAGCTTCGCGTTCGACGACGTATCCCAGGACGCATCCATTGCAATCGAGATCCGCGTCTCCGATGGGATGAACGCGACGCACAGGAACAGCCACGCAAACACCAGCACCACCAGCATGAACGGGACGGCAAGCAGCATCCACTGCGCGAAGGACACCTTGATGCCGTACTCCGCCAGCGCACCAATCGCGATCGCGTTCGGCGGCGTGCCCACCGGCGTACCGATGCCGCCCACATTCGCCGCCAGCGGAATCGACAGCGCCACACCCGCGCGCACCTTACCCGGCGGCAGCGTGCGCAGAATCGGGATGACCACCGCGAACATCGTGGCCGTCGTCGCCGTATTCGACATAAACATGCTCAGCAGTGCAGTAATCAGCATGAGCCCCAGCACCGTCAGCCGCGCCTTATCCGGGAAGGGCCGCAGCATAATCGCCGCCAGGTTCTTGTCCAGCCCGAACTTCTCCGCGCCATGCGCAATCATGAACCCGCCCAAGAACAGGATGATCACCGGGTTCGCCAGCGCCGCAAAGTAGTCGGACGCCGGCAGCACCGTCTCCTTCAGCGCCTCGACGCCGCCCGTCGGGTCAACGATGGCGCCCTTCGAAAGCAGGATGACCTCGAGGAAGATCACCAGCACCGCGGTCGCGGTCAGCGGGATCGGCTCGAGGATCCAGAAGACAATCGCTAACAGGAAAATAGAAAGCATCCGCTGGCCGGGAGCCTCGAGGCCAGGGATGTTGAAAAAGAAGGGGAGCGCGAAGAGCACGGCGCCAAGAATGAGGCCCGCCCACTGCTTTTTCGAAAGGGAGGGGGCGCGCTGCTGGAGCGCCGGTGGTGGAATCGTTCCATGCTGTACAGCCATACCTCTGTATCTTAATCGTATGACCAGCGAATTTCGGTGGTTAGAATAAGCAGAATGAAACACTCAAAGCTTTTCGTCGCAGCACTCGCCGCCGCCTGCGTATCGACGGCCACTTCGTGCACCACCCAGCCCCTCCCATTCGAGCAAACACCCGCCGCACCGGCTTCGCAGGAAGCCTCATCTGAGTCCGAGTCCGATCCGGGCGTGATGGACGAGCCTGCCTTCGAGGACGCCATCGTCGCTATCTGGGCGAAGACGGATGAGATGCGCGGCATCGGCGTTCCCGAGTCCGAAATTGAGGACCTGCAGGCCCGTACCGACGAGCGCGACGAGTCGATGGGGAAGCGCGCAATGTTTTACGTCACCGAGGCTGACAAGCTCAGCGAACAGTATGCGTCAGTGACTGAAAACGGTTCTTAAGCCCAGAGCGGTCCGGTGCGGGTGTGGTACCCGGCAGGCTCCACATGCACGATCGTTTCCGACTCACCGATGACCGCAGTGATGCCATCCTCGATGGCGTCGGCGTGCTCGTGGGAGTACGCCACAGTCCACCCGCCGGGGACCTGCACGACGAGGCTGATAAGCCGATCGCGGCCAAACGCAGCCGTGCGCACCGACGTGAACTCGACGTCGTGCTCGGCAGCGTAGCTATCGAGGAAGCTGTGGAGCTTCTCCAGCTCATCTTGCGGTAGCGCTTCCGAGAGCAGGCCGAGGATGGCGCCTTTCAGGAGGCGGTAGCCGGTGAAGAGGACATTGCAGCCGACGCACAGTGCGATGATCGGGTCGAGCAACTGCCAGCCGGTAATCCAGACCGCCACGATGCCCACGATCACGCCAACCGTGGTCCACACATCAGTAAGGAGGTGGTGGCCGTCGGCATCCAGTGTTGACGAACGGTACTTCTTACCGGCCTTCACCAGCGCAACACCGACTACGAGGTTTAATACAGTCGCAGCAACAGAGAATGCCAAACCGATGCCGATCTGCTCGACCGGCTGTGGATGCAGGATGCGTTGTACCGACGTATAGATAATGGCCACCGATGCAACCAAGATGAGGGAGCCTTCCACCTGTGCGGAAAAGTACTCTGCTTTGGCGTGGCCGAAGTTGTGGTTCTCATCCGCGGGCTTCGCGGAGAGTTTGAGTGCCCACAGGCCCACGAGTGCAGCGATCAGGTTAATGACGGATTCGATGGCGTCGGACAAGAAGCCGACTGATCCCGTCACTCCAGCTGCGATTACCTTGAGCGCAATAGTAAGGACTGACGCGGCAATCGAGAGCCACATGAACTGTTCGAGGCGGCGCTGCTCCTGTTTGCGCTCGGTGTTTATTTCGGCAAGTGGCATGGTTGTTCTTTCGTCTTCCCTAATTGACCTGCATTATCGTAACAGTCGGGGAAGGGCAAAAGACGTTTGCTTGGCAGGGTCGGTGATGAGTGATGCCAGCCCGCCCCGAAAATGGTCTATCAAAACCGCGGTGTACCTTAATGAATATCAAGCGAATATTTGATAATTGATTTATAAATAAATGAAACGGAAAGTATGGGTTGTTCAAACAAACAATTGAGTCTTACAATGTCAAGCAAACGTTTGAAATTTAATGTTTTGGGCCCCATTTCTGTGGTAATTCTGGGAAGTATGTAGATATGCAGTACGTTTGCACTGCATTGAGTGACCCCTAATCGGGGGTAGTCAAAATGTATAAAAACATGAATGTAACTTTCATAAAGACACTCGGGGCGGGATTATATATGCATTCCGTAGCAAACTATGCAAATAGAGCCTTAGGGAATTCTGAATTCTTGTCAGGAATGTATGGTGATTGGCATGTCAAATACTTCTAGCGCCACTACGGCAGCGGACATCAAGGGTCCGCCAATCAAACCAGTGAGCCACGGCAAGGCGGTTTTGTTCCTTGCGCTTGGTACAGCATTCCTTGCCGGCACCCCGCTGTGGGTAAAGGCGACAAACATGGATCCAGCGACGCAGGCCTTCCTGCGCGTCGTGATCGGTTGCCTCGTGTTGATCCCGTTCGGTGTTATGGAAATCCGCAAGAAGGCGTCGCTGAGCAAGAAGGGCATCATGCTCTCCATTGCCTCCGGCCTCTTCCTGGGCGTGGACTTCACGTGCTGGAACTACTCCATCTTCTATGTCGGCGCCGGCATTGCCGCAATTCTGCTGAACCTGCAGGTCATCATCGTGCCGATGCTTACGGCAGTCTTTGATAAGTACAAGATTCCGCCGGTCTTCCTGATCCTTGTCCCGATCATGGCCGTCGGTGTGATGCTGACCGGTGGCGTCTTCGAGGCCTCTGAGGCATCTGGTGGACCGGAGTCCATCTACGGCATTAAGACTGCAACCCTGGGTACCATCTTCGGCCTGACCTCGGGCGTGTGCTACTCCTTCTACCTGTACCTCTCCCGTAAGGCTGGTACCTCCGCACGTAAGGACCTGTACGTCCAACCGATGATGTACACGATGATGGCGCAGGCAGTCCCGCCAACAATCGTGGCATTCTTCATCTCCCCGCGTAAGGGATTCGACTTCGTGAACGGTGTTCTGATCGACGGCCAGCTCCCGCTGGTTGATCCTGAGCACACCGTCGGTGACGCGCTGACCACTTGGAACTGGTTCAACCTGATCTGCTTGGCTATCCTCGGCCAGGCGCTGGCATGGACCTTCGTCCAGTACGGCACGGTTTGGCTCGACCCGACCCTGTCCGCAGGTATCCTGCTGCTCTCGCCGGTGACCTCCGTCATCATTGCAGCTCCGCTGTTCGGCGAGATCCCATCGGTACTCCAGATCATCGGTATCTTCCTGATTCTGGGTACAGTGGCATACCAGAACGGACTGTTCTCAATGTTTACAAAATCGAAGATGAAAACCGACCATGAGAATCCGGACCACTCACTCGATGAACAACTCATCAGAGAGGGATTAGCGCCCGGACACTCACCGGAAGAAGCCTCGGATAACCCGAAGAAGCATCACCATCACCACTAATTCGGAGTAGGTTCGGGGCGAACCGAAAAAATTTCACACAATGAGTGAAAACTGAACCCCGTCTGTTCCAGAAGGCACAGACGGGGCGTCGGCAAATAATCGAATATCAATCGTCAACGAGCAAGGAGAAGAAATGAAGCTGACCCAACGCGAACAGGAAAAGCTGCTCATCGTGGTTGCTGCTGATGTGGCACGTCGCCGCAAGGAACGCGGCGTGAAGCTGAACTACCCAGAGTCGGTAGCCCTCATCACGGATTACCTCATGGAAGGCGCCCGCGATGGCAAGACGGTAGCGCAGCTGATGTCCGAGGGCATCCAGGTGCTTACCCGTGACGATGTCATGGAAGGCGTTCCAGAGATGATCTCTGACGTTCAGGTTGAGGCAACCTTCCCTGACGGCACCAAGCTTGTCACTGTCCACAACCCAATCCGATAAAAGGAGACTATCCATGATTCCAGGCGAGTACTTCATCACTGAAGGCAAGGTCATCCTGAACGAAGGCAGCGAGCCAATCACGCTTGAGGTGAAGAACACCGGCGACCGCCCGATCCAGGTCGGTTCCCACTTCCACTTCGCAGAGGCAAACAGCGCCCTCGAGTTCGACCGTGAAGCTGCGATGGGCAAGCGCCTCGACATCCCGTCGGGCACCGCAGCCCGTCTCGAGCCAGGCGATTCCCGCACTGTTGAGCTGATCGACTTCGGCGGCAAGCGCGAAGTTCACGGCTTCAACGGCAAGGTCAACGGCCCAGTCAAGTAAACGGATTACGAAACCTTTAAGGAAGGGAACAAAATGGCATTTGAGATGGATAGGCGTCAGTACGCCGAGCTTTACGGCCCACACACCGGTGACGGCGTCCGCCTCGCGGACACCTCGCTGATCGCACGCGTTGAGAAGAACCTGCTGAAGCCAGGCGAAGAAGTCAACTTCGGTGGCGGCAAGGTTATCCGCGACGGCATGGGTCAGAACTCCCGTGTTACTGGTGAAGAACTGATTCCGGACCTCGTCATTACCGGCCCGATCATTATTGACTACACCGGTATCTACGTTGCTGACATCGGCATCAAGGACGGCAAGATCCTCAAGATCGGCCGTGCAGGTAACCCAGATATCCAGGACGGCATCGACATCGTTGTCGGCGTCGCAACCGAGGTCATCGGCGGCGAGGGCAAGATCGTCACCGCTGGTGCAGTGGATACCCACATTCACTTCATTTCCCCAGAGCAGGTCCTGGCTGCGCTGGACAACGGCACCACCACGCTCATCGGTGGCGGCGTTGGCCCGGTTGATTCCACCAACGCAACCACCGTCTCCGCTGGTGCGACCAACATCAAGCACATGATCGAGGCTTCGGTTGACTTCCCGGTCAACGTTGGATTCCTGGGCAAGGGCCACGCGTCCGCGCTCAACCCGCTGCGTGAGCAGATCAAGGCCGGCGCTATCGGCCTGAAGATTCACGAGGACTGGGGCGCGACCGCGAACACCATCGACAACGCGCTCAAGGTCGCGGACGAGATGGACGTCCAGATCGCGATCCACACCGACACCCTCAACGAGGGTGGCTTCGTGGACAACACCATCAAGGCAATTGACGGCCGCGTCATCCACACCTTCCACACCGAGGGTGCTGGCGGCGGTCACGCGCCGGACATCATTGAGCTGGCTGGCCACTCCAACGTGCTGCCAGCGTCGACCAACCCGACGCTGCCGTACACCCACAACACGCTGGAAGAGCACCTTGACATGATCATGGTCTGCCACCACCTGAACCCGGATCTTCCGGAGGACGTGGCGTTCGCAGACTCCCGTATCCGCAAGGAGACCATCGCGGCGGAGGACGTCCTGCACGACATGGGCATCCTCTCCATCACCTCCTCTGACTCCCAGGCAATGGGCCGCGTCGGCGAGGTCGTGCTGCGCACCTGGCAGGTCGCTGACCGTATGAAGCAGCAGCGTGGTCCGCTCGAGGGTGACTCCGAGGGCAACGACAACGAGCGCATCAAGCGTTACGTGTCCAAGTACACCATCAACCCAGCGATCGCTCACGGTATCGCGCACGCAGTCGGTTCCGTTGAAGAGGGCAAGCTTGCTGACCTGGTGGTCTGGGAGCCGGCACACTTCGGCGTCAAGCCGCTGCTCGTGCTCAAGTCCGGCTACGTTGCACGCGCAGAGATGGGTGACTCCAACGCATCCATTCCGACGCCACAGCCACGTACGATGCGTTACTCCTACGCGGCATACGGCGATGCAGTTCGTCGCACCAGCGTCACCTTCCTGCCGACGGCCGCATTCGAGGCCGGCGTGCCGGATCAGCTGAACACGAACCGCAGGTTTGTTGAGGCGAAGGGCATCCGCAACCTCTCCAAGGCAGACAT
Source organism: Corynebacterium sp. UMB10119B (assembly GCF_030228125.1). Classification (NCBI taxonomy): domain Bacteria; kingdom Bacillati; phylum Actinomycetota; class Actinomycetes; order Mycobacteriales; family Corynebacteriaceae; genus Corynebacterium; species Corynebacterium sp. UMB10119B. The sequence goes on from NZ_JASPBG010000011.1 coordinate 58,775, forward strand.
GAAGTACAACTCCGAGACGCCTGACATCAAGGTCGATCCGGAGACCTACGTGCTGACCGTCAACGGTGAGGAAATCCACTCCGAGCCAGCTGAAGAACTGGCTATGGCACAGCGCTACTTCCTGTTCTAAGGTGGACGTGTAGCAGAAGCGAGCGGGGGCAGCAGACGCTGCCTACGCTCGCTTTTTCTCTTTCTGCGACAAAAACTATTGAAAGGTACTTATCGTAAAATGATCGTTACTGAGATTCTCGGCAACGTGAATACAACCGAGGGTATTGATGCGTCGAACTGCGACTACGTCGTGTTCGACAACGAATCCCGCGTCAAGCGCATTCAGCGCCTGACCACCGAGCAAGGCACCGAGCTCGGCATCCGTCTCGACAACGACTTCCGTGAGTTCGTCGACGGTGACATTCTTGCCCGCGAGGGGGACAAGCTGATCGTCGCGAAAATCGCGGCTTCCGATGTCCTGGTGATCGAACCTGCAACGATCCGCGAGGCGCTCGAGGTTGCGCACGCGCTCGGTAACCGCCACCTCCAGGCACAGTTCTTCGCCGCAGGCGAGAATGCATTCGACAAGGACGTTATGGTTGTGCGGTACGACCACACCGTCGAGCACCATATCCAGCACACCGGTGTGTCCTACCACCGCGGTGAATACGTGATGCCAAAGGCGTTCCGTCATGCAGAGCACACCCACTAATCGCAGCCAGCTCGTCGTCTGGCACCTCACCGACTCCGCCCTGCCAACTGGTGGCTTTGCGCACTCCGCGGGCATGGAAACGTACCTGCAGCGTGACGTCATCCGCGACGCCGACACGTTCGCGACGTGGCTGCGCGGCTACCTGTACCAGGCCACGTTTAATGACGCCCTGGCGGCCAGGTTCGCCATCGAGCTGCAGCAGTCTGGCCTGTCGGAGGCGGAGCGCGTCGAAAAGCTCGCTGAGCTCGATGCCCTGGTGCATGCGACGCAGACGCCGAAGGAGCTGCGCGCCGCGATGCAGTCGATGGGTCGGCGCATGTCGAAGGTTGCCAAGATTGTCGACGCCAACGATGCGCTCGTCACCGAGTACGACCGCGGGCTTGCGGTCCGTGAGTACAAGGGCAACCCCGGCATTGCGTTCGGGCTGGTGCTCGGCGCGGCTGGCGTGGAGGAGTACACCGCTGTCGAGGCGTACCTCATGCAGCTTGCGACCTCGATGGTGCAGAACGCGATCCGCGCGATCCCGCTCGGCCAGGACGCGGGCCAGCGTCTGCTGGTTGGCGTGTATGACTGGGTGTCGCGTTACGCCGCGGTGACCATGGAGCACACGATCCACGACTTGGGTGTGGCGGCGCCGGATATGGAAATTGCGCAGATGGAACACGAGTTCCTGCACTCGCGAATGTTTATGTCTTAAAACTTGGAAGGAAGATAGAAGTATGTCAGTAATCAAGATTGGCGTCGGTGGCCCTGTCGGCTCCGGCAAGACGCAGCTCATTGAGCGTATTACGCGCGCCCTGGAGGGAGAGATCTCCATGGCCGCGATTACCAACGACATTTACACCACCGAGGATGCCCGCATCCTGGCTCGCGACGGCGTGCTGCCGGAGGACCGCATCATTGGTGTTGAGACCGGTGGCTGCCCGCACACCGCTATTCGCGAAGACACCTCGATGAACGAGGCCGCCTACGAGGAGCTTCTGAACCGGCACCCGGACCTGGAGCTGGTGTTCATGGAGTCCGGCGGTGACAACCTGTCCGCGACGTTCTCCCCGGAGCTCGTCGACTTCTCGATTTACATCATCGACGTTGCGCAGGGCGAGAAGATTCCGCGCAAGGCAGGCCAGGGCATGATCAAGTCCGACCTGTTCGTGATTAACAAGACGGACCTCGCTCCGTACGTTGGCGCGGACCTGCAGGTCATGGCCGACGACTCGAAGAAGTTCCGCGGTGACAAGCCGTTCGTGCTGACCAACCTCAAGACCGACGAGGGCCTTGACCAGGTCATCGAGTGGATTCGTCGAGATGTGCTTATGCAAGATCTCGACACCAAGGCGTAGCTTGATGTGGGGCGAGTCAAGCGCGGTCTTCACTCACGAACCGCCGCATGAGGAAACTGGTGTACTGGAGCTTGGTATCGGCATTGGCGGTACCAAGTCCGTAGCGAAACGGCAGTACCACGAGGGTGCGTTCAAGATCATCCGCCCGCACTACCTGGATGATTCCGGGCAGGTCTACTACACCATCGCGAACCCCGGTGGGGGATACGTTGGTGGGGACGTGTACCGGATGGAAGTCGAAGTAGAGCCGGACGCGTCCGTGCTTTTGACTGACCAGTCCGCGGCGAAGGTGTACCGCACCCCGGACGACTACGTTGTACAGAACGTGGAGTTCACCCTGCACGGCAACGCCGTGATGGAGTACATCCCGGATCAGCTGATCCTGTACCGGGAGGCGGACTTCCGCCAGCAAATTACCGTCAACATGGACGCGGAGTCGCAGCTGTTCATGTCGGACATCGTCACGCCGGGCTGGTCGCCGGATGGTCGCCAGTTCCTGTACGAGCAGGCGCACCTGCGTAACGTCGTTCGTGTCGACGGCAAGCTGGCCGTCGTGGACAACGTGCGCATCGAGCCGACGAAGGAACTCTTCAACGACGTGAAGGAGTCCTTCCTGGGGCAGCACACCCACTTCGCAACGGCGATCTGCATCGACCCGAACATGACGCCGGAGCTGCTGGAGAAGGTCCGGGATGCAGTGCGCAACTCCCTGGAGGGCAAGGGCACTGCGAGCGCTTCGGTCACAGAGACCGAAGTTCCTGGCTTTGTGCTTCGCGGTGTTGCTGACTGGACGGAGGACCTGATGCGCATCATCAAGGCTGCGGCGAACGTCGTTCGCGCCGAGACGCGCGGCCAGGGGCCGATCGACCTGCGCCAGTACTAGTTACTTGCTATCGGCCGAATCCGGGCCATGTCCATGTTCGTGGGCATGGCCCGCACCTATCCAGTGCAACAGCTCGTGGATGTCATTGTCCGCGATGGCGTAATAGATGCTGCGGCCGTCTCGTTTCGAGGACACCGTGCCGTTGTTCTCCATCGCGCGTAGCGCGGCGGACGCGGTTGCGATACGAAGCTCGGTGACCTCCGCGAGCTCGGTCACGGTCAGCTTGTGCTGGCCGGCGTGGTGAATCGCAGCAAGCAGCGTCAACCGGGTCTGGTCCCCGAGGATCTTGAAAATCCCGGTCCAATGGGGGAAATCTACTGACTGAGCCACTACTGAAACCTTTCTGGAATCCTAAAATTCACTACACCGGATGGGAAATATGCAGCACCGGGATGTCCTGGCTATCTCGGTCTAGGTTACCGCTCACACCGAAAACATTCTCAAGGACCGCCGGAGTAAGCACATCGTCTGGCGCGCCGTTGCCCTTGAGCTGCTTATCGTGCAGCAGCAGGAGGCGATCGCAGTAGCGCGCGGCGAGCGCCAGGTCATGAATCGCCAGCACAATCACCGTGTTGTGTTCACGGGACAGGTGGCGAAGCATGTTCATCAGCTTGTACTGGTGATGCAGGTCGAGGTGGTTTGTCGGCTCGTCCAGCAGCATCACCTTTGAACGCTGCGCCATCGCGCGCGCAACCATGGCGCGTTGGATCTGGCCGCCGGAGAGCTCCGACATCTTCTGGTCCACGATGCCCTCGAGGTCCGCGTGACGCAGGGCGTGAAGGATAATCTCCTCGTCCTCCGGCTGGGCTTGCGCGAACGGTCCACGGCCGGCGCTGCGGCCCAGCTGGATCACCTCGCGCACGGTCAGTGGAATCTTGTCGCCAGAGTGCTGCGCAACGTAGGACAGTACGTGGACGCGCTCGGTGCGAGGGTAGTCGCGGAGCGGTTTGCCGTCGAAGAGCACATCGCCAGTGAATGGGTGCACCCCGGCGATGGATTTGAGCAACGTCGATTTGCCGCAGCCGTTCGGGCCCACGAGCCCAATGACCGACGGGGCGTCGAGCTCAAACGAGATGCCGCTCAGGATAGTCGTGCCTGGGAAGCCCGTTTCGAGGTTCTTGACTTCTAACATCAGTGCTTCCTCCGCAGGATCAAGAAGAATGCCGGGACACCGATGAGCGCGGTGATCACGCCGACAGGCAGTTCCTGCGGGGCGAACAGCGCGCGGGCGATGGCGTCGGCAACTACGAGGGTGATCGCGCCGACCACCGCGGAAATCGGGATCAAGCTGGCGTGCCGCGGCCCGGAAATCATGCGCACGGCGTGCGGAACAATCAAGCCCACAAACCCGATCGCGCCGACGGACGCGACCGTGGCCGCCGTCATCAGCGACACCGCAACCAGCACCGCGTAGCGCAGCGCCACAACGGGAATCCCCATCGTGGACGCGGTCGCATCACCGAGGGAGAGCGCATCCAGGTAGCGTGACATCATCCACAACGCCACCGTGCCGATGGTGCCGACGATGAACACCGCAATCACGGTGTACCAGCGCGCGGCGCTAAGCACGCCAAGCAGCCAGAACATGATGCCGCGGGTCGACTCAGCGTTACCGGACGCGGTGACAATCAGCGAGGTCAGCGACTGGAACAGGAACCCAATCAGCACACCGGTGAGCACCACACGCGCGGCATCGGCAGCGCTGTTGCGCAGCAGCAGCATCAACATGCCGAAGGACACGAGTGCGCCCACCGCAGCACCGGCGATGATGCCGTACTGCCAGGTGGAAAACAGGATCGCCACCACGGCACCTGTTGACGCGCCCGAGGAAATACCCAGCAGGTACGGCTCGGCCAGGTCATTATGTGTGATGGCCTGCATCGCCACGCCGGACACCGCGAGGATGCCGCCCACCATCGCAGCCATCAGGATGCGCGGGATGCGAAGCTCCGTCAGGATGGACATGCGCAGTGGGGAAGGTGCCGGGTAGGCCGGATCGAAAATGCCGCGCAGCTCAGTAAAGCTCAGGGAGCTTGAGCCAATCGGAATAGAACAAACCATCGCGAGTACCAGCAGTACTAACGCGATGGCTGAAACAGTGACGGTTTTCTTCACAGCTACTTGGTTGCTCCGTCGAAGAGGCCGTCGTCAATTGCCTTGGAGATGTTCTGCACAACTTCGTAGGAACGAGCGGAAGCCGAGGCAGCGACGCCAGGAACCACAATGTACATGTTGTTTTTGACTGCCTTCATCTCCTTGGTGCCAGGGGTGGCTTCGAGGTCAGCGACCTTCTCCTCCCACTTGTCGCCAGGCTCGCCGCGGCCAGGCAGGTCCGCGAGGATAATCACGTCCGGGTCAGCCTCAGCGACAGCCTCCCACGACACCTGTGGCCACTCTTCATCCAGGTTGGCGAAGACGTTGGTCATGCCGGTGCGCTCACCCATGTTGGTCACGATCGACGGGCCGCCAGCGACGTACGGGGAACCGCCAACAGAGGAGTAGAGCAGCATGAACGTGGTGCCCTCAGGCGCCTGCTTCGCGTTCTCCAGCTCGGAGTTCTGCTTCTCGATGAGCTTCTTCGCCTCTTCTTCGCGGCCGAAGAGCTTGCCCAGGTCCTCGAGGTCCTTCGCGATCAGCTGGAAGGAGTCCTTGCCCTTGTTGTCGCCGTAGGACGGGCACTCACTGTTCGGGTTGAAGGTGGCGACGCCCAGCTTTGCCCACTCCTCGCGGGTACCTGCGGCGTCAGCGCGCCAGTTCAGCTCGAACGGGGAGAAGATGAAGTCCGTGTCCGCGTCACGCAGCTGCTCCGAGTTCGGCACCGACGGACTGACTTCCTTCAGACCGTCGAGGGAGAAGCCAGCTGGTGGCAGGTCCTTCTGGTGGCCGTAGCCTGCAATCTGATCCTTGGCGCCGAGCAACAGCAGGGTGTCCGTTGCGCCCTGCTCGAGCGTGGTCGCACGCTGGACCGGTCCCTGAACGGTGACCTCGGTGCCACAGTTATCGATGGTGATGGCGGAGTCGGACTGTGCCTGTGGGGTTTGCTCATCCGTGGAGCTGCAGCCGGTCAGAGCCAGCCCTGCGACGAGAACAGAACCAAGAGCTGCAGAGATTGCGCGCATGGAGCTTCCTTTCAAACAATCAATGATCTGACAGAATGAGACTAGCGCGAAACCTTAGGAAAAGCTAGAAAAATATTTATGAGCGACGAAGACGCATCACACGATGCGGAACTCCAGTGTCAAGGAACTCCTCGCCCTCGGCGACAAGGCCGAACTGCTCGTAGTAGGGGACCAGGCCAGACTGTGCCTCGACGATGAGGTCGCCCGGCCAGCGCTCGGTGAGCTGGATGCCCGTTCGCGCGATCTGCGCGCCCAGGCCTGTGCCGCGAGCGGCCGGGGCGACGACGAAACGGCCAAACTGGGAACCCGTTGCGGTGGGAAAGACGCGGGCGCAGCCCTCCAACACCGCACCGTTCCACGCGAGCAGGTGCAGCGTGTCCGGATGCGCGTCCTGGTCGTCGAGCTCCCGGTACGGGCAGTGCTGCTCGGCGACGAAGACGTCGACGCGGAGCTTGAATAGTTCGAACGCCTTGAGCGAGGTGAGCTCCGAAAGCGGTGCTACTTGGATTCGGTGTGCGCTCATTGCGGGAGGGCCTTTCCGCTCGCAGGATCTGAGTATGGTTCGATGCGGCGCGTCGGGCTGTATGAGAGGCGGCGGTGCAGCGACTCGAACGGGCCCTGCTTGCCCATGCGCTCAAGCAGGGCGGCGAGCGCCACCGACAGCAGCCACACCGCGGTCCCGAGCAATATTGGGCGGAGCTCCCCGAGACCCGGCAGCCACGAGTAGCCGATCAGTACCGCGGTCGGAAGCAACACGAACGTCTGCAGAAGGTAGCCGGACATGGAGCGCTTCCCCAGGGCGATCATCGGCATCGTCCAGCGCGGTGGCTGCTGGTTCCAGTGCTGCGTTGCCAGCGCGAACGCAGCCAGGATGCCCGGTCCGGTGAGCATCCCGAAGCTCTGGTTCAAAATTGACCAAAATGCCGCTGTCGACGCAGGCAGGATACCCAGCTGTGCAAGCCCAAGTGGGATGCCGATCGCAACAATGACAGCGACGGCCACCGCTACCCAAATCCACAGCGTCCGCGCGTGCTCATTCACGTCAGTGAGCACGCCGTCACGCGCCCACGCAAAACCAATCAGGGAAAGCGCGCCCAGCTGGATCACCACGAGGGGCTGCGAGAAAAACATGTAGATCGCGAACTCTTGGTTCCCAGCAAAGTACGTGGCAAAGGAGCTAGCATCCGGCGCCGGCGTAGCAAGGTCTAGGGGTGTTCCATAGAAAAACACCGCAACCAGCGCGTACACAATGCACGACAGCCCCAGAATGATGCCAGCAATGACGTAGAGCACCCCCGAGCGCACCCGCAGGAACAGCGCCATCAGCACACCAATAAGCCCGTAGGTCAACATGATGTCGCCGCTAAACAGCAGCCACATGTGTGCCAGGCCAAAGAGCGCGAGCATCCCGTAGCGCTTCGCCAGCACGCGCCGGGCAGCACCTGCCGGGTACCCTTTGCGTGCCAGACTCGCCGCGACCAGACCGAAGCCGAAGCCGAGGAGCGTTGAGAACATCGGCAGGCCACGGACGTGCACGAACATCGCCGCGAAGACCGTCGCGGCTTGGTCAGCCGCCGTGCCTGGGTGCTCGCCTGTCACGGTTGTGCTTAAAGGAGTGAGCCAGTACGAAATCGCGTTGGCTACGGCGATGCCGAGCAGCGCCAAACCCCGTGCGATATCCGGGACGACGAGCCGTGTACGTTGCTGTTGCTCTACGGTACGCATGCAACGAAAGCGTACGGCAGGCCTACCCTCGCATCAACCACGGAGAGGTAGAGACCAAGATGGCCTGGATACTGCGGTCAAGCACCGGCTGCAGGTCAGGGGCGAAGTACGGCGAGTGGTTCGAAGGGGCGCCGTCGATATCTTTGACACTGCCCAAGAACCAGTAGAAGTACGGGGCGCCGAACGCATTGCCAATCGTGGGGAAGTCCTCGGAGCCGGAAAGCCTGCCGAAGTCGCCCACCTCGTCGAAGTTCTTCCGGAACGCGGTCATGACAGTGTCGGCCGTCGCCTCGTCGTTGTGGAACTCCGGTGCACCACCGATGCGCTCGAACGCGGGCGGCTTTGGCGTGCCAGCGGCCTCGCACTCTGCACGAACGATCCGCTTGATGGAGGCATTGAGCTTCTCCGAAAGCTCGGAGGTAAACGCGCGCGTGGATACGGAAATCTCGGCCGTCGCGGCGATCGTGTTCGCGGAGTTGCCTGCGTGGACCGCGCCAACCGTGACTACGGCCATGTCCTGCGGGTCCACTTCGCGTGCAACGATCGTTTGCAGCCGAGTGATAATGCTGGCCGCGATCACCACCGGGTCGATGCCGTTGTGCGGTTGCGAGCCGTGGGCACCCTGCCCGAAAATGGTGACCTTCGTCTGTTCGGACGCAGCGAACACCGGCCCTGGTAGTGCGCCGAGGCCGTAGTTCGGCAGCATCGGTCCCACGTGCTGGCCAAGCACTACCTCGGGGGTAGGTACCTTCGTGGCTAGCCCCGCGTCGGCCATGTCCTGGGCGCCGACGCCAGTCTCCTCGCCAGGCTGGAAGATGGCAAGGAAGGTGCCGTTCCACGCGTCGGTATTTTCCTGCAGCAAGCGAACCGCACCCAACAGTGCGGTCGTGTGCATGTCGTGGCCGCAGGCGTGCATGATGCCCAGCTCCGGCGAAGCCGAGTACTCAAGCCCCGTTTCTTCCTTGATTGGGAGGGCGTCAAAGTCGGCGCGGAAACCGACAGTTGGGCCGTCGCCGTTTCGCACGACGCCCACGAGCCCCGTTGTGCCGACGGGCACCACCTCGACGCCGAGCGCCTCCAGCTCCTCCTGAATGCGAGCGGAGGTAGCAAACTCCTGCATGGATAGTTCGGGGTTCTGGTGGAACCACTTGTACAAATTCTCTAGCTCACCGCGGTGAGCTTCCAGGCTTTGTAGGAACGGCGTGAACTTTTCTTCTAGGCGCATGGCTTGAGCATAGTTCCGCACCCACACCTTTTGTGCTGGTTGCCGTGCCGATGGGGCAAATTAGGGCAAAAGGTGGCATTGTGTACTCAAGAAACGTCTGTGGTCGGAGTGGAAGGGTGCCTATGTTGCTTCGCCGAGTGTGTGCGCTCGTTGCTGGGGTTGGAATCGCGGTCGCAGGGGTGGGGTTCGCGCCACCGGCAACAGCGCAGGTGCGCTCGGAGTACGAGGGCAACGTCGACCCAAACTATGTCTGGCGTAGCGACGCCGCTTCGAAGCTACTCGCCGGAAAACCTTGGACCGACTACGTGCTGCACCGCGTGCCCGGTTCCTTCCACGACGCCCCGCGGATTCCGGAGGCCTCGAACCAAGCGCTCACTCGGGGAAATTCCCTCTACGGGCCCAGCACCCCGATTTACGTGAAGCGCACGAACGGCACCGAATCAATGTGCACCGTCGCCGTGGCGGGCCACGACGATAAAGGGCACAAGTACGCGCTGACCGCCGGGCACTGCGGTGAAGTTGGCGACGCCGTCACCTCCGCCGACTCCTGGCAAGTCGGGCCTTCCGGCACCATCGTGGAGGTCAACCGGGACCTCGACTACGCACTGATCGAGCTGGGATCGAACGCAGAGGTGACCCGCTCCTACAACGGCGTCCACATCAACCACCTCGGCAGCAAGCCGATCAAGCCCGGCAACGTGGTGTGCAAGCAGGGCGTGGCCTCCGGCAGGACGTGCGGCGTGACGCTGCACGACTGGGAGTCCATGAACATCTCCCACACCTGCGCCATGCAGGGTGATTCGGGCGCACCCGTAGTGGTGGGCGACCGCCTCGTCGGCATCCTGAACGGCGGGGTGCTCCCATCGCCGTTCGATGTCTCGTGCCACAGCCCGCTGCAGGGCGTGATTCACGCGCCGACGGGCGCGGTCCGGCTGGACGCGGTGCTGTCCACGCTGGACAACGGCTTCCGCCTGCCCTAAGGCTTCAAGCGCTTGAAGTTTCTTAGACGCCGATTACCTTCCGGGCGGCGTCGTGCAGCAGCCCGTTCGTGGCGATCGCGTCGCCGCCGTGCGGTCCAGGCTCACCGTTGAGTGAGCTAAACGTGCCACCGGCCTCCGTGACCAGGACAGACAGAGCAGCGAGGTCCCACACAGAAACCTCCGGTTCTGCCGCGATGTCGACGGCGCCCTCGGCCACCAGGCAGTAGCCGAAGAAATCCCCGTAGCCGCGCAGGCGCCAGGTGCGCTCAGTGAGTGCGATGAAGTTCTCCTGCAGGTCGCGGGCCTTCCAGCCCTCAAGCGAAGACATCGCCAGGGAGGCATCCGCAAGCTCGCTCACATGGGAGACCTCGAGGCGCTTCAGGCTGCCCTTGTTAAACGTCCGCCACGCGCCCGAGCCTTGGGCCGCGTACCAGCGGCGCGCAAGCGCTGGGGCAGAGACGACGCCTAGGACTGGTTGGCCGTCGACAAGCAGTGAAATCAACGTCGCCCACACGGGTACACCGCGAACGAAGTTCTTCGTGCCGTCGATCGGGTCGATGACCCACTGGCGGCCCTCGAAGGCGGTCTCTCCGCCGAACTCTTCGCCAACGATCGAGTCGCCTGGACGCGCCTCGGCGAGGCGCTCACGCAACACCTCCTCGACAGCGACATCGGCGTCGGAAACCGGGGTCATATCCGGCTTCGATTTCACCTTCAGGTCGGACGCTTCGAAGCGGTCGAGCGTAATCGCGTCGGCAGCATCCGCAAGCTCTAGTGCAAGTGCCAGGTCATCGTCATAAAGATTCGTCATGCTCAGTAAGCCTAGCTTCAATGTCCGACACAATTTGTGGATTTCCGGCAACACACCAGGTCACCCCGCCCGCAGGCACCTTCTTTGCCACGCCCCCAACGGCCTCAATGAGCGCCTTGCCCGGCAGCCAATCCCAGTCGGCGACGGAGTGCTGCAGCCAGCCGCCCAGCTGGCCACTGGCGATATTAGACAGGTCGACGGAGCCCGCGCCCCACATACGGATCGTCGCCGCATCGCGCACCGCGCGCAACCACGCATTTCGGATGGCGTCATCGCGCATGAACGTCGGGTGCAGGTAGGTGACCAGGCCCTGCGAGGGAAGCGACGCCGGTGCAAGGTCGGGCAGGGGCTCGCCGTTGCGCGTCGCAACGCCGTCGTGGGCAAGCCACGTGGTTTTCATCGCCGGGCGGTGCACCGCGCCAATCAGGATGCGCGCCGGGTCCGAGGGGTCGCCCTCTACCAGCGCGAGCGCCGAGCAGAAGTAGTCCGATCCCTGCGTGAAGTTAAACGTGCCATCAACCGGGTCAATCACCCACGTCCGTGAGGAATCGCCATGTTTGGAAGCACCCTCTTCGCCGAGGACGCCGTCGTGTGGGCGCAGCTCGGCGAGCGTTTCTGCGACGAATCGTTCCGCGGCACGGTCCGCCTCCGTCACCACGTCGGAAATTGAGGTCTTGTAATCCGTTGAAAGGCCTTCCTCCCGCATCCGCAGCGCAAGCGAGCCAGCATGCTCAACCAGCGCGGCGGCCAGTGTTGCGTCATCAGAGTCGCGATGTTGCTCAATGAAAGAAGTCATGTACCCATTATGGGGCTGTGCGCGCGATTTGTGGAGCGTCGTCTAGACTTCGACGGTATGCAACCGGAGACGCTCGCTCGAATCAAATGTATTGACGCCACGTTGACCACCATCGAAAAAGTCATGGACCTCGACGAAATGGCCCTGCGCATCAAAGAACTCGAGCAGCAAGCCGGCGACCCGAGCCTCTGGGACGACCCCGCCCACGCGCAGCAGGTCACCTCGGAGCTCTCCAGCGTCCAGGCTCGCCTGAAGAAAGTCACGAGCTTGCGCTCGCGTATCGACGACCTCCCCGTCATGTACGAACTCGCCGAAGAGGAAGGCGATCCTTCGCTCGCCGACGATGAGCTCGACGCCGTCGAAGCGGACGTCGATTCCCTGGAAGTGCAGACGATGCTGTCGGGCGAGTACGACGAGCGCGAGGCCGTCGTCAACATCCGCTCCGGCGCCGGCGGTGTTGATGCTGCTGACTGGGCCGAGATGCTCATGCGCATGTACATCCGCTGGGCAGAGAAGCACGGCCACAAGGTGGACGTGTACGACATTTCGTATGCAGAAGAGGCCGGGATTAAGTCGGCGACCTTCGTGGTGCACGGGGAATATATGTACGGTCAGCTTTCTGTCGAACAGGGCGCGCACCGCCTGGTGCGCATCTCGCCGTTCGATAACCAGGCGCGACGCCAGACCTCGTTCGCTGAGGTAGAAGTGCTGCCGGTGGTCGAACACACCGACTCGATTGAAATCCCCGATAGCGAGATTCGCGTGGATGTCTACCGCTCCTCGGGTCCCGGCGGGCAGTCGGTGAACACCACAGACTCGGCGGTGCGCATCACGCACATCCCAACCGGCATCGTGGTGACCTGCCAGAACGAGAAATCTCAGATCCAGAACAAGGCGTCCGCGCTCAACGTGCTGCAGTCCAAGCTCCTGGAGAAGAAACGCATGGAAGAAAAGGCTGAGATGGACGCCCTCGGTGCCGGTGGCAACGCCAGCTGGGGCAACCAGATGCGCTCCTATGTGCTGCACCCGTACCAGATGGTGAAGGACCTGCGCACGAACTACGAGGTGGGGGACCCGCAGAAGGTGCTCGACGGCGACATCGACGGCTTCCTGGAGGCCGGTATCCGCTGGCGCATGGAGCAACTTCAGTCACAGGAGCAACAGAAGAAGTAGTAGTAGTGTGTAGCGGGTGATCACTTTTTCCAACGTGACGAAGGTCTACCCGACGTCCACACGCCCAGCACTCGACGATGTCTCATTCGAAATTGCCGACGGCGACTTCGTCTTCCTCATCGGCCCGTCCGGGTCCGGCAAGTCGACGTTGCTTCAGCTGATGATCCGTGAGGAAAACCTGACCTCGGGGGATATCTACTTCGACGACTTCCACGTCAACGCATTAAAGGGCAGCAACGTAAACCTGCTGCGTCAGTCCATCGGCTACGTCTTCCAGGACTTCAGGCTGCTGCCCAAGCTGAGCGTCTACGACAATGTGGCCTTCGCGCTCGAGGTGATCGGGAAGAAGAAGCAGCGCATCGCAAAGCTGGTGCCGGAGGCCCTTGAGCTGGTCGGACTGGATGCGAAAGCGAACCGTATGCCACACGAACTGTCAGGCGGCGAGCAGCAGCGCGTCGCAATCGCGCGAGCGTTCGTCGATAAGCCCCCACTCGTCCTTGCCGACGAGCCCACGGGCAACCTCGACCCGGGAACCTCCGACGAGATCATGGCGCTACTCGCGCGCATCAACCGCCTTGGCACCACCGTTGTGATGTCCACCCACAACGCACGCGCCGTCAACGAGATGCGCCAGCGCGTCATGGAACTGCACCTGGGCAAACTTGTTCGCGACGACGCCAACGGCGTCTACGGAACCGTGAGGGGATAAGCATGAACTGGAACTTCATTTTCCGCGAAGGCCTCCGCGGCCTCGGGCGCAACTTCACCATGACTATCGCGCTCATCATCACCACCGCGCTCTCGCTCGTGTTGGTTGGTGCCGGCATCCTCATTTCACAGGCGACGAGCGCGACGAAGGACCTCTACCTCGACCGCGTCGAAGTCATGGTGGAGCTCGACGAGACCATCTCCGCTGAGGACAACGACTGTTCCTCGGAGGCCTGCCGCGAGGTCCGCGACACCCTGCAAGCCGACGACCGCGTCGAACAGGTGACCTTCCGTTCCCGCGAGCAGTCCTACGAACGCTTCGTGGAGCTCTTCCAGGACTCCGAGCCGGACCTCGTGCGCGAAACCTCCCCGGACGCGCTGCCCGCCGCGCTGCACGTGCGCCTCAAGGACCCGTCCGACATCGCACCTATCGACGCCATCCGTGACATGCCGCAGGTTGCCATGGTCAGCGACCAGGCCGACACCGTACGCGAGGCCGCGGGCACCATGGACACCTTCCGCAACGTGACCTTCGTCGTCGCCGCCGCGCAGGCACTGGCCTCGCTGTTCCTGATCGTGAACATGGTCCAGCTCGCCGCGTACAACCGCCGCGAGCAGATCGCCATTATGCGCATGGTGGGTGCATCCCGCTGGTTCACCCAGGCCCCATTCGTGCTGGAAGCGGTGCTCTCCGTGCTGATCGGTGCAGTACTTGCCACCGTGTTGGCGTGGGTGGGGAAGCGCTCGCTCGTCGACCCGATCCTCGGTGACCTCTACGCCTCCCAACTCGTCGCCCGCGTTCCGGACTCCGCCGTCATGACAGTGATGCCGCTTGTCGGTCTTGGGGCCGTCGTCATCGGCGCCCTCGCAGCTCAGGTGGCACTGCGCAGCTACGTGCGGAAGTAGTAGGGTGGAACGCCTATGGGCAAGAAGAAGAAACAGAAGCTGAGCAACACCGGGGTACTTGCGACCAACCGCAAAGCGCGGCACGACTACAACATCCTGGACACCTGGGAGGCCGGCATCGTGCTTGTCGGTACCGAGATTAAGTCGCTGCGCGAAGGCAAGGTGTCGCTGGTCGAAGCATTCGCCACCATCGATAACGGCGAGGTCTGGCTGCGCAACATGCACATCCCCGAATACTCGAAAGGGCACTGGACGAACCACCCTCCACGCCGGACCCGCAAGCTACTCATGCACCGCCGCGAAATCGACTCCCTACAGGGCAAACTTCGCGACGGTAACCGCACCCTCATCCCGCTCTCGCTCTACCTCAAGAACGGCCGTGCGAAAGTAGAGCTCGGCCTGGGGCAGGGTAAGCAGGACTACGACAAGCGACAAGCCATCAAACGCCGCACTGAGGACCGCGAAATCGCCCGCGACCTCGGCCGGAAGTTCAAAGGCATCAAAGCCTAAGGAGGATTCACGATGAAGCACGCACTCGTCACCGGGGCATCCCGCGGGATCGGCCGCGCGATCGCCGAGGAACTCGGCCGCGACCACCGCATCTACGTCGGCGCCTCCCGCGACGCCTCCGAGGTTGTCAGCGCACTGCCCAGCGCGGAGCCCTTCGAGGTTGACCTGACGGACAGCGCCGCTGTGGCGGAGGCTGCGTCGAACATTGAAGAGCTCGACGTGCTCGTGCTCGCCGCAGGCGTCATGACGCCCGCCCGCCTCACCGACCTTTCCGAAGCCGACCTGCGCCGCACCATGGAAGTCAACGTGATCGCACCAATGCTGCTGACGAAAGCGCTCTTGCCCGCGCTGCGACGCAGTAACGGCCTCATTCTGACCATCAACTCCGGCGCCGGCTTCTTTGGTATCGACGGCAACTCCGCCTACTGTGCCTCCAAATTCGGCCTGCGCGGCTTCACCGATTCCCTCCGCTTGGAGGAAGCCGGAGCCGTGCGCGTGACCTCCCTACACCCAGGGCGCACCGACACCGACATGCTCCACGGCGACACAAACGGTCCGAAGATGACGCCACAGTCCGTGGCGAAAGCTGCACGCCTCGCCGTCGACGCCGGCCCGGATGCCGTGGTCGAATTCCTGCGCATCACCCCAACCGCCTAAGTCGGGGCCCTTGCGCGGGAGCGCGATTGTCGGCTACAGTGGTGCTCCTACGGTTCCCGTAGTACGAGGGGTCGATTCTGGTTTCGACTTCATCGACTAAGCCAGGGGAAGCGTGCCGGTGCAGGCTAGAGACCACCGTAAGCGTCGTAGCAACCAATAAACGCAGAGAAGAACTCTCAGCGTGACTACGCCCTCGCTGCCTAATTAGAAAGGTTCAGCGACCTGCGTGTCCGTCAGGCCGGGGATGCCCCCGACCCGGTACCTGGCGTCGACTTAGGGGGCTTGCCTTCCGGCCCTGTCAGTGGGGCCTCGGAAGGGACATTTTTCACTGACTGGGCCCGTCATCCGGACATGTTTGCCTGATCCGGAGGGCCGAGCAGAGGCAGTGCGCGAACTGCGCACGGAGAAGCCCTGGCGCGGTGGTGAAGGACCCGGGTTCAATTCCCGGCGGCTCCACTGACCCTCTACTTGTTTAAGCAGGTAGAGGGTCATTTTCTTCATATCTTGCCGAGGCTATTCCATCGGCTTCAGGTTGCATACCTGGTGCTCGGTAGACCGAGCTTGTTACGCTTCAGTGTGACTGTCCCTAAGGAATGGATCGGGTTCTAGTGTGAGTCTTCCAAAGGTCCTGTGGATTTGTGTTGGTATTGCGACGGTGATCTTGGCCACCAGAAGCGGGATCCCGTGGGAGCTGACTGTTGTCCTCTGCTTCGTTACCGCCGTAGTGACGGTAAGGCTCGTTGCTTCAGGTTCTGAACCGTCATTCGCACGGGTGGCCATCGGCGCACTTACGATGTGCGCGGTTGCTGGCATTTTCTTACCGCTGGTTCTTCCGCTCGCATATGTCGGATACGTTGCATGGACTTGGTTTTCGATTGTGGGCGATTGTGAAGGAGAGTAACTACAAGTTGAGGGTCTGGGTATGACCCAAATTTCGGCCAACCGTTAGAGAAAGCAGATGACGCGTACAGTGGCGCCCATGACTGAAACGACGACTGCACGCAAGAACGTTCTGTACATCGGTGGCCATGGCAAGGTGGGGCTGTTGGCAGCGCCAAAGCTCGTCGCCGCTGGCCATACTGTCCATTCCCTCATACGCAACCCCGACCAGGCTGCCGATATTGAAGCGCTCGGAGCTACCCCTGTCTTGCGGGACCTAACCGAGATCTCCGTTGAGGACTGGGCTGAGCTCCTTGCCCAGTATGACGTCGCCGTGTGGGGCGCCGGCAACGGTGGACGCGCTGGTGCCGAAGTGACGTGGGCAGTCGACCGCGACGCCGCCCTGGCCTCCATCGCTGGGCTAGAGAAACTGGCTGCGGAGGGGAAGCGAGCACCGGCTTACGTGATGATCTCCTATGTCGGCGCCACTGAGAACACGACTGACCCGTCGGATGAGTCGTGGTATGCGTATGTCGAGTCGAAGAAGGCCGTCGATAAGAAGCTGAATTCGACGGACCTCAACTACCTCATCCTCGGCCCAGCGGCGCTCACCGAAGAGCCTGCTGGGGGCATTACTGTGCTGGACAATGATGCAGAGCGTGCCAGCAGCATGACGACTTCCCGCGAGCTTGTTGCGGACGTCGTTACCGAGGTTGTCAGTCGTGCACATTTCCCAGCGTCGCCGCTGGAGTTCATTGACGGCGAAGGCAGCGTCAAAGACATCTAGAGGCCAGAGCCCCAAGTGAAAGGTAAAGCGTGATGAGCGAGCCAGTTGAACACGGGTGAAGATTTGCTCGAATACGTGGTGAGTATTGGCCCTAGAATATGAAGCTGGTTTCGGAAGATGAAGCGGATATTGAACTTGCCGATATGGTTGGTGCTCCGTGGGACTCGTTCACCGAAGAGTAAAGCACATAGCTAGTTGTAGCCGTCACTGTGAGTGGCGGTTTTTGGCTTGGAGGGGATCTCACGTTTATTGACGATCGGTAGAATCTCTTCCGTTCCCCTCAGTGACGTTACGCCTTGTCTGCGTACAGGTAGCGGGAGAATGCTGAAAGAGCTGCGGCAGCGCCTATGGCAATCGTCCAGGCCCAGCCGGTCGCCAGATATGCAAGGGCAGTACCGAGGATGTAGATGGCTGAGTTGTTGAGCGGTGACTTCATCGGGAAGCATCCTTTCGCACGAGCGCGACTGTGTCCCAGGTGAGGGCGACAACCGCGACCGCAAGCAGGATCCATACGATGGGACTGCTAGGGGCAACGATGTAGGCGAGAAAGAATGCCAAGACTGCGATTGTGGACATTTGAGGTCCTCCTGTCGTACTGACGCGGTGAGATCCAGTGCTCTGAGTATTCTGTCACAGCTAAGGGGTGCTTGCACCAGATGGGCCTGCGGTCAATGGCTGGTTCGATCCGATCTAAGCTGCGTAGCTGCAAGACGCGGGGGTAAGAAGAGGGGGACGTCGATAATTACTTTCTTCTCTAAGCCTTGCCTAACTCTCATGGGTGATTTAGGCTGAGTGAGGTAACCCTACCCTTGGATATGAGTAGCAAGGATACTTTTCAACATGATTCGTTTTTCACGTAAGACCATCGTGGCTGTTGCAGCCGCCGCAGCGATGACGCTGACCGCCTGCTCTGAAGCAGAGTCGAACAACGCGTCCACTTCGGAGACCCAGGCTAGCGCCTCCGCTACGACGACTGCCGCGGAAAACGGCACCGTGACCGTGACCGACAACTATGGCGAAAAGACTGTGCCGACTCCGCCGAAGCGCGTCGTTGCGCTCGACAACCGCACCTTCGAGCTCCTGGACTCCTGGGGTGTGAAGCCGGTTGCGGCGCCAAAGAAGTTGGTTTCGAAAGATGTTCCGGGCCTGCGAGACAATGACGATATTGCGGACATCGGCAATCACAAGGAGCCGAATCTGGAGATCATCGTTGCAGCTGACCCGGACGTGATCATCTCGGGCCAGCGTTTTGAAAAGTACGACGACGAGATTCAGAAACTTGTTCCGAACGCAGTACTCGTCGACTTCGAACCACGTGACGATGAACCCTTCGACCGTGAGTTGATCCGTCAGACCCTCGAGCTCGGCGAAATCTTCGGTAAGCAGGCCGAAGCGGAGAAAACCGTCGAAGACTTCACCAAGGCGGTACAGCGTGCTCGCGACGCATACGACCCAGCGCAGACCGTGATGGCTGTCAACGTTTCTGGTGGGGAAATCGGATATGTTGCGCCGGGCATCGGCCGCACCTTTGGCCCCCTCTTTGACCTCATCGGTTTCACTCCGGCGCTGAAGGTAGAAAACGCCTCGAGCGACCACAAGGGTGACGATATTTCTGTTGAGGCTATCGCCGACTCCAACCCAGATTGGATCTTCGCCCTTGACCGCGACGCGGCCATTAAGAAGGAAGGGGAGTCCCCGGCTGCTCTGAGCGTGCTGAGCGACTCTGCCGCACTGCAGAATGTCACCGCAGTCAAGGAGAACCACATCTATGTGGCTCCGCAGGACACCTACATCAACGAGTCCATCCTGACCTACACCGAAATCCTGAACGGCATTGCTGACCAGCTGGAGGCCGCCAAGTAATGGCGCAACCGGGTACGCGCACCCACCCCAAACTTCTTAACTGGAAGCTTGGGGTGGGTCTCGTCATTGTGATCGTGCTGCTGGCCCTGTCCTTATTGGTTGGCCAGTACGACGTCTTTCGATCAAGCGACGGCTGGGACATGTTCAAAACCACCCGCGTTCCGCGCACTATCGCGCTGGTGCTTGCTGGCGCCGCGATGGCGATGAGCGGTCTGATCATGCAGATGCTCACGCAGAACCGCTTCGTCGAGCCCACCACGACGGGTACCACCGAGTGGGCTGGCCTGGGCTTGCTGGCGTCGTACGTATTTTTGCCCGACGGCACGATCCTGCAGCGCATGATCATTTCCGTCACCTTCGCATTCATCGGGACGATGGTCTTCTTTGCGTTCCTTCGGAGGGTGACGCTGCGCTCGAGCCTGATCGTCCCGATCGTCGGCATCATGCTCGGCGCCGTTGTCAGCGCATTCTCCACGTTTTGGGCGCTTCAAACTGACCTGCTTCAGTCGCTCGGGATTTGGTTCGCTGGCTCGTTTACCTCAGTGATTTCCGGGCAGTACGAGGTACTCTGGATCGTCGTCGCGGTCGTGATTGCCGTGTTCTTCTACGCCGACCGCCTTACAGCCGCCGGCCTGGGGGAGGACGTCGCCACGAACATTGGCCTTAACTACGGCCGCATCATCTTGGTCGGAACGAGCCTCGTTGCGGTCGCAGCGGGCGTCGTGACGGTGGTCGTCGGCAATCTTCCTTTTCTTGGGCTCATTGTTCCCAACATTGTTTCCATGATGCGTGGCGACGACCTCCGCTCCAACCTTCCGTGGGTCTGCCTCCTCGGCGTAGGCATCGTCACGGTGTGCGACTTGCTGGCCCGCACGATCATCGCCCCGTTCGAGATCCCGGTGTCCGTCATCTTGGGCATCATCGGTGCGGTGGTTTTCGTCTTCTTGATCGTGAGGCAGAGTCGCCGTGCCTAAACAACCTATCGACGCCCGCTTCGTCGGCGCCTTCCAATCCAGCAGGAGCAAAACCCGCTACTGGGTAATTCTTGCGTGCCTTATCATCGCCGCGGTCTGCTTTACCGCGGGTTTGCTGGCCTACGGCAACCCCATGGACTTCGGCACCACCGGATACTGGCTGATTGCGAAGCGCCGTTTGAACTCGGTTATCGCGATGGCGATTGTGGCGCTGTGCCAGGCGGTGGCGACCGTTTCGTTCCAAACGGTGACGAACAACCGCATCATTACGCCGTCCATCATGGGTTTTGAAGCCCTCTACGTGTCGATTCACACCTCGACCGTGTTCTTCCTCGGTGCCGCTGGCCTGAACAATGGATATACGCTCCAGATGTTCGTGCTGCAGCTAGTGCTCATGGTTGGCCTGAGCCTTGTGCTGTACGCGTGGCTGTTGTCCGGAAAGCACGCAAATATGCACGCGATGCTGCTGGTCGGCATCGTGATCGGTGGCGGACTCGGCAGCGTGTCGACGTTCATGCAGCGCCTCCTCACACCAAGCGAGTTCGACGTCCTCACCGCGCGGCTGTTCGGCTCCGTCAACAACGCGGATCCTGAGTACTATCCGGTCGCTATCCCACTCGCGGTCGGCGCCACAGCACTACTGGTCTTCAATTCACGCCGCCTCAACGTCCTCGCACTCGGCAGAGATGTCACCGTGAACCTCGGCGTTAGCCACCGATTCCACTCGATCTTCACATTGGTGCTGGTCTCCATCTTGATGGCGGTCTCGACCGCGCTCGTCGGGCCGATGACGTTCCTGGGGTTCCTCGTAGCGACGCTCGCGTACCAATTCTGCGATACCTACGACCACCGTTACATCTTCCCAATGGCAGTACTGCTGGGATTCTGCGTACTCAGTGGCGCCTACTTCATCATGAACCACGTGTTTTATGCGCAGGGCGTCGTGTCAATCATCATTGAGCTCGTCGGTGGCATCACCTTTTTGGCAGTCATCTTGAAGAAGGGACGCTTATGATCACGCTGAAAGAAGTCCGCAAAGACTACGGCGACGACGTCAAAATCGGACCCGTCAATATCGAGATTCCCGCTGGTGGCATCACCGCGCTCGTTGGACCGAACGGTGCGGGCAAGTCGACGCTCCTCACGATGATTGGGCGTCTCTTAGCTATCGACTCCGGCACCGTCGAAATCGGCCGTATGGACGTCACCAGCGCTAAATCAAAAGATCTCGCAAAGATCATCTCGATCTTGCGTCAGGAGAACCACTTTGTGACGCGCCTGACGGTGCGCCAGCTCGTCGGCTTCGGGCGCTTCCCGTACAGCCATGGACGTCTCACTCCCGAGGACGAGCAGATCATCTCGAAGTACATCGACTTCCTTGGTCTCCACGAACTCGAAAACCGTTACCTGGATCAGCTCTCAGGAGGGCAGCGTCAGCGCGCTTACGTTGCGATGGTGCTCTGCCAGGAAACTGACTATGTTCTTCTCGACGAACCACTAAACAATCTCGACATTGCACACTCGGTGGAAATGATGAAGCACCTGTACTCCGCCGCGAGGGACTTCGGGCGGACCATCATCATCGTGCTGCACGACATCAACTTCGCAGCGAAGTACGCCGACTACATCTGCGCCACCAAGGATGGTCAGATCGCCGCGTTTGGGACTCCGCGCGAAATCATGAACGACGAGTTGCTCACGCAAATCTTCAACACGCCCGTGCATGTAATTGAGGGCCCGGATGGGCCACTCGCTACATATCACTAAAATGCTCGTTACGCAGGCGATTTGTGTTGTTTGTTGGTTCGTGGTTAAGTTATCCCTCGTTGCCGACGAGCGGCCTGGCCGCTTGGAGGG
>NZ_JASPBG010000012.1:0-73205 GCF_030228125.1 Corynebacterium sp. UMB10119B
CAACAACCGCGACCTCTTGGAGATCAAGGTCCCTCTGCCTCCTCTGGAGGAGCAGCAGCGCATCGCGACAATTCTGGAAACGGTAGAGGAGGCGATCCGCGCTGAAGAGCAGTCCATTTCAAAGCTAGAAACACTGATCAAAAATCTGGCACCAGAAACGAACCGAACTGTCCCGATTGGAGAATACGTAGAGAGAATTGTCTCCGGGAAAAGCCTCAAAGAGCATTCAACGCCTGGAGGGCCACGTGTCCTCAAAATTAGCTCGACCACTAGCGGGTACTTCAAACCAGAAGAGTCGAAACCCTTGGACCCGAGCTACGAACCCCCTGAGCATCACCGAGTACAAGAAGGGGACCTACTCGTTTCTCGAGCCAACACCACCGAACTGGTGGGGGCGTCTGCAATCGTGGATCAACCCTATGAGAATTTGCTGTTGCCGGATAAGTTGTGGCGTTTGGTCACGAAGGACTCGGTCGACCCTTTCTTCCTATGGGCATGTCTGCAGCACCCACTTACACGGAATGCGATTAGTAAGGCATCTTCCGGTAGCGGCGGAAGCATGAAGAACATTTCGCAAACTAATTTTTTGTCCGTTGAAATTCCAGATGTCGACGCAGCTCTGCAAACAACAGTTGGAAATCAAGTCCGGACGGCTTTTCACCAGCGAGCACTTCGCAGCAGTAAATTGACACTGCTCCGAGAGCTCTACACCTCCCTTTCCTCTCGGGCTTTCTCGAGAGAGCTTTAGAGCTGACAGATAAAAGGACTCGTTAAAGACCACTTGGCAATCTACTCGAAACGGTTTCGAGTAGATTGTTTTGCGCTTTTCACGACTTGAAAGTTCGTTTCGAGTACGTTTCGAGCCATACGCAGAATTACATTTGGACTATCTTCCACCCGGTCGCATCTCGGACAATGTTGTAGGTCTCTTTTACAAACGCCTCGGGTCTATTCCGCAGGCGGACAATCCTCAAGGTTCTGCTGTCCGCGGCATCGGAACAACCAGCGACTTTCCTGGCGTAAACCCGTCGAGGTGTCCGCCGCGCGGACAACCAACTACACCGGCTTTCCGCGGGGCGGACAGCAATTGCTAACGGTGTACGCAACTTCGGGTGTCGCAAAGGTCCGCGGGGCGGACAGTTCACTCGTTTCGAATGTCCGCGGGGCGGACAAGTTATCACTGGATTCCGCCGCGCGGACAGATCTTCATCGCTCACCCGGAAGCCGGGTCATGTTGTTGGTGGTTAGCGTGGTGGGACGGAGAGGGCGTCAATAAGAAAGTATTCGCTGCTTCCACTGTCCGCGGCACCATCGTGACCAGCGAGCTTCTTGACGGCAACCAGTTGAGGTGTCCGCCGCGCGGACAGTCGGCAGCAGTGAACATGATGTGGATGACGGATGAAGGTATCCGTGGTGGGAGGGCCACCTATAAAAAGCTGCGACAGATTCCGCGGGGCGGACTGACATCCACCACTCACCCGGAAACCGAGGCGCGTTGTGAAAGGTAAACGTGATGGGACGGAGCCGGCGTTGATTAGAAAACCCGCCGCTGCTTCCATTGTCCGCGGCACGCCATCTACCAGCAACTTTCCCGGCGTGAAGCCGTCAAGGTGTCCGCCGCGCGGACAGGCAACCACACCGACTTTCCGCGGGGCGGACAGGTTGCCACCGGTGAATGTGGCTTCGGGGTTACGGCAGAGTTCCGCGCCGCGGACACTCTGCAAAACCTCGGCTTCCAAGTCGAACTGTCCGCGGGGCGGACAGTGGGATCGTATTCGGGTGTCCGCGGGGCGGACAGGTAGTCGCTGGATTCCGCGGCGCGGACAAATAATCACAGTTCACCTGGAAACTGGATCATGAGTGTTAAAGGTAAGCGTGGTTGATCGAAGAGGCGTCGATAAGAACCATCGCGCCTCCGCTGTCCGCGGCACCATCGCGACCAGCGAGTTTCGTTGCAGCAACCCGTCAAGGTGTCCGCCGCGCGGACGAAATAGCCGCGAACATCCTGCAGCTCATGGGATGAGGAGGCGGCAACCCGACTGATAGTTTCGCAGGAGTTATGAAATCTCCGTGCTGCAAAACTATCCTATATGGTAATTTTTGAAGTATGGATGCCGCCGAATCGTTGGAGATCATCGGGGAGATCGCTTCCCAACAGTGGGGACTGTGCACGGCAAAACAAGCACGCGCAGAAGGAGTAACGCCCTTGACTCTCTCCCGACTAGAGACAAGGGGTGGACTCATCCGAGTTCGACATGGGGTTTATGCGACCGTCGGCACCATGATGAGTCCAGCGTTAGACGTCAAAGCACAATGGCTTGCACTCCGACCCGAGATGATGGCCGCTGACCGGGTCCACGACCCTACATTGGCGTCCGAATCCGTCATCTCCCACACCACCGCAGCTGAACTCTGGGGCATCGGTGACCTCTGGCCCGATGGAATCCACTTCACCGTCAACCGTCGACGCCAAAGTAGGCAACCAGAAGTCCAGTTTCATCGAAACAAACTCGACGACCACGAATGGACCCTGCACCCCGAACACAACCTCCCCATCACAACTGCAGCTCGCACCATCGTGGACCTCGCACTAGACGGACATGAACCCCAACATCTCCTTGATCTCATCGCAGATGCGAGCGAAAAGCAATTACTGCAAGAACCTGAGCTACTCAGCGCTTTTGCTGGAAACGAAACAGCTTTCGGCCTGCCAAAAGGTGATCAGGAGGGGCTACGTATGCTTTGGAAAGAATGCTTTCCACCTGTTCCCGCGGCAATCATGGAAGAGCAAATCCAAAGAGCTGTCGCCAAGGCGCTCAAGCCATTTGCTGAAGAGTTAAAGGCGCTCGCCGCAAAGATGCCACTTCAAACCGACTTTCACAGCAGCAATGTAGAAGAGGCACTCCAGAACATGCTCGCTGGCAGAGCAGCTACTGCCCATGCGCTCGAAGCAACACATAAACAATTAGCCGAAACGATCGTGCACAGTGAAGGTTTGAAGACCCTCTGGCTGTCCACCCCTCTTCCCCCATCCCACACAGCAAAACCTCAAGGAGAATCCTGTGCCACAACCTCAAAAACAAAGGGAGCGCCACGGTCAGATCGTTTCAGCACTGAAGAAGGAAGCAAGCCACGCCGGAAAGAAGCCAAACGACGTATATAACCAGTTTTTCCGTGAGGTGTTCCTTCATGAACTCATGCGCCTAAACGACGGTTGGGTGCTCAAAGGGGGCACCAACATTTACTGCCGAATACCAGGCACCCGGCAGACAAAAGACCTCGACCTATTTCGGCAATATGCCCCTACCTCAGCCTTAAAAGCCGCTGACAGCCTCATCGCGACAATGAACAAGCACCGAGTAGGCCCTTATACATTTCAAGTGGAAAAGAGCAATGGCAAGGCGGAACGAATCGGCACGATAGACAGCAAACGCCTCAAAGTTACAGTCACTTACGGCTTAGGTAGCAGCAACCGCTTCATTGAGTTTTCCATCGACGTCAGTGGTGACCTTGAGGTCACTAGTGAAGTGGAATCAGTCACCGTAGCTTCAAGTTACGACGTCCAGACACCTTATCTTCCAGAACATTTCCAAGTCACGTCGTACCCCATCGCAAACCAGATCGCAGATAAAGTCTGCGCAATGTATGAGATACACGGCGACACACCTCCGGGCAAAGCGTCGACACGCTATCACGATCTCTACGACATTGCGCTATTAGCTTCAGAGCTTCCGCCAACAACACAGCTCAATGCTGCTGAACTCCGCGACGCTCTCAACTCACAGCAACAAATCCGAGGCGTTACTCTCCCAACAAATCTCAATATCCCTGATGCAACGTGGGCAGATCGGTACCCGAAAGCCGCAAAGAAATTTGGCAACGAAATACGAAAAGAATTCTTGATTCTAGATGAAGCCCTTCGGGTTGCTGCACTCCTCATTGACCCCGTTCTGAACAATGAACTCCATACGTTGACCACAACCTGGAACAGCGCAACACTTTCCTGGACACAATAGCCAGCGCCGGATATCCGCTTGAGGGTGTTCACTCTTCCTCAACCAACTGCACCAAACGCACATTGCCAAAGTGCAAAACCAAAGTGTGAAAGTGCAAAACTTTTTGCCCCCCTGGCTTGAACATATGGCGATGAAAACTAGACTTCAAGTAGTTGAACTTTTGGTATGGAGATGCCTATGCGTAAGACCTTAATCAGCCTCACCGGCCCCGCCTTCGTTGCTGCAGTGGCTTACGTCGACCCCGGCAACGTAGCCGCCAACATCAGCGCCGGCTCCCACTACGGCTACCTCCTGGTGTGGGTACTCGTCGTGGCCAACCTCATGGCCATGTTCATCCAGTACCACTCCGCCAAACTGGGCCTAGTCACCCACCGCTCCCTGCCGGAAATCATGGGCGAGCGTCTCTCCCGCCGCGCGCGCCTAGGCATGTGGGCCCAGGCCGAGCTCATCGCCGCGGCCACCGACCTCGCCGAAGTCATCGGCGGCGCCATTGCCCTGCAACTCCTCTTCAACCTCCCCCTGTTCGCGGGCGCGCTCATCATCGGCACGGTCTCCATCATTCTCCTCATCTTCCAGAAGAAGAACCAGTGGTTCGAGGGGCTTGTCATCGGCCTGCTCCTGGTCATCTGCATCGGCTTCCTTGCCGGCCTCGCCATCGCCCCGCCCGACCCCGCCGACGTGGCCGGCGGCCTCATCCCCCGCCTAGAGGGCAAGGACAGCATCCTGCTGGCCGCCTCCATGTTGGGCGCCACCGTCATGCCGCACGCCATTTACCTACACTCCTCCCTGACCAAGCAGCGCTACCCCGACCTGGAAATCCCCCACGTGCTGGCCGGCACCCGCGCGGACATCGCCGTGGCGCTGTCCATCGCCGGGCTCGTCAACGTGGGCCTGCTGGTCCTGGCGGGCTCGGCCCTCTACGGCGTGGACGGCACAGAGACCATCTCCGGGGCCCACACGGCGATTGCCAGCCACCTCGGCCCGCTGGCCGGCGTTCTCTTCGCCATCGGCCTGCTGGCCAGCGGCCTCGCCTCGACGTCAGTGGGCGCCTACGCCGGCTCCGAAATCATGGACGGCCTGCTTCACATCAAGGTCCCCCTACTAGTCCGCCGCCTGGTCACGCTCATCCCGGCGCTGGTCATCATCGGCTGCGGGGTCGACCCCACTATGGCACTGGTGGTCAGCCAGGCACTTCTTTCCCTGGGCATCCCCTTCGCCATCATCCCGCTTTTCCGCTATGCCGGCTCCCGGGACGTCATGGGTGAGTTCGCCGCGAAACCCTGGTCTATGGCCGTGGGCTGGACGCTTGCCGCGCTGGTCATCGCACTCAATCTCGCCCTCGTGCTCCTGCCGCTGCTCTAGGCCGCCTACAATCAGCAGCCATGATTGAAGTAGCAGCCGTCGTCATCCGCAACCCACAAGGCCACGTGCTTACCGTGCGCAAGAAGTCCTCCACCAAGTACCAACTGCCCGGCGGCAAGCCCGAGGCGGGCGAGGCGCTTGTCGACGCCGCCCTGCGCGAAGTTGCCGAAGAAGTAGGCCTCACCCTCGACGCCGAGAGCCTCAACAAACTCGGCACCTTCGACGCTCCCGCCGCCAACGAACCGGGCGAGGTCGTCGTCGGCACCATCTTCACCTACACCCGCACCGTCACCGCCGACGAACCCCATGCCGCCGCCGAAATCGGCGACACCGCCTGGGTCAACCCAGCAGCCCCCGACCGCGAGCTTGCACACCTGCTGCGCGACCGCGTCTTCCCCACGCTGGCCTAGCGCCAACTGTCAACACTTCGGCGTCATTGACCTCGAAACCATCAAGAGCTACCCTTTTGAACATGTTCACTGAACACGTTCACTCATCGCGCTCGGCCGCCAAAGCTGGCACCGTCAGCAAGGTCCTAGCCACCGCCTACGAACTCTTCCTCACTCAGGGCTACGCCACCACCAGCATCCGGACTATCGCATCCGAAGCTGGCGTTAGCGTGGGAACCGTCATGGGAGTCGGCGACAAACAAACGCTGCTCATCCGCACCATTGGCCAACACATTTCAGAACTCCACGATGACATCCGGGGACAATCCGATAGCCTTCTCGATGTCCTGAGACCTTTCCTCCAGATGTTTACCGGCCACGAAGAGCTCTCCCGCGCCTTTGGCGCAGCACTCATCCAACAAGGCAATCAAGGCGAAGCGCTCACCGCACTCAAAACGCTCCTGACCGATGAAATCACCCTGCGACTCGGCACCAGGCTCAGCAGCGCCGATGCGGCCGAGTACGCCGACCTGCTGTACAACGTCTACCTCGGCTTACTCATCGGCTGGGCCGCCGGAATCTACGACACCGAGCACCTCACATCCCAAGCCGCCTCATCGATCGAACGCCTCAACACCGCATTCGGAGTAACCCAATGATCCTAGAATCTTCCCCAGCCTGGCCCTCCCTTCTACTAGCAGCCATTCTGCTTGGCGACGCCGCCCTCTCCCTCAAACCAGTCCCCTTCATCGAAGCCTGCCTCAGCGGCGTCAAACTCCCCAAGGACTGGTGGTGGGCGCTCATTGTCATCAAGTGCCTCGCCGCCGTAGGACTCATTGCCGGCCTCTGGTTCCCCGGCGTAGGAATCACAGCCATGATTGGAGTCATCGCCTATTTCTGCGCGGCCGCAGCAGCCCATGTCCGCGCCCACTTCCTCGGTAGCGCATTCTGGATCAACTGCTTAGGCATGCTCGCATTCTCCATCGGAGTACTGATCCTGACGCTCGCACTGAATTAAGACACCAGTCAACCTTTCACGGCTTCCTGAAGGCAGATACATCATTGCACCTCTTGAATGATGACTTGATGCTTTCTACCCTAAAGGTATGCGCACGACGATAAACCTCCCGCCGAAACTCCTTGAAGAAACGAAGGTCCAAGCCAAAGCCAACAATGTCACTTTGAGCTCATACGTCGAAGAGGCGGTCCGCGCTGCCCTCAAGAAGGAAGCCCGCATCAGTACCGAAGACACCCCCGTTAACCTGCCCTCCTTCGATTGCGGCGGACCGGCTCTAGTTGATCTCAGCAACAAAGAAGCTGTGTGGGCGGTACTCGATGATCATTCCTGATGTCAACATTCTCGTTTATGCCTTCCACTCCGCTGCACCGCAACATAAACCCGCTCAACAATGGCTAAGTAGTGCTCTAAATCGGCATGAAACAATTGGACTCCTGGATGTTGTGGCAACGGGCTTGCACTGAGGAGGGCTTCCCACTATTCAAACTACTAAACATGCAGGTCATCAAAGTGTGAAACTTCAAAAACCATACTGTTAAAGTGTAAAACTGTTGCTTGCTCCCAGACCAGTTATGTTTCACATGAAACGGAGTGTCGGGTTGTCACAAAGTTCCGCGGACGGCGGGGCGGACACCCCGGGCGGCCTCTGCCTACAGGTCGAACTGTCCGCGGGGCGCACAAGCTGTCGCGGGGTTCCGCCGCGCGGACAACCACGCTGACGAAGGCGGCGGCACCCGCGAAGCGATCACCTCCTGCCGCGAATCACGCGTAGCGACGCCCCGCTTCATCAACACCAGCGTCCAATTCACCGTACTGTTCCCACGAGGCTCCCGCTCCAGCGCAGAACACGATGCCCGGCTGGAAGACATAGGCTCCAATACCCGACTCTCCCCGACCGAGGAAGACCTACTGGTCAACCTCCAAGCCTTGGGCAAGAACGTACCCCGGATCTACCAGGCACTCTCCGCGACAGGTAGCGGTATCACCGTGAACGTACTGGCAGCCAATACCGGACTTTCCACAGGCCAAGTGCGCTACGGACTCGCGCCACTGCTTCGCGAGGGCATCGTCACCATGGAAGGTGGCCAAGGCGACCGAGCAACGGTGTACAGGATTGTGCAATCGGTGAGTTAGTAAAACCGCATCATTTTCTTTATTAAGCCTTTCTGGGGAAATTTTTTCCCGTAATGAGCTTTTCTCACCTAAACTTACTTCCATGAGACTGCTTAGCTTTATTGCGGAGAATCACCGTAGCTTCCGTGATGAGTTTGCGCTGGAAATGACGCGCAGCTCCTGGCGCACCGCAGTTCCTCGTCAAGGTGAGAGTTGGGCCGATGCCGTTCTACCGGTTGCAGCCATCTTTGGACCCAACGCGTCAGGAAAGACGGCGGTACTCGACGCAATGCGCTATGCAATGGAGGCAATCCAATGCTCTGCAAGCAGATGGCTTGAATTTCAGAAAAATCGTCGATCTCCATTCAAGCTAGATGAGGACTCTGTACGTTCCCCCAGCTTCTTTGCACTCGATTTCACGTTAACCGGTGGCATTGGCGGCCCGGAGCTTGCGGCCCGAGAAATTCGATATCACTACGAATTCTCCATTTCCGCGAACCGCATTGAACACGAGCTGCTGCTTGGTTATTTCTCCTCCCGCCCAACACGACTTCTGGAAAGAGACGCCGAACAAGGCATAACCAGCTGGCATAAGTATCTGGGACCACGTATATCTCCAGCCCCGCGAGAACTTGTGCTCTCCCGTGGCTACGTTGCAGGTCACGACAAACTGCAGTCGTTTGTGGGAAGCATTATCGCTGGCGTCGATTTCTACGACATCAGCGACAGTGCCCGGCGGCAACGCCTCGACCGAATTGCGGCGGATATCGCCGATGAACGAATTCCGTTGAACGTACTCACCACACTCGCAGCAGTAGCGGATATCGGAATCACGCGAATTGATGTAGATGAACGAGAGTTACCCCCGGAAATACGCAAGATTCTCGAGCGATCTGCGGCACGGGGCCTGAAGGCGACCGGGAAAGCTCTATCAGGCCAAAGTCTGATCGACCACGACTTCGTAAACAGAACACTGCGGTTTTATCACCATGGCAACGAATCCGCCGACGCCGGCTTTCTCATGCGCGATGAATCATCCGGAACGTTGGCATGGCTCGCCATGGCCGTTCCCATCTTAGAAGCGCTCCGCGACGGCACAATTTTTTGCGTCGACGAGCTGGATACCAGCCTCCACCCCATTCTCGCCGAAGCAATCGTCGCACTGTTCCAAGATCAAGATACAAACCCACACGGGGCCCAACTGATCTTCACGTCACATGACGTAACCCTGCTCCAGCCGCAGTCTTCTGCGAACCTGACGAAAGAGCAAGTCTGGTTCACCGAAAAAGACAGCTCTGGTGCAAGTACGCTCTATAACTTGCAGGACTTCCGCGATTTGAAACCGGCATCAAATCTTGCAAAGCAATACCTGGAAGGCCGATTCGGCGCGCTACCGTATCTATTACCAGGTTTAATGCGAAGTGCTGTTGAAGAACTATCACCTACACGACGGGGGCAAGAAAATGGGGAACGTGGCAGCGCGTAAAGGTACACCCAGAAAGCCCAAGAGCAGGGCAAAGCGGAAGCTGAAAAGTCGGCTTCTGATTGTTGTAGAAGGCGACAAAGGAAAGTCTGAGCAAGTTTACTTCCAAAGGCTCGCACAAATTCTGCGTTCCAACGACGTGGCCACGGACATCAAGGTTGTACCTAGTAAGGGAGAACCCAAGCGAGTTCTTGATACATGCGAGAACCATCTGAAGTCCGACAACTTTGACCGCGCGTTCCTAGTCGTCGATTGTGACCAACACACCACCCTGGGTGATGTTCTTCAGCTCGCACAAAAGAGCAATATCTCAGTCGCAGTAACGAACCCTCAATTTGAGCAGTGGCTGTATTGGCGCCTCTACGACGGCGGGAGCGACGCGAAGAAAATGACCGATGTACTGCAAAAGGAACGCTATCTCACAGGCCGCAATGCGAAAGAACTCGGGGTAACGTTCCCAGTCGAGAGATACCCTGAGGCAACGGCACGCGCAAAACGCCACTGGACCGAAATGCGCCCCAATGCACCAATGCAAAAGGGCCATGCCCGTCATCTTCAATCCCGTACCTTATAGAAGCGATGCAAAAGTAATGACTAACTAGAGGGCCACACAAACCTCCCCACGCACCCGTGGGGAACTTTTGTTCGTTGGTCATGTATCAGTAACGCAGCGGGCTGACCGCTGACCATGTTGCGCGAGGATCCCTCAAACCGCTTCCGTTCCACTGCACGAGTCCAGCGTCCCGGAGTGCTTGCAGAGCACGGCGGACGGGAGGGTTCGAGAGGTGAAGGGCGTTGGCCACTTGGCCCGTCGATAAGGGATGTGGGCTTGCCTGCAAGGCTGCAAGCACCTCTGTTGAGTAGCGCGGCAAGTCCGCACGAAGCGATTCGTCGAGGCGTTGCACTGCCTTCAATGTCAAGACAACACTGCCACTTGTCTGCCGGTACACTGGGTCTGCAAAACCCGCCTTTCGCATACCAGCGATCATTCGTCGAATCCCTTCCCCCAACTCCTGCCCAATCCGCAACTCAGCAGTCCCACGCGCAATCAACGGGTTTCTTGCAAACCGCGCAATTGCTTCGGGTTTCGACGGGTCCACCAAGCCAGGGAACCTGCCAGGGCTAGACACCTCAACCCGATCAGGATAGATCTCGAACCTGACGTGATCCCCAGCCATACTGTAAGACCTGTGGATCACCGCATTCACCAAACCCTCTAGCCACACATCCGGCGGGATCAAATCCTCCTCTTCAAAAAGCCCACTGCCCACAAGACGGCGCACTTTTGGAAGAATCTTGCTAATCGCAGTTCTCGCCTGCTGAATCTGTTCTGGCAGGGTGCCGTCGAAGCGTTCGTCGTAAAGAATTTGCTGACCATGACCCGGCAACCGATCTATGTCATTGAACTGGACCACACGAACATGAGCGTTTGGAAAGAACTCCTGCGGATGTTTTCCGAAAAGCAACAATGCCGCTGTCCGCGGGTTGCCGACCCTATCTACCAAGTTTCGCGCCCTCAACGCATCTTGGGCCGAGGCAGAACCAATCGCCTCCGCATACCGCTCGACCTGCGCAATATCGAGGTCTCCAGGCTCAGCACGTGGTGGAACAATTGCATCAAACTGCTGCTCCCCCTTCGAATACCGCAACTCTAAAATGCCGTCGGGGCCCAGCTGCTTCGTTTCATCCCCGATGCGTAGGAAGCACTCCCCCGAATTGGAATAATGTACACGCTCACTAGGCAAGATATGGAATAGGTATACAGAAGTGGCGTCATCAATGCGAAGGCTCTCGATCTCGACTCGAACCGTTGGATCGGTGTGATCAAACGCCGATTGTCGTAAGTCGTTGTCCTGCCGTGCGCTAGGCAACCCGTCGAATTGTCGATCAGTGATACCGACAGCGATGACCCCGCCCTCGGCGTTGGCAAACGCGATAATCGCCTTTGCAAGATCCTTCGGTTTAATACGAAACGATTTCCGCTCAAACCACTGATCTTCGGGACGCGTAAGCAACTCATCAACCTTTACCGCAGTATTCATGTGGATCACTCTACTCGAAACGATTTCGAGTAGAGTGATATACCCAGGTCAAAACATGTGAATCCGTTTCGAGCATGTTTCGAGTAGGTTTCGAGCCACAACCCAACGGTATAGAATAACGCGCAGGCGAACGAGCGCACCGGGAAGAAAGGCGATCAGGTGAGCATCACTCCACGTCCGTCCAACTTTGGCTTCGTTGGGCAAGCATGGCCCCAGCTCATTATTGAGTGTCGCAATGCGGAGGATGCCGCGCTGACCAACCCGCGCGCGTCGATGTTCCAATCACGGTTCGTGTTGGAGCAGGTCATTGGGCATATCGCGGCGTTGAATGGGCTGGAGAAGCAGTCCAACATCTTCGATACGCTGACCAACCCGGACTTCTCACGCCTGCTGCCGGAGACGATCCGTTCCAAGATGCACATCCTGCGCAAGGCCGGCAACACCGCGGTGCATAGTGAAGCGCACATCACCAGCGATGAGGCGCTGCAGGCGCTGAAGCACCTGTATGACGTGATGGTGTTCGCAACTACGCACTTCTCGGGGAAGACGATTCGAGGGATTGCGCCGTTTGACGTCGAGATCTTGAAGCAGGCGCCGCGGCAGGCGGCGTTGAACCAGCGGCAGATGATGGCGCTGGCGGCGAAGGAGAAGTCCGCGCGGGAGCAGGCTGACCTGTACAAACTGCAGCTGGATGAGGCGCAGCAGCGGGAGCTGGAGCAGGCTGCGGGGTATGAGGAGGAGATCGCGAAGCTGCGGGAGCAGATTCGCAAGCAGCAGGAGAAGCTGACGCCACCGGCGCCGCAGTTGGCGGTGGACGAGGCGCAGACGCGCCGTGACATCATCACGCCGATGCTGGAGGAGGCCGGGTTTGTGCGCGGCCGCACGCTCATCGAGGAATACCCGGTGGCGGGCATGAAGGTGGACTATGTGCTGCTGGATACACAGGGTGTGCCGATCGCCGTCGTGGAGGCGAAGAAGGCCAGCCGCAGCATTAACGACGGCCGCCAGCAGGCCGCGATCTACGCCGACGCCATCGGCAACGCGACGGGCCGTGTGCCGCTCATCTTCTACACCACCGGGTACGAGGTGCGCTTTTGGGACAGGGACGCCGACCTGCCGGGCGGTGTCGGCTACGAAACCCGCACTATTGAGTCCTACCCAACAGTGCGTGCGATGGAGGCGCTCATCGCCCGGCGCGACAAGCGCCAACCGCTCAGCGCGCACAGCGCCACCATCACCGAAATCGCCGGCAGGCCCTACCAGCTGGAGATGATCCAGTCCGTGGCGGAGGCGTTCGGCAAGGGCAAGCGCCGCGCGCTGTTGGTCATGGCGACGGGGACGGGCAAGACGCGTGTCTCCATCGCCACCGTGTCCATGCTGTTGGAGGCCGGCTGGATCCGCAACGTGCTCTTCCTCGCCGACCGCAAAGCGCTGGTCACGCAGGCGCACGCGGCGTTCAACGAGCACCTCGCAGAGGCCGTACCCGTCAACCTGACCACCAACCCCGCCGGCGAGGGCCAGGTGTACGTGAACACGTACCAGACCATGATCGGCATGATCGGCGAAGGCCAACGCTTCAACTCCTTCGACTTCGACCTCATCATCGTCGACGAGGCCCACCGATCCATCTACCAGCGTTATCGACGCATCTTCGACTACCTGGATGCCCTCGTCGTCGGGCTGACCGCCACCCCGCGCAGCAACCTCTCCCACGACACCTACACCTTCTTTGGCTGCGAGCCCGACACCCCGACCGGCTACTACAGCCTGAGCCGCGCCATCGAGGAGGGCAACCTGGTGCCCTACGAGGTGTTCTCCGGCAGCACCGCCTTCATGCGCCGCGGCATCTCCTACGGCGAGCTCACCCCCGAGCAGCAGCTGGAGTGGGAGAACGCCGAATGGGGTGTCGACGAGCACGGCGACCCACTTTCCGCACCCCAGGAAGTCAACGCCGCCGAGATCAACGCGAAGCTGCTCAACCGGGACACGATCCGGAAGGTGTTGCGCCAAGTCATCGGCAAGGGGTTGAAGGTCGACGGAGCGGACCGGCTGGGCAAGACCATCATCTTCGCCCGCAACCAGGCCCACGCCGACCTCATCGCCGACGAATACCGGGCCATCTTCCCCACCACCGCCACCCGCGCCGAGGTGATCACCCACGGCGTGTACAACGCGGAAGCACTCATCGCCGAGTTCAAGCAGCCCGACTCCGGCCTGGACATCGCCATCAGCGTGGACATGCTCGACACAGGTATCGACGTCCCCGAGGTGGTCAACTTGGTGTTCTTCAAGCCCGTCTACTCCCCCACCAAGTTCTGGCAGATGGTCGGCCGCGGGACCCGCCTGCGCCCCAACCTGTTCGGCCCCGGCGTCGACAAGACCTGCTTCTACATCTTCGATTACTGCGACAACGTGCGCCAATTCAGCGGCACCACCAACACCACGGAAGGCTCGCACCAAGTCTCGCTTTCGCAGCGCAGCTTCACCACCCGCGCCCGCCTACTGCTGACGGCCACGGATGAGGTGCGAGGGGACGTCGCAAAGCATCTTTCGGACGCCGTGCGCAGCGTGCCCCACCGCAGCATCCTCGTGCCCACCGAAGCACGCGCCTACCTCGAACGATTTAGCGACGCCACCCCCTGGCTCACCGCCGACGCCGACACCCACCAACAAGCCGTGAGCGCACTCGCGCCACTACCCTTCGCCGCAACCGGCGACAAAGAACAAGCCCGGCGCTTCGACTACCTCATCTACCAGCTCGAACTCGGACTGTTCGAAGAGCGCGGCGACTGGGACGTGCTCGCAGAGAAAGTCGTCGGCATCGCCGAGGCGCTGCTGCAGAAAACCAACATCCCCACCGTTGCCAACAACGCGGCGCTCCTCGAAGCGCTCGCCGGCCCGCAATGGTGGGACGGCGTGACCTACAGCGACCTCGAACTGGTCCGCAAAACCGTGCGCGGGCTCACTGTCTTCCTCGACAAAGCGCAGCGCGTCGTAGTGATCACCGACTTCGAAGACGAACTCGGCGAACTCGAACACAGCACGCTCCAGGCTACCGGCGGCACCCAACGCGAAAGCTCCGTCGTCGAAGAAGAACTCCGCCGCGCACTCGAAGGCAACACCACCAGCCTGGCGCTGCGCAAACTCCGCAACGCGCAACAACTCAGCACGCACGACCTCGACGAACTACGCCAGCTGCTGCTCAACGCCCACGTCGACGGCGCCGCCGAACTCGCCGACACCCACCAGGCCAAACTCGGCCTCTTCCTGCGCGAAGTCGTCGGGATGGACGCCGCCGCCGTCGAAGCGCACTTCGAGGAACTGCTGCACTCCACTGACCTCAACTCCGTGCAGCGCACGTTCCTCAACACCGTCGTCAGCGAGGTGATCCGCAACGGCGTCGTCGAAGCCCACGAGCTCACCCAACCGCCTTTCGACGAAAACGGCTCCATCATGGACATCTTCCATGAAAACGTCGGCGTGGTCCTGCAACTTCGCGACAGCCTCGAGCAGCTCAACAACACCGCCATGCCGACCGCGGGGTAGCTTCGATAAAATCAGGCGCATGAGCAAATGGGCACAAATCCTTGGCATTGGAGCGACGGCACTGCTGATCGGCGGAGGCGTCGGCGCGGGCACCTACGCAGCCATCGACGAGCCCGACCCGGCGCACTACGCCATCGCCACCACCGCCGAGGCGCCACGCCTGCAACTGACCAACCCCGACGGCCTGCTCACCCCAGCTGACCAGGCGCAACTCGAGCAGAACCTCCAGCGCATCGACCACCCAGAAGTCGTGCGCACCATCCACATCCTCGCGTTCAACAACGCCGAAAACACGCGCGACAACATCAACGACACCATCGAGGAATACTTCCGCGCCCACTACCCCGACGAAATCCTGGACAAACACGGCTTCCGCGACGGCACCCTCATCCTCGCCGTCGACATGGCGCACCGCCACCACGCAATCTACGCCGCCGACGACGTCGCCGACGTCCTCGACCTCCACAGCGAATCGCAGCGCGTCTCCTCAGTTATCGACGCCATGGTTCCCGGCCTACAAAGCAACAACGTCCCCGCCGCCCTGTTCGCCGGCGCGAGCCTGGCCATGGACACCGACGGCCTGCAGCAGGAGCGTTACGAGTCCGCAGTCGACGACCGGATTGGGGGCGGCATCGGCGCCGGTGTGGGATCCGGCGTGTTGGCAGGCGTTGTTGGAGGCACAGGCGTCGCGCTGCGCAACCGGCGCCGCCGATTGGTTAAGCAGGCGCGGGCGGACTACTCCCTCGTGACCAAGGAATACGCCGACCTCGCCGGGCGCCTCGACGGCATCGATGTCCGCGCCAACTCCCTCACCAGCGCATTTGCCGATGCGGAGCTGCGTCGTCAATGGGGCGACGTCCGCGACCGCTTCCTCCGACTCCACGACACCGTCTCCGGCGCCGGCGGCATCAGCAGCATCCCCATCTCCGACGACGCCGCTGCCTACCGCGCCCGCAAACAACTCGCCGACGCCGCCGAAACCCTCACCCACACCAGCCACGCCGAAGACAACATCAACCGCCTCTTCAACATCGAACAAGGGGACACCACCACCCGCCGCACCGACCTCGCCCGCCTCAGCAGGGACATCACCAAAGCACGCACCTCAATTAACGACGCCACCCTCCGCCAAGAACTCGTCTCCTTGGAGGAGCGCGTCCGGCAGCTAGATGCGGACCCCGCCAGCCCCACCTTCCTCGACAACTACCTCCACCTCCTCTCCGACTACCGCATCATCCTCGACGCCGTCAAAGACAAAGAGTTCAGCGACGTCAAAGACCGCCACAAACTCACCACCCCAGCCATCTACGACAAGGACTACTGGTACCCCACCTACATCCCATTCGTTGCGATGCAGTCCTGGCACAACACCAACGTCGCCGCCGCGAACTCGGCTGCTTCTTCCTCTTCGGGTGTGAACACGACGTTCAGCTCCGGGTTCACGGCTGCCGGCGGGTCGGGGAGTTTCTAGGGGTTGGTCCTGCACCAGATTCCCTAATACGCGCTCGCCGACCTGGTCTTTTGCAGATTGGGCTGCTGAAAAGCTGGAATGTGGTGCAGGCCCCGGCCATAAAAACATCAGAACGCAGATTGATGCTACATTGACGTTGCAGACCTCCACCGTACATGCGGAATTTGGGGGTCTAGCTGTTTTTAACGGCTATTGGCCGTATTTTCGGGGAGTTCCACCCCAGTCTCACCTCTAAACCGGTCCGGGACAGATCTTGAAATCTTGCAAATGTGAGGCCTGTGGAATCCATCTGAGCAGGAGGAATCTGAGTGATAGCCTTGTTCTCGTGCGAAAAATGAACATTAATTTCAGGGCCGAATGGAATAACGCGCAAGTCATTGCCGCTCTGCTCGTTGCTTTCGTGTTATTCCTTGCCATGGTGCACTGGGGGTTGGTGCTCTTCTGGGAAAAGCCCTGGCAGGAATCGCTTGCGACGATATTTTCATATCGAGGAGCGATACCTGCTGCCGCAGCTGCCGTACTTACGCTAGGTATCGCCACCACGTCACTGTCGCAGAAATCAAATGCTGATGACCGCTCTGCGTACTACGAACGTGTTCAGTGGGCAATCGATATGACACTTGCAGAAAATCCCGCTCAGCAAAATGCAGGTTGGCATTTTTTGACCCCAATGCTGGAGTCAGGGTTGAAGTCTTCAGAAGATATCGGGTTTACTCGGGCAATTCTTGAATACGACAATAAATTTAACCCGAAGAATTCAACCTTTTCGCCGGGTACTACTTCGAAGAACTGGGTTTCAGACCTAGAGATTTTGTTACTATTATCCGTACTAGGTCATAACAGGGATAGGAAGGAGTCTGCTGATGACTAATCAGGCAATGGCAGAGCGGAAGTATCCACTGACCGAGTCCCATAAACGAATGATCGAGCAGTTGCCAATGACACAGGCGAAAGCTAGCCGTGATTTGCAAGAGTATGCCAAGAAACTCGAAGCACGTCAGAACCGGCCCTTATGGCAGCGGATTCTAGGCATTTATCCGATATAGATGGTGTTGCCCGGAGGGCTCCAGCATAGGTTAAAAGGCCGAGTGTGATCCATGCGATCATCAAACGCAACCACAAGCAGCGGTACTAAAACGTTTCACGGGCTTCTCCTAGTATGAGTAGTGTTTCCTTGCAGGATAAATGCAAATATTTTTGCATCACAATTGTTTGCTCTGCCCGAACACATTCACTCCAGCTGACTGACTAGCCGTCACCGATCTAGGCTTTTACAACTTGGCCAACTCAAAACGAGGGAATGTGGTGCAGGCACCTCTTCCCTGCGCACCAAATTCCTGGTTTTTCACGGGGCGCTCGGCGTTTTCCCAGGTCGCGATTCGGCAAGATGGGAATGTGGTGCGCGTCCCGGGCACTTGAGTGCCAAAGGACGCAATTCCGAAAAGTAGCACCGACATAGTGCCTGGTCATCAATGGGCTAGCCTTTAGGGGGTGCGTCCTTTGGCACTCACGGCACTCGAGACCTAAGAACGCCAAAGGCCCCACCAAAAAGGCGGGGCCTTAAGCCAAAAACTAAAGCTACTCCACGGTGACGGAGTTGATCACGACGTCCTCGACGGGGCGGTCCATGCGGCCGGTCGGGACGTTGGCAAGCTCGTCGACGACCTTGCGGGAAGCCTCATCGGTGACCTCGCCGAAGATGGTGTGGCGGTTGTTCAGCCACGGGGTTTCGGCGACGGTGATGAAGAACTGGGAACCGTTGGTGCCTGGGCCGGCGTTTGCCATGGCCAGCAGGTATGGGCGGTCAAACTGGAGTTCTGGGTGGAACTCGTCGGCGAACTGGAAGCCTGGGCCGCCGGTGCCGGTGCCGGTTGGGTCGCCGCCCTGGATCATGAAGTCGGGGATGATGCGGTGGAAGATGGCGCCGTCGTAGAAGGGGCCTTCGGTGGTGCCCTTCGCGTTCTTGGTGGAGTAGTCGAGGGTGCCCTTCGCCAGGCCGGTGATGGTGTCAACGGTGTGTGGGGCGTGGTTGCCAAACAGGTCGACTTTGATGTCGCCGTGGTTGGTATGGAACGTCATTGTCTGCGTCTTTTGAGTCATGGTGTACAGCGTACACGACCCTCCACGCCCCTCGTCCGGTGTTAGCGCTGGGCGAGCACCGCGTCGCGTGCGGCTACCAGGTTGCGTAGCGAGGGCTCCACTTCCTCATACTTGCGCGTCTTCAGGCCGCAGTCGGGGTTGACCCAGAGGTGTTCGGCTGGGACGTGGCGCAGTGCTGCTTGGAGCAGTTCGACGATTTCCTCGACGGAAGGGACGCGTGGTGAGTGGATGTCCCAGACGCCGGGGCCGATTTCGGAGTGGAAGGAGTCGTCGATGTCGGCAAGCAGTTCCATGCGAGAGCGGGCGGCTTCGATGGAGGTGACGTCGGCGTCGAGGCCGGCGACGGCTTCGATGATCTGGCCGAACTCTGAGTAGCAGAGGTGGGTGTGGATCTGGGTGGTCGGTGTGGCGTCGACGGAGACGAGTCGGAAAGAGCGGACGGCCCAGTCGAGGTAGGACGGGCGGTCCTTGGCGCGCAGTGGGAGGAGTTCGCGCAGGGCTGGCTCGTCGATTTGGATGATGCCGATGCCGGCTTCCTCGAGGTCGCGGACTTCGTCGGCGAGGGCGGCGCCGATTTGGTCGGCGGAGATGGACAGGGGGACGTCGTCGCGTTTGAAGGACCAGGCCAGGATGGTGACTGGGCCGGTGAGCATGCCCTTGACTGGCTTGTTGGAGAGGGATTGGGCGTAGGTGGCCCATTCGACGGTCATTGGGGCTGGTCGGGAGACGTCGCCGTAGACGATTGGTGGGCGGGTGCAGCGGGAGCCGTAGGACTGGACCCAGCCGTTTTCGGTGACGACGAAGCCGTCGAGGAGTTCGGCGAAGTACTGGACCATGTCGTTGCGTTCGGCTTCGCCGTGGACGAGGACGTCGATGCCGATTTCTTCTTGCAGTTCGATGACCTGCTTGATTTCTTGCTGCAACGCTTCCTTGTATTGAGCGTCGCTGAGTGTGCCGTTGCGGTGTGCGGCGCGGGCTTGGCGGATCTCGGGGGTTTGTGGGAAGGAGCCGATGGTGGTCGTCGGCAAGCTGGGGAGGTTCAGCGCCTCGCGCTGGGCCTGCTGGCGCTCGGCGAACAGCGGCTGGCGCTGCACCTGACCTGCGGGAAGCGTGCCAAGGCGCTTCGCGACGGCCTCGTCGTGGCGCAGCGGGGACTCCGCGCGGGTGCGCGCGACGCGGGCGGACGCGGCGAACGCAACCTCGGCGGCCTGCGGACCGGCACTCAGGGCGAGGGCTTCGGCGATCTTCTCGTCGGCGAAGGCGAGCCAGGTGGCGACGTCCACGGGCAGGTTGCGCTCGGCCTTGAGGGTGTGCGGCACGTGCTGCAGCGAGGTGGACGTGGTCACCGATGTGGCGCCGAGGGTGGTGAGGATTTCGGTGCGTTCGGCGAGGTCGGCGGCCCAGACGTTGCGGCCGTCGATAAGTCCGGCGACGAGGTGCGTCTCGGGCGCGACGTGGGCGCGGACCTGCTCGACGTAGTCCGGGGTGGCCTGCAGGGTCCATGGGGACAGGTCGACGTGGAGGGCTTCGGGCTTGAGTTCGCCGAGGACGGGCAGGGCGGCGTCGGCGGCGCCGTATGGGGTGGTCAGGTAGACGTTCGGGCGAGCGTCGGCGCCGAGGAGTGTCGACCATGCCTCACCCAGGTAGCGCGCGATATCGGTGTCCGGGGTGTCAACGTCAGCGACGACGATCGGCTCGGCGACCTGGACCCACTCCACACCGGCCTGGTGCAGCGCCGCGAAGACCTGGGCGTATGCCTCGACGAGGGCCGGGAGCAGGGACCACTCCACCGGCTTCGACAGCGCGAGGAGCGTGACCGGGCCGACGAGGTACGGGCGAACCTGGTGGCCGGCCTCGCGGGCCTCCTCCACGATGCGCACGATGCGGTCCGGCACCGGCGTGATCTCTTGGCCGGCGGCGACCTCGGGCACGAGGTAGTGGTAGTTGGTGTCGAACCACTTGGTCATCTCCAGCGGCACGCGGGTGGCGGTGCCGCGGGCGAGCGCGAACTCCTCGTCCAGGTCGGTGCCGCCGGCGACCAGGCCGACGGTCAGCGCGGTCTCCAGGACGTGGTCGTAGAGGGCGACGTCCGCCGGGATGGCGTAGGGCTCGGAAAGGCCGAGGTCACGCAGGTGGTTGTACGTATCGATGCGCAGGGCGCGCGTCGTGGAACGGAACGTGTCCGCGTCGATCTGCCCGGACCAGTAGGACTCCAGGGCGCGCTTCAGTTCGCGTTGCGCGCCGATCCTCGGGTAGCCCTCGATGGTCGTGGTGGGGAATGCTACGGTGCTCACAGGTTGAGTCCTTTCAATAGTTCACGTGTTACTGCTAAGTCGTTATGTGTGTAAACATGCAGGCCACCGGCGCCAGCCTGCAGAATCGTGCGCGCTAACTCAACGGTGAGTCGCATGCCAATCTGGTGCTCTTCCTCCGGTGTCCGCGCGGCTTCAAGCTGCTTGATGACGTCCACCGGGGGTGCCACACCGGACAACTCACCCATCCTGCGCACCCGGTTCACGCTGGTCATCGGCATGATGCCGGGGATCAGCGGGATGCGCACCCCGGCGAGCCGGGCACGTTC
The DNA here is from genome assembly GCF_030228125.1 of Corynebacterium sp. UMB10119B. NCBI lineage: Bacteria > Bacillati > Actinomycetota > Actinomycetes > Mycobacteriales > Corynebacteriaceae > Corynebacterium > Corynebacterium sp. UMB10119B. Next base: position 21,122 of record NZ_JASPBG010000012.1, read on the forward strand.
CGCGAAGCTGAGGTAGTCCTGCGCGTCAAAGAACAGCTGCGTGATGGCGAAGTCGGCACCGAGGCGCTGCTTCGCCAGCAACACGTCCAGGTCCTGGTCGTCGCTGGTGCTCTCCGCGTGTCCCCGCGGGTAGCAGGCCACCGACAGCGCCAGCTTGCCGGCGGCGAGGCGGTAGGCCTGGGCGTCGGCGACGTCCTGGATCAGGTTGAGCAGGTCCGTCGCGTGCTGCAGGTGTGTGTCGGGCAGACGGTCGAGTCCGGATGGGATGTCGCCGCGAAGGGCGAGGAATCCGCGGACGCCGGCGTCGATAAGCTGGGTGATCCACTGCCGCAGCTCGTCGGGCGTGCCGGCGGTGCAGGCGAGGTGCGCGATAGGGCGCATGCTCGTGGTCTGCGCGATGCGCTCGATGAGGCGGGCGGTGCCTTCCAGCCAGTCGCTGCGGTGCGAGCTGGTGACCGACACGTAGTCGGGTTGGTAGGCGGCGAGCCCTTGGATGAGGGCGTCGAGCTTGGCGGAGTCGGCGCTGTGACGCGGTGGGATCACCTCGAAGCTGAGTGCCGTGCGTGCCCGCTGCGGGCGTGGTGCGAGCTCCTCCTCGATGCCGTCCAACGGTGCCGACGCCGAGATCCGCGTTTCCAACGTTGCCTGCCGCACCTGACTCACCTGCCTTCTGTTGCTTCCTGTTGATGGGGTGCAATGAAATTTAAGACTGGCCGCAAGGGTGCACAACTACTTTTGCGTATCGCGATGCATTGTCACAGGTCAGCGACCTGCGAAATGTGAATAATATTTCCCAAAACTGAACCGCTTGGTCTACTTCGTGCGGACTGTGGGGGCACATGTCGGTGCAGCCCGCTAGGGTGGTTGGGAAAGAACACAACGAAGGAGCACACATGAACCTCACCACTGCACGACTCGCACTGCGCGGCATCAGCGGCGCCTGGAACTACTTCCGCGAACTCAACAGCAAGCAGCAGCGCGACGTCTACGAAGCACTCACCGAAGCCATCAAGGACGACAACATCGACGATCTCCACGACCTCGCCGACGTGCCACAGCTCGAGGGGATCTACGACGCCGCGCGCCAGCAGGCCGGCAAAGTCACCCGCGCCAGCCACGCGCGTATCGACGCCCGCCGCGCCCTCCACGCCGCGACCGCCCCTGACCGCAAGGCCCGCCAGATCGCGCTGAAGAAGGAAGCGCGCAAGCGTGGGGCCGGCTCGAAGGTCCTGCTCGCCTCCCTCGGTGCGGGCGCGCTCGCGGCCGGCGGCTGGGCGCTGTGGGAGTTCTACCTGCGCGAAAAGCTTGAGGAGCGCAACCACGAGCCCAAGCACGCACTGCGGGAAGACGCGACTGAAGGCGGGTCTGAGGGAACGGCGACGCTGGTGTACTCCACCGATTCCGCCGACGACCAGTTCAGCACCCTCGACGCCCTCGACGACGACCAGCGCCGCGCTACGAAGTAGCCGCTAGTTGGCGTCCACCCGCCACGCCAGCAGCAGGTGGTTGACCAGGCGGGTCTTCACGTCTGGGAAGAGGTCGCGCAGGTTCGCGCTCATCGGGCGGGTGACCACGATCAGCTCGGCGGCGATCTCGGAGGGGGTCAGCGCTGGGTCGACGAGGCCGTGGGGGGCGGCGAGGTCCAGCAGCTCTTGGACGTGCGCGAAGAACTCGTCGCGGCGCTGCCGCACCGTGGGCTCCAGGGCGTGCGGCGGCTCGTCCGCCAGGGCCGCCACCAGCATGCCGATACCCGAGTCGGCGCACGCCCAAATGAAGGCGCGCCACTGCTCCTCCGGGGCGCTGTCAAATTTGGCCAGCGTGTCCCCCAGCTTCGCGTCAAGCACGTCGATGAACTCGAGGGCGCACGCCTGGCGCAGGTCGGCGCGCGTCGGAAAGTGCCTGTACAGCGTGGCGATGCCCACCCCAGCGTGCTCCGCGATCTCACCAAGCGTGACCTCCGAGTTCGGGCGGGTGCGGAAGTTCTCCACCGCTGCCCGGATCAGCTGTTCGCGCTTCTGTCTCGCATCGGCCCGCATGGTGCTTCCTTTCCGCTTGACATTAACTGATAGTCAATCCTACGCTTAGCACCATTCTGCAACGAAAATCAACCAAAGTAGGTGTTCAATGGACTGCATCCTACGAGCCGTCGACGTCGTCGTGCGCCCAGGGAACAACCCGGTCAACCTCGAGGTTGGCGAAGGGTTCACGCTGGTCACATCGCCGCGCGAGTCCGGCGCGTCCACACTGAGTATGGCGCTCGCCGGCCGCTACGAACCGCACAGCGGCACCATCGAGCTTTTCGACGAGCCCACCACCGCCCGCCAGCGCTTCCCCGAGATCGCTCTGGCCGGCATCCCGCTCATCGACTCTGTCGAGCGCTCCGTACCCACAAAAGAAATCATCCGGGAGCAGATCTCCTGGGAGCTGCCGTTCTTCCGGCGCATCCCGCGTGACCTGCTCGGCCACGAACTTGTCGAACCCTGGCTGGAACCCCTCCAATTCGACCTGGACGAGGACAAACTCAAGCTCGGCATCGGCGACCTCAGCATCGTCGATCGGATGCGGCTGCGTGTACTGCTCGCGCTCATCGCGCGACCCGACGCGCCGCTGATCATCGTCGACGACCCCGACCAGCTGCGTAACTTTGAGCTGCGCAAAGAATTCATCGACAACCTGCGCGACGTCGCAGAACTCAAACCAGTGCTGGTCAACAGCGTGAACAAGGAGGACCTATGATCGCAGGGCTGCACATCGGCAGCAACTTCCGAAAGTTCGGTCACGGCAAACTGCCGCCGCTCGCCATCATCGCCATCACGCTCATCCCGCTGCTCTTCGGCGGGTTGTTCGTCTGGTCCTACTACGACCCGCTGGGCAACCTGCACAAGATGCCCGTCGCCCTGGTCAACTCGGACGAGGGTGAGCACGGCCTTACCGTGGTCGAAGAGCTCATGGACGAGCAACCCATGGACTTCCGCCTCGTCAGCGCGGAGGAAGCCCAAAAGGGCGTTGCCGACGGCACCTACTACCTCGGCGTGGAGATCCCAAGCGACTTCTCCGAGGCCGCCGAATCCGTCAAGTCCGACAACCCCCACCAGGCGAAACTCAACATCTCCCTCAACGAGACCAACGGGTTTATCCCCACCATGCTGGGCAACCAGGTGACCCTGATCATGAGCTCCGTCATCTCAGAGAGCGTGAGTAAAGAGGTGGTCAACCAGCTCTTCGTCGGCTTCAACACCATCCACGACGGCATGGTGAAAGCCGCCGACGGCGCCGACCAACTCGACGACGGCGCCAACAAAGCCAAAGACGGCAGCGGCAAACTGAAGGACGGCGCCGGCAAGCTCAACGGCGGCGTCGGGGAGCTCGACAACGGCATCAAGAAGCTCGCCGACGGCGCGCAGCAACTCGACTCCGGCATCGGCGAACTCCAACAGGGCGCCAACACCCTCAACGAGAAGCTCGGCGAAGCCTCCCAAGGCGCCAACAAGCTTGCCGATGGCCTCTCCGCCCTCCAAGACGGCACCGCCCAGCTCGGCGCCGGAGCCGCCGCCATCGCCGGCGGTGTAGGCAAGCTGACCTCCATCACGGACCAGCTCAACGTGGCCCAGAACACCTTCAACAGCATCAACGCCACCCTGGACCAGGCCATCCGCCAACTCGACGCCACCCCAGTTCCCGGCGCCTCCGACCTGGCCAACCAGGCGCGCGGCCTGAAAGCTCAGCTCAACGGCGACCAGTTCGTTGCCATGAACCCGCAGATGATCAACGACCTGACCAGGCTGCGCAACGGCGCCCAAGAGCTGTCCACCCAGCTCAACGACCCTACCGCCAAGTACCGCGCCGGTGTCGAGCAAGCCGTCTCCGGCGCGCAAACGCTCGCCCAGGGTCTGCAGATGCTGCACGACGGCTCCGGCACGCTGGTGGTGGGCGTCGGCAAGCTGAAGGACGGCTCCTCCCGCCTCGTCGTGGGAGCCAACTCCGCAGCCGAAGGCACCTCCAAACTCGCGGGCGGCTCCAACCAGCTCGTCGTCGGCCTCAACGACCTGAACGACGGCCTGGTCACCCTCAGCGACGGCACCGGCGAACTCAGCCTCAAACTCAACGAAGGCGCCGACAAAGCCCCAACCTGGGAAGGCGACCGCCTCGAGAAAGCCACCGAGGCCGCCGGTAACCCCGTCGTACACAACAACACCGGCGACGAACTCACCTTCTTCGGCAAGGGCCTCTCCCCCTTCTTCCTGTCCCTCTCCCTGTGGATCGGCGGCCTGGTGCTCTACATGATCCTCGCGCCGTTCTCACGCCGCGTCATCGACTCCGGCACCAACCCCTTCCGCATGGTCGCCCACACCCTGCTGCCGTCCCTGATCGTCGGCTTCGTGCAGGCCGTGCTGCTGTGGCTCGTGCAGGTCGTCGCGATCGGCGTCGAGCCGAAGCACCCACTCGGCCTGTTCGGCGTGCTGTGGTTCGGCTCCTGGGTGTTCATGTCCCTCATCCTGGCCATCAACATGGTCTTCGGCCCCGCCACCGGCAGACTGGTCACCATGGCGCTCATGTCCCTCCAGCTGGTGGCCTCCAACGGCCTCTACCCGCCCGAAGTGCAGCCAGGGTTCATCCAGTGGGTCCACGCCTGGGACCCGATGCGCTTTACCGTGGATATGATCCGCGTCGCCTTCTTCGGCACCCACGCCGAGGACCCGCGCCTGCTGCGCGCCATCGTGGTCCTCACACTGCTCGCCGTGGCCGCGTGGTTGATCAGCGCGTGGGGCATGTGGAAGCGTCGCATCCTCAACGACAAGGACATCCACCCAGAGCTGGCGTTGTAGGGGGTGTGTGGGCGCTGGGGCCTGGTCCCTGGCACCACATTCCTATTTGGGGGTTCGGTGAGCTGGGGAAACGCTGCGGCGCCTTTTCGGGGGAATTCGGGAATTTGGTGTCTGGGCAGGGGATGCCAGTGCCAAAGGACGCAATTCTTGTTGGGGGATGGGATAAAAGCCCAGGTCGTGAAGAGGGAGTTGCGTCCTTTGGCACTGAGGTGAGGGGGAGTGCACCAAATTCCCCCTCGTGGAGTTGACGACCTGGGGAAACGCCGCGGCGCCTTTTCGAGATTCGGGAATGTGGTGTCGTGATGCTTGGCCTGCGCACCAAATTCCCCCTTGCGCGTTTAGCGACCTGGGAAAACGCGTATGCCACCTAGGGGAAAGTCACGAATGTGGTGCGCTCCCCCTTCTGCAGGTGATTTCTTCGGCTGGTAGACTCGCAACATTGTTGATGCGTCAACACACATTGCGATCTACCAATAACGAAGGAGCACACTATGTCTACATCCGCAAAGCTTGCATCCGTTGCCCTGCGCGTCCCGACGGGGCTTTTCATTTTGAACTCTGCCCTGGGCAAGTTCGGCCTCAACCGCGAGGCCGCCGAGGGCCTCCAAGGCATGGCTGCCACGGGCATCCCTGCGCTTGGCAAGTTGGATCCGGAGCAGTTCGGCAAGGGTCTCGCTGTCTCTGAGGCAGCGGTGGCCGGCGCGCTGCTCGCCCCCTTTGTGAGCAACCGTCTCGCCGGTGCGGCCCTTGGCTCGTTTGGCGCTGGCATGTTGACGATGTACTTCAACAACGACGCCATGACCGAGGACGACGGCATCCGTCCTTCCCACGATGGCCTTTCCCTGGCGAAGGATTCGTGGCTGGTTTCGATGGGTGCGGCGCTGATGGCGTTGCCGAAGAAGCGGAAGTAGCCGATTCCCTTTACTGCAAGAGAAAACCCGGCCCGCGCACCGTGTGGTGTGCGGGCCGGGTTTTGTTATGCCCTGACCTCAGCCTGAGACGGAGTCAACGTTAGTTGTTCTCCGCTGGCTTGTCCTCGGCAGGCTTTGCTTCCTCGGTGCCCTGATCGTCCTTCTTGGAGGAACCGTCAATCAGGGTCTGGTTGCCGGTTGCCTTGCCCAGCTGGTAGGAGGACGTTGCTTCGTCCACACCACAGCTACGCAGGACAACGTCCATGATGATCAGGCCGGCGGTGATGGCACCGAGGGCGCCACCTGCGAGGCCGATCATCTGTGGGTTCGCTACCTGGAACGCACCCTGCAGGCCGGCTGCGCGCTCTGCGCGGTCGCGGTCGTAGATACCCAGGCCACGCTGGATGTCATCGTTAGCGCGCTTGATGGCTGCGTTGACCTGTGCGCTCAGGCTCTCGAGGCCCGGAACGCGGACCTGGGAGAGGATGCCCAGCGGGATCAGCAGCAGCAGTGGCGACGCCATGCCGACCAGACCAGCGATGCACTTCGGGTCCTTGAAGTTCGCGTTCGAGGAACCCTTGGTTTCGTTCGTAGCGGTGACATTTACCTCAACATCGACTGGAGCACCCTGAGCAGAGTTCGGGAAGATCGGCACGATGGTGAGATTGCCATTCTTCTCCGGGGTGATAATCCACTTGCCGTCCTTGAACTCCTTCGTCGCCTTACCGCCGACAATGTCGAAGTCAACCTTGCTCAGGTCAAGCTTCACGCCAGAGTCAGGGTTGAGCTCGATGGTGATGACGCCGGTCTTCTCGTTCTTCTTAATGACAAAGAGCTTGTTCGGGTCAGCGATGTTCGCACCCTCGGAAGTGGACCAGCCCTTTGGCAGCACAGAGATGGTGTATCGAGTCACCAAGTCACCGTTGGCGTTGTACTCCTCAACAACCACAGACTGGTTTGCAGCCTCGTTCTTCAAGGTGAACTTGGAGTTATCCTCGCTCACGCCTTCGACAAGGTCGCGACCCTTGACGATGGCCAGGGTGTTGTCCTTGTCCTTCTTCTCGATGGTCAGCGTCTCACCAACAAGAGCGCCCTTCTGAACCTCATCGAACTTACGGACCTTCGGCGCCGTGATGTTCAGCGTGTAACGGTTAACAACGTTGCCCTCTGGGTCGACTTCCTGCACGATGCCGGACTTGCCAGCCGAACCCTTCGCCGGCTTCGCAACCCACTCGCTGATCTTGTTGCTCTTGCCGTCGACGGAACCGCTGTCCTCGACGTTCGTCGTGAAGTTCTCGGAACCACTGACCCACACCATGGTGTTCGGGTTGATCTGCAGCACGCGGAACTCGGACGATTCTGGGATCTCGAAGGTGCGGTTGCTCTTGTTCTCGCCAGCGCCGACGGTGAACTCGTAGTTCGCGTACACGCCACGGTCGTCAGCGACCTGGAAGGTGAAGACCTTGCCGATCGCTGCCTCGAGCGGCACGAGCTGGAACTCGTTCGTCTCCTCGGAGTACTTGAAGTACTTCTTGAACTCGCTGGTGATGTCCTTACCGTCAGCAAGGGTACCCTCGAGGACCTTGAAGACCTTGTCGTTCTCGTAGCGGGCCAGCTTCGCGGTGCTATCCGTCGTGATCACGCGCTTGATGACCTTGTTCAAGTCACGACCAGGCTTGAAGTTGATGGTGTAGCGCTCGAAGACGTAGCCGTCGTTCGTGCGGTTCTCGACAACAACGGTGCCTTCTGCCTCACGGTTCGGCTCCAGCTTCATGATGGAACCTTCTTCAGGCTTCGACTTCAGCAGCTCCTCGCCCTTGATGAGCTTGAGGTCGGTGCCCTGAATCGTCAGGTCGTTGTCAGTGGTGAACTCGTGGTTCAGCTCCTGGACGTGACCCGGCTCGACATCAACAACCCACTCGGTGATGACAAGGTCAACGTACCGCTTGCCGTCCTTGTTCTTCGGAGCCTTATCAACAATGATCTTCGGCTTCTTCGGGTTATCATTGTTCGGGTCGAGCAGGCTCTCGTCAGCGACGGTGGAACCCTCAGGAATATCCTCTACGTCGAGCCAACGCATCGTCTCCTGGATCTTGACCTGGCCCTTCGTGCCCGGCTTGAAGCGGAAGCGCAAATCGGTGGTGTCACCGTTGTCGTTGGTCTTCGTATTCTCCTCATCCTTGACGACCAAGTCCTCACCCTCAGTGATGGTGAGGTTGTTGTTCGTGGCGTTGCCAGCGTTAATCGTCATGTACGAACGATCAACCGTCTCACGCTTCAGCACGCGCTTCTCGAAGGTGTCTTGGTTGAGAGCAGGGTTAATCTGAATGTTCCAGATGTTGCTCAGCTCACCCTTGTCGTCGTTCACCTGAACGACGACAAGGCTGCCCTGAAGGTTATTGGCAGCTGCGTCGGTCGGCTTCACGACCCACTTGCCATTCTCTTCAATGATCTTCGCGTAGTCTTCGCCGCTGACAATCTTGATGGTGTAGTTGTCGCGGCGCTCGATCTCGACCTTGCCATCGGGGTTGATGAGACGGTCACGGATGTCCGGGCCAGCATTCACGTCCTTCTTGACGATGAACGTGAACTCGTAAGTGCGGCCGTCCTTGTCGGTGAAGGTGACGGTTGCTTCGCCTTCAGCGCCTTCGTTCGGAACGATCTTCCAGTTGTCGCCGTCCTCGACGATCTCCTTGATGACCTTGTTCTCGTCGGAGGTGATCTCGAACTTGGTACCACCACGACGCTCAACGAAGCCCACGGAGGTGTTGAGGATCTCGCGGGTCACCTTGTAGGTGGAGTTGATGTTCTCAATGGTGATGATGTTCTGCTTCTCTTCACCGTTCTTCGACGTGATCTTGACGATCACCTCACCGTGAACATCCTTGTCCTTCGGGGTGATGATGAGCTTGCCAGCACCATCGTCCTTCACGGTCGCGATGTCGCCACCCTCGAGGACCTCGACCTTGTCACCCTTGTCCAGCGTGATGATCTTGGTGCGATCAGAGCCACCCTGGTTGATGTTGTAGAAGTAGTTGTTCACGATCTTGTTGAGGTGCTCGACCTCACCAGTGCGATCGTTGATCTGCAGCTCGTAGATGTACTCGTTGCCGTTCTCATCGGTAACGACGATCTCAACAACACCGGATCCCTTGAAGTCATCCTTCGGCTTGATGATCAGGTTGTTGTCCTTATCGCGATCCACGATCACGAGGTCTTCGCCCTTCGTGATGCGCCAGGAGTAGCCCTGCTTCTTCAGATCGCCCATGTCAAGGATCTTCTTCTCGTCCTTGTGACGGATGTCAATCGTGTTGTGGATCTCGTAGACTTCCTTCTCGATCCGGGTGTAGTACTCCTTGATGATCTCCTGAACGTTGACGTTCGTGGAAGTCGTCGTAACGGTGGACTGCTCGGTCTTCGTCTCGGTGACGTCAGACGGGGTGACCTCAACCGTCGTTGGGACGGTCGTGTAGTGGGTCTCCGTCGTCGGGGTGACGTGCTCCTTGACCGTGGTCACGACTGGGCGCTCAGTAACGGTCGTCGTGTTGGTGACCGTCGAGCCTGGAACAACCGTCTCAACAATCGACGGCTCCGGCGTGATGGTCTTCGTGACCGTGACGTCCTTGCCGTTTTCACGCTTGGTCGTCGTTACCGTCGACGGCTCGTGAGTAACCGTGGTGGTCTTCGTCTCCGCCGGCTTCGTTACGGTCGTCACCTTGGTGGTTGGCGGGATTTCCTCCCAGCGGGTTACGGTCGTCTCTGGGACCGTCACGACGGTGGTCACCGTGCTCTTCGGCAGCGTCACTGTCGTGTTCGTGTAGTGAGGCTCCTGCGGCTGTGGCGGCTTCGGCTTCTCCAGACCTGGCTGGTACGGCGTGATCAGACGCTGGGAAGTGTACTCACGCCGCCAGCTGAAGTTCAGGTTGTAGTTGTTCGGCATCAGAACAACGATGTATTCGCTGGCCTTGACGGAGCTACGAATCTTCTGCATCGCCTGCTCGTTGACGACGAGGTAGTAGTTCGGCCCCGGGTTTGCCCGATCAACGCGCTTGTAGCGAATCTCGAAACCAGTCAGCTGGGTGAACATCGCGTCACCCATCAGGTTCGGGCGAACCTCGTTGAGGTATGCAAGGTTGTTGGACACCAACGCCTGCATGTACATCATCTTGCGCTTAACGCCCTCGATGTTGCCCTTCTCCTGGTCCTCGAGAACGGCCTTCATCAAGTTGATGGCACCCTTCTCAACATCCGGGTTGATACGGTTGCCAACACCGTAGCGGCCGGACTGGCCGGTCAGCTTACGGAAGGAGTAACCCTTCGGGTTGTTCCATGGGTTATCGACGCCCCAGTCGATGCACCAGCCCGGGCCGTACTGGGTAGCCAGCAAGCCGAGAGCGTTCTGGCCCTTCGGGATCTTCTCTTTCCAGATTTGCTGGCCTTCAAAGACCTTCTGCAGTTCTTCTTGGGAGAGCTGATCGTACTGGCTTGTAACAGCAATGTCTGCGCTTGCGTTCGGCGCAGCAACGTGCACGGTACTAACGGCCATGACGCCTGTAATCAGGCCGGCCATGATTCGCTTCTTAAGATGTGCGTTTTGCAACGGCTCAATCCTTAAAAATCGTAGGAGATATTCGAAGCAGCCTGAAGACCATCTGAACACGGATCCACAAACTGACAGACATTTATTCAATCACAAAAATCTCGCTGAAAGTAGTCCACTACACCCCCACCACCACAAAAACACCACCACAACCCACAAAACCACACACCACAACCCCCAAAAACCCCCTGACCAGCACCTTCACAAAACCTGTCAAAGTATGCAACAAAAACGTGATCTATCACACTCAAAACACCACTGCCACCAAACAGGGGGGACACATGTCATCGTGCTCACCTCGATGAACACCAAAAAGCCCCTTCCGGACGTGGAAGGGGCCTTCTGCTAGGCGAAATTACTTCTCAGGCTGAGCCTCAGTGGTAGGGACCGGGGTCGCAGTCCTGATTACGTCGTTCTTCTTGGAAGAACCGTAAATGAGGGTGTCGTTACCCGTTGCCTTACCAATCTGGTAGGACGAGGTCTTGTCGCCCTGTCCGCAGGAGCGGAGCACAGCGTCCACGATCAGGAGGCCCGCAGTAATCGTTCCAAGAGCACCGGCTGCGAGGCCGACCATCTCTGGGTTGACTACGTTGAATGCGCCCTGGAGGCCCGCAGCGCGCTCTGCGCGGTCACGGTCGTAGATGCCCAGGCCACGCTGGATGCGGTCGTTTGCCTCGCGGACAGCGGCGTTCAGCTTGCCCTGGACGCCTTCAAGGCCCGGGACGCGAACCTGGGACAGGATACCCAGCGGGATCAGGAGCAGCAGCGGCGAAGCGATGCCCACGAGGGATGCGATGCACTTGCCGTCGGAAGAGGTAGCCACATCCTTACCCGTGAGCTCGACATTGATTCGAACTCGCGTCTGCGGCTGACCGTTCACCTGAGGGATGAACGTGATGTGGGTGGTGTCCTTCTCGATGCCGCCCTTACCAGGCTTGATCGTGATGGACCCGTCCGGGTTCGTGACAATCATGTCCGGGTCGACCGGCTTGCAGTTCGAACCAGAGCAAATCTCAATGTCGGTTGCGCCGCCGCCAGGAACGACAATCTTCCAGGAACCATCTGGGTTCGGGCTGACATCGTGGTTGCCTGGCTTGCCGATGATGTTGCCCTCGGACGTAGCCGGGACGTCGATCTCAATGATGCGAACCGGGTTGCCAGCTTGGTCAACTTCCTCGATGAGGACGCGACCAGACTTCTGTGGCAGAGGCTTCACGTTGAAGCTGCCTGGGTGCGTCGGGATCTCCTCGATGAGGTCCTTACCACGAAGGACACGGAAGGTGTTGCCTTCGCCCGTGGTGATCTTGTCGGTCAGCTTCGGCTGGTAGACACGACGCTCCTCGACGAACTTCAGCACACCACCGCTCTTGGTGATGGTGATGTTGTGCGTCTTCACAACCTTGCCGTTGTTCTTCTCAACGACAACAACCTTCTTGCCCTCGGTGTTCTCGTTGATGCGGAGCTCGAAGCGCTTGTCGGTGTCGTTGACGACGGTGACGTATTCCTTGCCCTCAACAACCTCGTACTTGTTGTTGTTGACAATGGTGACGTCGAAGGTGCCCTGCTCCGTGATCTTGTGCTCAACAACGGAGTTGTTGGAGGAGTCGGAGCCGCTACCGGTTCCCTTGGTGATATCCAAGATGAACTTCTTGTAGACCTTGCCGTCCTTATCGGTGACGTCGAGGACTACCTTGCCCTGAGCGCCGTCCTTCGGCGTGACGGTCCACTCGTCGCCATTCTGCGTCACGTCAACGAGGTCATCGCCTTCGACGACGGTGAGCTTGTCGCCAGGGTTGAGCTCGGTGGTGAACTTGTCATCCGAGGTGATCTTGAACTCGGACTTGTTCGGCTTCGTCAGCTCAACATTGTAGGTGTAGCGGGAAACCGGCAGGCCACGGGAGTTCTGGACCTCGAGGACGATCTTTCCGGAAACGCCTTCCTTGATCTTGATCTTGCCGTCGCCAGCTTCGTTGACGTCGCCGTCGATCAGGTCCTTACCAGACACCACGACGAGCTTCTGCTTGTCAGGCTGGGACAGCACAGGCGCAGGCTGCTCCGAGTTGTCTGGAACCGTGACGGCGTCGAACTCGTGAACCTTAGCAGGCTTGACGTGGATCGTGTACTCGATCAGCGCATGGCCACCCTTGGACTGCTCGACGACCTTGATGTCACCCTCGAAGTCAGGGTTCGGCATCAGGTAGTACTTGTCAGGATTGTCCTGATCCTGAACCCAGCTGAAGTTATCTTCACCCTCTGGGAATACGAAGTCGTTGGAGGTCACACCCTTCGTCAGGACCGCCGTGTTGCGGTTCGAAATCGTGTAGTCGACTGGCTGTGTCGCAGGCTTCGCCTCTTGTGGCGTCACGATGATCGTGTAAACCGCGACCAGGTTGCCCTCGGCATCCTTGACGTGTGCAACGATCAGGCCGTCCTTGCTCGGCTTCAGGGTCCACTCGCCGGTGCCCTCAAGCTGAGCTGGGTCGACGAGATCCTTACCGCGGGCGATCTCGAGCTTGTCGCCTTCCTCACCCGTGATCTTAACCTCGCCGCCAACGGTAATGAGCTCCGTCTCGGAGTCGATCAGGACGTTACGGCCGTCGCGAACCTCGAGGGTGAACGTGAAGGTTTCGCCCTTGTCGTTCTTGGCGCGGACAATCACGGTGCCGGTCTGGCCAGCCTTCGGGGTCAGTACCCAGTGGTCACCCTTCTTCTCCAGGGACTCAACAATGTCCTTGCCCTTGAGAATCTCAGGCTCGCCGACGATGTTGTCTACCTCGATCTTGTACGAGGAGATGTTACCGATCACGCGGGACTGGTTGTACTTGTTCGGCTTGGTATCGATGTTGAACTCGTAGTTCTGCTCGTTACCGGTTGGCTTGCCGTCCTTGTCAACCTCGTAGACCTTGACCTTCACCTTGCCAGTGATCACGCCGGCATTGACGTTCACGTTCAGGGTGTTGCCATCCTGGGTGGTGGTGATCAGGTCCTTGCCCTCGGTGACCTCGTACTTCCAGCCCTCTGGGATCGTGATGGACTGGTCAAGGCCAGTAACCCCGACGTTGAAGAAGTGGTTGTCCACGCGAACAGTCTTCTCGGTGGTCTTCTCGGAATCCTTGTTCACCACGTGGATGCGGTACTCGTGGCGGTTGCCGTTACCATCCTTGATGATGATGCGGACGTCGCCCTCACCCTGCTTCTTCGGGGTGATAACGAGGCGGTTGTTTTCCTTGGTGACCTCGACCAGGCCGTTGGAGTCGTCGACAAACTCGATGGTCCAGTTACCCAGGTTCTTCGGCTCAATAACCTTCGACTCGCTCGTGTTGGAGAAGTCGTAGAAGTAGTTGAACTGGGAATAACGACGCTCGATCGTGGTGGTCTCGTGCTTCTCGGAAACACGGGTGACGGTCGTGTCAACGACCTTCGTCTCGGTCTTCGGCGCAGCGGTGACCGTCTTCGTCTCGGTCTTCGGCGCGACATTCTTCGTCTCGGTGACGTAGACAGGCTCAGTAACCGTGACCTTCGGCTGGACCTTGTCGGTCTCGGTGATCGTCGGCTTCGCCGTTGCAGTTTCGGTGACGGTTACCGGGTCACGCTTCTCCACGACGATGACGCGCGGATCTTCCGTGACGGTCTCAGTGGCGGTGGACGTTGGTCCGCCCTGCTCGAACTCGGTGACGGTAACAGCAGGCTTCACTACCTCATGCGTCACGGTCTCCGTTTCCGGAGCGACCTCAACCGTCTTGTAGTGAACTTCCTGCCGCTCGTTGGTCTTCGTCACCGTCGGACGAACGGTCACCGTCTCCCGCTCGACACCGCCATCCTTGTACACAGTGTGCGTGATGGTCGGGCGGCCGGTCTCGGTCACGGTGGAGGTGACACCAGCTTCACCAGGAACCGTCACGGTGGTGGTCACAGTGCCGCCGCCGTTGCCGCCGCCTGGGCGTGGGTAGAAGCCGTCCAGGCCCGGCTGGGTCGGAGGGATCAGACGCTGGAAGGTTGCCTCGCGGCCATCCTGGTAGATGTTGTAATCCTTCGGCAGCAGGATGGTGACGTACTCGCCAGCACGGACGGTGCTGGAGACGCGGCTGAACGCAGCCTCATCCTTGATCAGTGCGAAGTTCGGCTGGAACTCCTGGGTGCCGCCGAAGACAGCGCTGATGCGGAAACCGGTCCACTGGGTGAACTCCTGGTTGGTGACGCGAACGCCGTTCTGGGTCTGGCCGTTCATGATGTAGGAACGCTGGCCGTCCAGAACGCTCTTGTTGTTCGACAGCAGGGCCTGCAGCGCGACGTTCTTCTTCTTGACGTCCTCAAAGTTGCGCTCGTACCAGGATTTCAGCATCGACTTCGTCAGCGAGATCGCTGCCGTCTCGATGTCTGCGTTAATACCAAGGTCGCCGTTAAAGCCGTTGAAGCCGTACAGGCCGGACATGCCGTCCAGCTTGCGCAGCTCGTAGCCCTGGGTCTGCAGGTTTGGCTGCGGCTTCTCAAGATCAATGCACCAGCCCGGGCCCATCGGGGTGACCTGCATCCAGGTCTTCAGCATGGCCTGGTAATCATTCTGATTCGTGAGCATCTTGATCTGCTCAGTGTTAAAGCGCAGCGCCTCATCGTACTTGTCGCTCGGCAGTGCGGAGTACGTACCCGTAATGCGATCGTCTGCGCTTGCGTCCGGGGCGACGACAACAGCGCCACCTGCAATCATTGCGCCTGAAATCAGGCCGGCCATGATTCGCTTCTTAAGATGTGCGTTTTGCAACGGCTCAATCCTTAAAAATCGTAGGAGATATTCGAAGCAGCCTGAAGACCATCTGAACACGGATCCACAAACTGACAGACATTTATTCAATCACAAAAATCTCCCTGAAAGTAGTCCACTACACCCCCACCACCACAAAACCACCACCACAACCCACAAAACCACACCCCACAACCCCCAAAAACCCCCTGACCAGCACCTTCACAAAACCTGTCAAAGTATGCAACAAAAACGTGATCTATCACACTCAAAACATCACTGCCACCAAACAGGGGGGACACATGTCAACGCATGAAGAACCATACGAAAAAACCCTGGCCTCCGGACCGGAGACCAGGGTGAACCTGTGGAGCATAGGAGAATCGAACTCCTGACATCCTGCTTGCAAAGCAGGTGCTCTACCAACTGAGCTAATGCCCCTTTTGTTCCTGTGGGCCTAGCAAGAATCGAACTTGCGACCTCATCGTTATCAGCGATGCGCTCTAACCGACTGAGCTATAGGCCCTGGGAACGAGAAGTAAGATTACCTACCACTATAACCTTTGACAAATCGCCAGTACAAGCGGTGTTTTTATAGTTGTTATAGCGGTAGGTATCTCACGGCTATCGCGCCCTGTTGGACATCACCAGGGTGACGCCGCCGACCAAGTCCGCGATGGCGTTGTAGAGCAACGCCGTCAGCGGGGCCATCACCGCGATGAACACCACGCCGATGAGCCCGAAGAGGCCGGCTGCGGACATGACCAGGGTGGCGTCGATAACTTGGTCGCCGCCGACGCCACTGACCAGCGAGTTCAAGGAGTCAATGACCCCAGTCTGCGCGAGGCCGTAGTAGACGATGGCCGCGCCCAGCATCCACGCGACGAAGCCGACGAGGGCGAGGATCGTCGCCACCTTAAACACGGAGGCGACACCCACGCGCCGCACCACTATCTTGCGGGCGGCCATGGTTTACTCCCCATCCTTCGGCGAGGCGGAGATGGACGAGGAGGTCTGCTCCTTGGCTTCCTCAATCGTCTTCTCGCCCTTGGCAACCGCGGTTGCCTCCTCTTCGCCCTGCTCCTCGACGTTCTTGTCGATGGCCAGCAGCTCGACGTCATCCGCGAGGTCGACCAAGCGGACGCCCATCGTGGCGCGGGAGGACGGACGGATCTGGTTGACCTCGGTGCGGATTACGCCGCCGGCGGAGGTGATGGCGAAGATCTGGTCTTCCTCATCGACCGCCAGGGCGCCGATCAGCTTGCCGCGCTTCGGGGTGTACTTGAAGGTCATGACGCCCATGCCGCCACGGCCCTGGGTGTTGTACTCCTCGATCGCGGTGCGCTTGCCGTAGCCGCCAGCGGTAGCGACGAGCAGGAACTCGCCGTCCTGGACCACGGTCATCGCGAGCAGCTTGTCGTCGCCGCGGAAGCGCATGCCCTTCACGCCGGCGGTCGCGCGGCCCATTGGGCGCAGCTGGTCGTCGTCGGCGGTGAAGCGGATGGCCTGTCCCTGCTCAGAGACGAGCAGCAGGTCGTCCTCCTCGCCGGCAAGCGCGGCGCCGATCAGGGCGTCGCCCTCGTTGAGGTTGATCGCGATGAGGCCCGCGGAACGCGCCGACTCGTAGTCGGTCAGGCGGGACTTCTTCACGCGGCCGTCGCGGGTAGCCAGGACCAGGTACGGGGCGTCCTCGTAGGACTGGATCTGGATGACCTGAGCGATGCGCTCCTCCGGCTGGAACTCCAGCAGGTTCGCCACATGCTGGCCGCGAGCGGTACGGCCCGCCTCCGGCAGCTCGTAAGCCTTGAGGCGGTACACGCGGCCGAAGTTGGTGAAGAACAGGATCCAGTCGTGGGTGGAGCAGATGAAGAAGTGCTTCACCACGTCGTCCTGCTTCAGTTCCGCCCCGCGGACACCCTTGCCGCCGCGCTTCTGCGACTTGTACGCATCCACCTTCGTGCGCTTCGCGTAGCCGGTGGAGGTGATGGTGACCACGACGTTCTCGCGCGCGATGAGGTCCTCCTCGGTCACATCGCCAGTCGCGGCCACGATCTGGGTGCGGCGCTCGTCGCCATACTTTTCGACGATCTCACGCAACTCGTTGCCAACGATCTCTCGCTGGCGCTCCGGACGGGCCAAGATGTCCTTGTAGTCGGCAATCTTGCGCTCGATCTCGGCCAGGTCGTCGACGATCTTCTGGCGCTCCAGCGCTGCCAGGCGGCGCAGCTGCATTGCCAGGATTTCGTTGGCTTGGATCTCGTCGACGTCGAGAAGCTTGATCAGGCCCTGGCGGGCGTCGTCAACCGTTGGCGAGCGACGGATCAGGGCGATGACCTCGTCCAACGCATCGAGCGCCTTGACCAGGCCGCGCAGGATGTGAGCGCGCTTCTCGGCCTCATCCAGGCGGAACTTGGTGCGGCGAACAATGACGTCGATCTGGTGCTTGACGTAGTAGCGCAGCATCTGGTCGAGGCGCAGCGTGCGTGGCACGCCGTCGACGATGGAGAGCATGTTAGCGGAGAAGTTCGTCTCTAGCTGCGAGTGCTTGTACAGGTTATTGAGCACCACGCGCGGCACGGCGTCGCGCTTGAGCCTGACCACGATGCGCATGCCGATGCGATCCGAGGACTCATCATCAATGTCGGCGATGCCCGCCATCTTGCCCGCGGCGACCTGGTCCGCGATGTTGTGGATGAAGTTATCAGGGTTGACCTGGTACGGCAGCTCCGTAATCGTGATGACCTGGCGGTTGCCGATCTCCTCGATCTCGGTCACACCGCGCATGCGGATGGAACCGCGGCCTGTGGTGTAGGCGTCCTTGATGCCCTGATCGCCGACGATGAGGCCGGCCGTCGGAAAGTCCGGGCCCTTCACTCGCTCCATTACCGCGTCGAGCGCCGCCTGCTCATCCGCGTCATAGTTGTCGAGCATCCAGTAGATGGCCTCCGCCAACTCGTTCAAGTTGTGCGGCGGAATGTTGGTGGCCATACCGACGGCGATACCGTTCGAGCCGTTCATCAGCAGGTTCGGCACACGCGACGGCAGCACGTCCGGCTCGCGGGTCTTGCCGTCGTAGTTCGGGGAGAACTCCACGGCGTCCTCACGGATGTCGCGGACCATCTCCATCGCCAGCGGCGTCATCTTGCACTCGGTGTAACGCATGGCCGCGGGGCCGTCGTTACCCGGGGAACCGAAGTTACCCTGGCCGTCCACCAGCGGGTAACGCATCGCCCAAGGCTGAGCCATGCGCACCAGCGTGTCGTAAATGGCGCTGTCGCCGTGCGGGTGGAAGTTACCCATCGTGTCAGCGACAGGCTTGGCACTCTTCACGTACGAACGCTCGGGGCGGTAGCCGTGGTCGTACATCGCGTAAATGATGCGGCGGTGCACCGGCTTCATGCCATCGCGAACATCCGGGAGCGCACGGCCGACGATCACGCTCATCGCGTAATCGATGTAGCTCGTCTGCATCTCCTCGTTGATGTCAATGGGCTGGATGGCGTCGGAGCCGCCGCCACCTAGAGTGTCATCACTCATTGCTCACCTTTCGTCAAACATTGGTTCCTACCGATTCTAGCGCCTTGTGCACCGAATCACCCCTGCGCCGTGGTATCACTCTGATACCATCACGGCATGGCTATGACGCTACGACTCAGCACAGACGAAGACACAGCACTCATCATGCTCGCCTCCGCATGGGGCTGCTCCAAGCAAGAGGCCGCCCGCCGCGCCATCGTCACCGCCGCCTCCCGCCTTCTTGACGACGCCACCATTACCAACCTCGCCCGCACCACCCTGCAGGAATACGCCCACACCGAACGCCGCATCCGGCAGGCCCGCGATGCGTAGCCTGAGCAGTGAGCAGCTGCTGGCCATCGCCGACGAATGCGCGCATATATATAAGGTGCGAATACGCTCCTTCGGCGCACTCTGCGCCTGCGCCGCCGTCCCCGGCGCCCACTTCCACGGTGTGCCCGTCTACGACACCGCACACGCCGCCGCTCGCGGCCTCGCCGACACGATCCGGGCCCTGCGCCCCCTGACCGGAGCCAACGAGGCCTTCGCTGACGTCGCCGGCACCACCTATTTGCGGTGGGTCGAGGAAGCGTAATTGCGCACTTTCTCCTACACTGGCAACTATTTACACGGACCATTGGAGAACACTAGGTGGAGGAACAATGAACGCTACAAAGTACACCGCAGTACTGGCAACCACCGTGGCACTGATCGGCGCCGGCCTGGCCGCACCTCAGTTGCGCGCGGAAGAGACGACTTCTGAGACGACCGCAGCGTCAGATTCGGCATCTCAGTCACAGGAAGCGCGCGAATGGCGCAACGCTGAAATTACCGCCGGCGGCACCATCACCGTCGAGCCGAGCGTCCCACTCCCAGAGGGCGCCAAGGCAGTCGGCCCGACCAGCATCGACGGCTGGAAGCTGAGCACCGACGAGAAGACCGGCACCGTCACCATCGAGGCTGCACCGAAACTGCGCCCCGGCCAGGGACTGCGCTACCGCGTCTTAGTTCTCTTCGCCGACAAAACCACGGCCACCTACGACGCCGAGGTGACCGTCGTTCCCGGCGGAAACAACAACGCCAACACCTCCACTATCGAGTACAAGGACTCGCTCGTCCAGCCAAAGGAGAGTGTCACCGTTACCCCCACGGGCACGTTCACGCAGGGCACGAAGTTCTACCTCAACAGCGACAAGATTGAGAAGTGGGACGTGAGCGTCGACGAGGCCACCGGCGCCGTCACCGTCAAACCAGGGGACATCGGCTACGGCTCCTGGCTCTCCATCCCAGTTCGCGCAGAGTTCCCCGACGGCTCCTCCGACGTCAAGCACGCCAAAGTCACCGTCGCCGACAAGCACGGCAACACCACCCCGCCATCCGACCGCCTCGCCGCGAAGCACACACCGGAGTACACCACAGCGCAGATCGCGGGTAACGAGACGGCCACCCTCAAGCAGACCGCTGAGCTGCCCGAAGGCACCAACTTTAAGATCATGGGCGAGTCCAAGTTGTGGGACCTGTCTATCGACGCCTCCACCGGCACCATCACCGCAACACCAAAGCAGCCGCTCGCTGCCGGTGCCGTCGCGAATGTGCCCGTCATCGTCACCTACTCCGACGAATCCCAAGACTTCGTACAGGCCAAGGTCGAGGTGACCAAGGACCCCGTGTGGCAGTCCAGCAAGGCTAGCGTCGACTACCCGGTGGAGAAATCCCCAGCCGATGAGACCGCCACCATCACCCCTGCTCTCAAAAATGTGCCGGATGGCACCAAGTTCGCCATGAACGCGACGCCACCAACGGGTTGGGAAATCGGCATCGAGCCTTCGACCGGTGTGGTGACCGTCAACGCCCCAGAGGGCACCCGCGCAGGCACCCAGATCAACGTGCCTGTCCGCGTCGAGTTCCCCGACGGTTCCCGCACCGTCACCAACGCGGTCGTCCTCTTCGAGAAACCAACCAACCCCGAGTCCGACAAGTTCAAGGTCACCTACAAGGACGTGACCGTCAAAGCCGGCGAGAACCGCGTGTTCAAACCAACCGAAGCACTACCTACCGGTGCCACCGTCAACGGCCCGAAGAACCAGAGCGTCAACGGCGTGAAAGTCAATACCGACAAGGACGGCGCTGTCTCCGTTGAAGTACCAAGCCACGCCCGTGACTTCGACTTCACGGTTCCCCTCGAGATCTTCTTCCGCGACGGCTCCAAGCAGGAGACGAAATTCCACGTCACCGTAAAGGCAAAGGAGACGACTACTCCGACGACCTCCACCAAGGAGTCCACGCCGACTTCGGAGGAGTCCGCGCCGCGGACAACCGACCCGACGACTTCGGAAAAAACCACGGAACTGTCCACGCCGCGGACAAGCGAAGAGGCTACGACGACGAAACCGACGACTTCGGACAAGACGACAGAGCCATCCACGTCTGAGGAGTCCACGCCGACTTCGGAGGAGTCCGCGCCGCGGACAACCGACCCGTCAACGACTACGCCGACGACTTCCGACAAGACGACCGAGCCGACCACGTCCGCGCCGCGGACAAGCGAGAAGTCCACCACCCCGGAGACGACCACCCCGGCCACGTCGACTACCAAGGCAACGCCAACAACCAAGGCAACGACGACCACGAAGGAGTCCGCCCCGCGGACAACCGAAGAGGCGTCGACAAGCGAGGCGACTCCGACGACTCCAACGACCTCGACGAAGCCTTCGAGGCCACAGAATGAGACGACCAAGATTGAGTACGCGCGCACGCCAGTGCACGCGGGTAACTCGGTGACGCTGAAGCCGAAGGGCGAATTCCCGGCAGGCACGAAGTTCAACGGGCCGAGCGGGTCACAGCAAGGATGGTCCGCCACCACGAACAGTCAGACTGGTGAGATTCGAATTACTGCACCAGCGGACGCGACGGTTGGTACCACTGTGAGCTTCCCTGTCACCGTGGTCTTCCCAGACAAGTCAAGGCAGATTCACGAAGTCACCGTCTACGTGGAGCGCACCACCACGGCGCCGTCCACCAGCGAGCAGCCGACCAGCGAGCAGCCAACGAACACTACGACGCCAGCAAAGCCGAAGGAGTCCCAGGCGGACAAGACCGACGTCGACTTTGAAAACCAGAAGGTGAACGCTGGCGGCACGATCGTGCAGCGCCCGAGCGGCAACGCTCCTGCAGGCACGAAGTTCACGGGCCCGAACGGTACGTACGACGGCTGGAAGTTCGCCACTGATCCGAACACGGGTGAGGTCACCATCACGCCTCCGGCGGACGCGAAGCCTGGCGCCTCTATCGACTACACCGTCATCGCGACGTTCCCCGACTGGTCGACGAAGGAGTACAAGCTGAAGGCCACGGTTGAGGGCGGAGTGGACGTCGGTAAGGGTGGTGACACCGGGTCGAGCAATGATGGCTCCAGCAGCTCCTCCTCGAAGGAGGAGGGCTCGAGCACGGGTGCGACCATCGGCATCGTGGTTGGCGTGCTCGCGCTGCTCGGTCTGCTGGCCGGCGCGGCGAACTATGTGCTGCAGTACGTCGACGTCGACGCGCTGCTTCGCTAACACCGTTCGCGCGGGGACGATATTCTAAGCACTATGAAGAAAATGAGTGCTCTCGTCCTCGCCGGCGGGGTCGCGGCGTCGCTGCTCGTCGCGCCGCAGGCCACCACCGCCCCATCCGGATCCTCCGGATCCTCCAAACCGACGCCGGTGATCACACCGACCGTCACCCCACCGAAGCAGCCACCGCTCGGCAGCGTGTACACGGGCTCGGCGCCGGTCTCGCTGACCATCGCGGCGCTGCTCACCCTGCTGGTTGGCCAAGTAATTGTCGACGCCGTCCCCCCACTGCGCGCAGCCGTCGACGACCTCGCGCGCCAGGCAGGACTCTCGGGCGTGATGGGATCCTCGCAGGGTAACCGCATTTTCGATTTCTCCAAGATCGACCTCAACGAGCTGCAGAAGATGCTGCCCAAGGTCTAAACCCCACCCCAAATATGTAACCGCTGTGACTCATGATAAGTTTGTTCCTGTTGTGGTTACAGTGTCCTGTGTGACTGCTGTGGCGGAAGAGCCGCAACGCTCAACGTAACAATGCGACCTGCCGGGGGGCAGGTCGCATTTGTCATACAATCAACGGCATGGAAACACCACAAGGACTCAACGCACTGCTGCACAATGGGCGCCGCCCAGGAATCGTCGACGCGCTCGCCGGAGTGGTCGACCAGACCGTCGCAGACCAAAGCGGACTCACCGGCATGGCGCTGCGCTCCGCAATCGCGGGCGTAAAGAAAGTCGACGCCCGCATCCTGCACAAAGGCATCAACACCGTACTCCCCCAACTGCTCGAGCAGCTCAACCCCCGCTGGGAAGACTACAAAAACAGCGACCACGCCGCCTTCGGCGAATACCTCGCACAACACGAAGACGACGTGGTCACAGAACTCGTCTCACTCGGCGACAACCTCCGCGACTCCATGCCAGCCGGCGTACAGAAGATCTACGCCACCTTCCGCAGCAAGGCCGCCAAGATTGTAGGGCCTGCGCTGCCGCGGATCGGAGAGGTCGTCGAAAAGCAGATGGAAGGCTAGACGTCCAGGAAACGGACGTCCTTCGCCTTGCGGGTGATGAAGGAGCGGCGAGCCGCCACATCATCGCCCATCAGGATGCTGAACAGCTCGTCAGCGCGCTGGGCGTCCTCCACATCAACGCGACGCAGAATACGGTGATCCCGGTCAAGCGTGGTCTCCCACAGCTCGCTCGGGTTCATCTCACCCAGACCCTTGTAGCGCTGGATGCCGTCATCCGTGTTGATCTTGCGGCCGGCCTCCAGGCCCTCCGCGAGCAGCTGGTCGCGCTCCGCGTCGGAGAAGGCGTAGCCAGGCTCGCCCTTCGCCCACTTCAACTTGTAGAGCGGCGGGTTCGCCAGGTAGACGTGGCCCTCCTCGATGAGCTCCGGCATGAAGCGGAACAGCAGGGTAAGCAGCAGCGTCGCGATGTGCTGGCCGTCGACGTCAGCATCCGCCATCAGCACAATCTTGTGGTAGCGCAGCTTCGAAATATCGAACTCTTCGTGAATACCAGTACCAAGCGCGGTAATAATCGCCTGGACCTCCGCGTTCTTCAACACGCGATCCATGCGGGCCTTCTCCACGTTCAGGATCTTGCCGCGCAGCGGAAGAATCGCCTGGTACATCGAGTCGCGGCCCTGCTTCGCCGAACCACCTGCTGAGTCACCCTCAACAATGAACAGCTCGGATAGCTTCGGGTCCTTCGAACGGCAATCCGCCAACTTACCCGGCAGGCCACCCAGGTCCGTCGCCGACTTGCGACGCACCAAGTCACGCGCCTTGCGCGCCGCCTGACGCGCCTGCGACGACGACACAGCCTTCGAAATGATGGCCTTCGCCTCCGCCGGGTTGGCATCAAACCAATCCGACAAATTCTCGTTCACGGCGCGCTGCACGAAGCCCTTCACCTCGGTATTGCCGAGCTTCGTCTTCGTCTGGCCCTCAAACTGCGGGTCCGCCACGCGGACAGACACCACAGCTGCGAGGCCCTCACGGCAGTCATCACCAGTGAGGTTCGGCTCCTTGTCCTTCAGCAGCTTATGGTCACGCGCGTAACGGTTCATCAGCGTGGTCAGCGCCGCACGGAAACCCTCCTCGTGCGTACCGCCCTCATGCGTATTAATGGTGTTCGCGAACGTGTGCACAGACTCCTTAAACGAGCTGTTCCACTGCATCGCCACCTCAGCCTCAAGGCCGTCACCCTTCTGGTCAAAGCCCACGATCGTCGGGTGGATCGCCGTCTTCGACTTATTCAGGTAGTTGACGTAATCAATCAGGCCATCCGGGTAGTGGTACGTGACCTTCTTCTCGCGCTTCTTCGGGGCAGCAGATGTGTCACCCTCGGTGGCGTCGTCAAACGAGTCCGAGCCAACCGCAGCGGCCGTCTCACCCTCCTCCGCGATCGCCTCGAGCTCAAGCTCCTCCTCGGAGACGCGCTCATCCTTCAGCGTGATGGTCAGGCCCTTGTTCAGGAACGCCATCTCCTGCAGACGACGCGCGATCGTGTCCCACTTAAACTCCGTGGTCTCAAAAATCTCCGGGTCCGGCCAGAAACGAATCGCCGTACCCGTGCCGCGGGCATTGCCGCCCTCCTCCAGAGGCTCCGGCTGCGCGTCCACAAACCGCTGGTACCAGTGCTTGCCATCGCGCTTAATGTCCGCCTCAACACGCGTGGACAGCGCGTTCACCACGGAAATACCCACACCGTGCAGGCCACCCGACACCGCGTACGACTCCGAGTCGAACTTACCGCCCGCGTGCAGCTGCGTCATCACGACCTGCACCGTCGGCGCACCAGACGGGTGCATCTCCACCGGAATACCACGACCATTATCGACGACCTCTACGCCGCCATCCGCGAGCAGAGTCACATCGACGCGATCGGCATAGCCCGCCATCGCCTCATCGACCGAGTTATCCACGACCTCCCACACCAAGTGGTGTAGGCCACGCTCGCCGGTCGACCCAATGTACATACCTGGGCGCTTCCGGACGGCCTCAAGGCCCTCGAGGATAGTAATCGACGACGCGTCATAATGAGGTTGTTGATCAGCCACTGGAAAAGACGCTCCTCCTGAAAAATGTCATTAACCCGTCCCATCTTACACGTAAAACAGGACACCAAACCCCACGACTACCCGTACGTGTCCCTCGGACCCCGCCCCTTCACGTGCAGCGGACCATAGCGCCAACTCTTCACCCGCGGCCCATAAATATGCAGCTTCCGGATCACATCCGGGCCCACCTTCTCCGCGATCGCGCGTAGCACCGTCGACTGCATGTACTTCAGCTGCGTCGCCCACGCCGTCGTCGTGCAGGTGATGAAGACCTCGCCATCCTTAATCATCTCCACCTTCGTATGCTCCGCGATCGTAGCGCCGACCAGGCCCTCCCAGTTGCCCATCACCCAGCCATACGCCATGTTCTCCGTCCAATCGCGCTTCCGGATCTCCTTGCCCAACAGCGACGAAAACGACTTCACCTTGTAACTCCGCGGCAACGCCCGGCCATCCTTGCCCGTCGGCCGGCCCCGCTCCAGCCACGGCCTGCGCTCCTCCTGCTCAAAGTGCAGCCCCGGCACCGTAATATCCTGCACCGGACGGCCCTTGCCCTGGCTGCGGCGCGGCACCACGCTCACGCCCTGCTTCGACAAATCCGGCAGCCGCCCGCCGCGACGCTTCGCCGTGCGCCGCAGCTGGTCAAAGGTGGTGCCCACCAAGTCACGCTCGCTCAATATGGGACACCCCCTCCTCCATCCGCACGTGATACCGCGCCGTCACCGCGCCATCAAGGTTGCCCGGCAAGTCATCCCCGACCGCCGCCGTAATCAACACCTGCTCCGCCGACTCCGCCACATGCACCAACCGCTCACGGCGCTTCGCGTCCAACTCCGCAAACACATCATCCAAAATCAGCACCGGATCCGTGCCCTCACCAGCCAACAGGCGATACTCCGCCAAGTGCATACTCAGCGCAAACGACCACGTTTCCCCATGCGACGCGTACCCCTTCGCCGGCTGCTGACCCAGCATCAACACCAGGTCATCCCTATGCGGACCAACCAGCGTTGAGCCGCGCTCAATCTCCTCTTTTCGACGCCTCCCCAACTCCGACAACATCGCCGCCTCCAACACCTGCGGATCCCGCGACGCCTCCCCCGTCAACTCCAACACCGCCCGATCCAACGTCGACGTGTACTCCACCGACGCCGCACGCGACTCCGGCGCCACCGACGCATAAGACTCCGTGATGGGGTCGGAGAGGGCGTCGACAAGCAAGAGCCTGCCCGCCAGCACCTGCGCACCATAGCGCGCCAACTGCGCATCCCACGCATCCAACGTACTCAACGCACCCGCGCCCGCCGCATCCCCATAACCGCGGCGCAGCGCCATATTCTGCGAACGCAACAACGCATTACGCTGGCGCAACACCTTGTCATAATCCGCCTTCACCCCACCATGACGCGGCGTACGCACCGCAGCCAACGCATCCAAAAACCGGCGACGGTCCCCCGGCTCCCCATTCACCAAACGCAAATCCTCCGGCGAAAACATCACCGTCCGCAACACACCCAGCAACTCACGCGCCGACTTCAACCGCGTCCTATTAATCTGCGCCTGATTCGCCCCACTCGCCTTAATCAACACATGAGTAGTCAGCGCGCGCCCCTCATTCACCGTCGTCGCCGACACGCGCGCATCACTCGCCCCCGAATGGATCAACGGAGCGTCCGTGGCCACCCGGTGACTCCCGAGCATCGACGTATACCGCACCGCCTCCACAATGTTCGTCTTCCCGTGCCCATTGCGGCCCGAAAACACCGTGACGCCCGGCTCCAAATCCACATGCAACTCCCGCCACGAACGGAAATCACGCAGGTCAAGCTCCGAAACGTACATCGCGGCAAACTAGCCCGGCAGGCGAACCGGCATCAACAAATACGTGAAATTCGTCTCCGGCGTCGGGAACAACCCATCATCGCCCTTCTCCGGCAACGACTCCGGCTCCGGAATCATAATCGCCGGACGCGACGACTCCGTAAACCCAAACACCGCACGATCCGTCCCAATCACCGACAAACCATCACGCAAATAACCAGCATTAAACGCAATCAGCAGCTCATCCTCCCCCACAAACTGCGCAGGAATCGACTCCGACGCCTCACCAGAATCAGCCCCCGACGCAAACAACGTCACCTGACCCTCCGAAAAATGTAACCTCAACTGCGCATTCCGATCCGCCACCAACGACACACGACGAATCGCCTCCAACAACGGAGCCACCTCCACCGACGCCATCGACGTATGCGCCTTCGGCAACAACGGCTGCACATTCGGGAAATCCGCATCCAACATACGCGTCGTCGTCTCACGATTACCCGCATGCAAACCAAACAAACCGTCCGCGCCCACATTATCGACGCCACCAACGGCAATCTGCACCGGCTCCTCCAACTGCGTATCCAACGTCCGAGCGTTATCCAACAACGTCTTCGCCGGCACCAACAGCTTCGCCTGCACTCCCTCACCAGCAGGCGACCACTCCAACGAACGCAACGCCAACCGGAAACGGTCCGTCGCCGTCAAATGCAACGTCGAACCCTCCACCTCAATATGGATACCGGTCAGCATCGGCAACGTGTCATCCTTACCCGCCGCGGCAGCCACCTGCATCACCGCGCCACTCAGATCCTCCGAACCGATCGTGCCCGTCACCTCAGGCAACTGCGGCAACTGCGGATAATCGTCCAACGGCATCAAAGGCAGCTCGAAGTGGGCGGAGCCGCCGTCGAGAAGCAACTTTGTGTCACTCGTAGAAACCTCAACCGGCTGATTCGGCATATTCGCAACAATGTCAGACAACAACTTGCCCGCCACCGCAACGCGACCAGGCGTATCCACCTCAGCCGCAATCCGCACCCGCGACGACACCTCATAATCGAAGCCCGCGAACTCCAAACCCTCATCCGACGCCGTAATCAACACCGCGCGAAGAATCGGCTGCGTGTTCTTCGTAGGCAACATCCGAGCAACCCACGCCACCGCGTCCGACAGGTCCTCCTTGTGCACGCGGAAGGAAACGTTGGAATTCAAGTTGTCTTGGATGTCCGCCATAGTGACACGGGCTCCTTGCAGTACGTAGAGATTCTTGTAATTACGTTCTCACTTTAGGCGGGGACGGGCTTTTTGTCATTCGAGTTTTCACACGCCTGGCTCATGGCTTTTTGGGGCGTTGGTCGTTTGTGCGCCGTTCTGCACAGGTCCCCTTTCTACTCTAGGAATTACAAGTAAAAACCTTGGGAACAACAATAAGTCCTGTGCAATCTGTGGAATTACATGAATTCGCCGTGGTCGGAGCGCGAAAACAGGGTGTGCAATTGCCTGTGGAAGAAATGTGGATAACTCTGAGCGCTTGTGGATAGATTTTCTGTCATTTGACCTGTGCACAACTCAGGAAGGGTTGTCCACTGGGGATTCACACGTTATCCACAAGGCCTGTGGTGTGTGATGTGGGTCTCTTTGTGGTGGGGGTCACTTAGGTGTTTTGCCCCTAAATGTGAATTACAACGGTGTAATTACACAGGTGTGGATAAGCCTGTGGATGGATTTTTAGGGTGCGGGAGGTGGGAGTGCCAAATGTCGCAATCTGATATGGACTAGGTGTTCAAAGTGCCTGGCAGAAAAAGGGCTAGTCAAAAGTGGGTGCGTCTTTTGGCACTGAGAGACCAGGTAGGGGCACCAAATTCCGGGATTTGGGGAGTCGGGCTTGTGTTTCCCCAGGTCGCTGGGGGTGCGTGAGGGAATTTGGTGCGGGCGACGCCGAGGGCGACGAAAGTTAGCGCAGCGTGCGGGCGCGGGCCTTGATGATTTGGGTCAGTTCCTGGATTTCGTCGTAGGTGCCGCGGTTCTCCGTCATCTCCTTGCGGATCTTGCGGTCCGCGTACATCACGGTGGTGTGGTCCTTGCCGCCGAACTCGTCGCCGATCTTGGGGAGGGAGAGTTCGGTCAGTTCGCGGCACAGGTACATCGCGATCTGGCGGGCGTGCGCCACCTGGCGGGTTTTACCTGCGCCGATGAGCTGGTCCATCGTGACGTTGAAGTACTCGGCGGCGTACTCCTTGATGGTGGAGGCGTTGATGTTGATGTCGCCTTCGTCGGGGAGGATGTCGCGAAGTGCGACTTGGGCGACGTCGAGGGTGATGGGCTCGTCGATAAGGGAAGAGTAGGCCGAGACCCTGATGAGGGCGCCTTCGAGCTCGCGGATCGACGACTCGAATTGCGAGGCGATGAGCTCGAGCACCTGGTGGTCGACCTGTGTGCCGTCGGCGGCCGCCTTCTTCATCAAGATGGCGATGCGGGTCTCCAGGTCTGGTGGCTGGACGTCGGTGATGAGGCCGCCTTCGAAGCGGGTGCGGAGGCGGTCCTCGAGGGTGGTGAGCTGCTTCGGTGGGCGGTCAGACGACAGGATGATCTGCTTATTTGCCTGGTGCAGTGCGTTGAAGGTGTGGAAGAACTCCTCCTGGGTACCTTCCTTGCCCTCGAGGAACTGGATGTCGTCGACCATCAGGATGTCAAGGTTGCGGTAGCGGCGCTTGAAGCTTTCTTGGCGGTCGTCGCGCACGGAGTTGATGTAGTCGTTCGTGAACTCCTCGGAGGAGACGTACTTGATGCGGAGGTTCGGCTGCAGGACCTGCGCGTAGTTGCCGGCGGCGTGCAGCAGGTGCGTCTTGCCGAGGCCGGAGCCACCCCAGATGAACAGGGGGTTGTAGGCGCGGGCCGGGTTCTCGGCGACGGCGACGGCGGCGCCGTTGGCGAAGCGGTTCGAGGAGCCGATGACGAAGTTCTCAAAGGTGTACTTCGGGTTCAGGCTGGTCTCGCGCTCGGGGTCGTGGGCAGGCTTTTCGCGGGGGATTCGCTTAGGGACGGTCGGGTGCGCCGGCGCCTGGTGTTGTTGCTGTTGGCGGGCGTGCATCTCGGCGAGTTCGTCGAGGCCCATTGGGATTTGCTCGCCGGGGGTCATGTGGGCCGGGTCGACGGCCTCGGGGGCAGGCGGAGCTGCCGGAGCTGAAGGCGCCTGGATCGAGACGGCGAGCGTGCAGTGTTTGCCCAGGTGGGAAGCCAGTAGCGCCGTGATGTGCGGCGCGAGGGACTGCTCCACGACCGTTTTCGCGGCGGCGTGGGGGGCGGAGAGGATGGCGTAGCCGTCGACAAGCATGACGGGGCGGACGAGCTGGAGGTACGCGCGTTCTTGCGGGGTGAGCGACGGGACCTGCGAGCTGGGCTGCGCGGACAGCGCCAGCAGGTCAGCGACGATGGTGCGCCATAGCGTTTCGATGTCTTGCTCTGCCAACGTCCCGCTCTCCTCCTAATCCGACATGTCATTTAGTGACGTTCGTCACAACTGTGGAATTTCACGTACATTCCACTGCTGTTTCACAGATTTTGTAATTCCAAAACCTGCGTCTCACCAGTATCTTCCACAGACTTGTCCACACCTGTGGATAACTTCGGTGAGCAAGTTGTCCACAGCCTTCCCCCTCCCCTGTGGATAACTTTTCACGGAACTTTTACCGGCTGTGAACTGCTGTAATTACAAATTACGCCGCAAAG
This sequence comes from Corynebacterium sp. UMB10119B, assembly GCF_030228125.1. NCBI lineage: Bacteria > Bacillati > Actinomycetota > Actinomycetes > Mycobacteriales > Corynebacteriaceae > Corynebacterium > Corynebacterium sp. UMB10119B. The sequence continues at coordinate 51,887 of NZ_JASPBG010000012.1, forward strand.
TCTCAACCTGTTGTTCACAGTTATCCACAGCGATGTGGAGAAAGAACGTGTGTAATTGTGGTGCTTTATCATTGTTACCCGGTGTGAGCTTGTAATGTCTAACAGCCCGCACGCCACAACCCTGTGGATAACTCGTTTCACGGATGTGATTCACAGGAAATCTCGAACATTGCGTACGCGTGTTGGGAAGTAATCGCGCGTCAGGCCGGTGATAGCGCGGCCCCCGGTGTTCGAAAATATGCAACCACCTGCGCGAAAGTACACCTTTGTAATTACGGGGGTAAACGAATGGACCTGCGCCCCACCCGGCGCAAAAGACAGTGTGTCGATTTGAACAACCAGCGGTTTTTCGCGTAGTCTGGCGTAGTCTGTCACACCACGGGCGCGAAGCAACATGCCCACGGTGTGCTTGAGAGCACCATCTACGCAGTGCACCGGGCCGCCCACCCAGGGCGAGTCAGCGAAGATGATGCATGCAGGTCAACGCGCACAACGCGCCGCGGCCGGGCAATCTCAACCTGAACATTGCAATTCCGGGACGGCTACTACCCCGGGAGGGAATGCGTCGCACACCGCGGCGGGTTCCCGCTGGCCGTCGTGACCTCTTATAAGGAGTCCACCGTGTCCAAGCGGACTTTCCAGCCAAACAACCGCCGTCGTTCACGCAAGCACGGCTTCCGTGCCCGCATGCGCACCCGCGCCGGCCGCGCAATCGTTTCCGCGCGCCGCAAGAAGGGCCGCGCAAGCCTGACGGCATAAACGCCCGAAGCGCAGCGACATCGTGTTACCCCGCCCGCACAAACTCTCCTCCTCTGCCGACTTCCGGCAGACCATGAGGAAAGGAGTGCGCGCGGGGTCTCGCACTTTAATCGTCCACGTCCGCTCCCGGGCCGAGGACACCATCGCGCTGCACGGCGGGCCGCGCTTCGGACTGATCGTGTCCAAGCAGGTCGGCAACGCGGTGACCAGGCACGCGGTGTCTCGGAAACTGCGGCATGTGCTGCGAGGGGGCGTCGATAAGCTGGAGCTACACCACGACGTCGTGGTGAGGGCCCTGCCCGCCTCAGCCACCGCCACGAGCGCGCAACTCGCACACGACTACGACGCCGCGCTGCGCAAAGCCCTGGACAAATGGCGTACTACAACTTCCTAGGCCAACGCATCCCCGCACCACCAACCGCGGCCGCGCGGGCACTCGTGAAGGCCGTACGCTGCTACCAAAAGTACCTCTCACCCCTTAAGATGGGTGCGACGTGTCGTTTCATGCCAGTGTGCAGCGCCTACGCACTCGAAGCGGTCGCGCGACACGGTGCCATCAAAGGCACCCTGCTCAGCGTGGCCCGCATCTGTAAATGTGGGCCCTGGCACCCCGGCGGGTTCGACCCAGTACCCGGCAGCGGTACGGACGCGTCCACAGGAACGACCACCAAGTAACCAACGAGGAGTAACACCCCAAAGTGCTGAATTTCATCTACTGGCCGATTTCTTGGGTGCTGTGGTTCTGGCACAAAGTATTCGGCTTCATCCTCTCGCCAGACTCGGCGTTGTCATGGATCCTGTCCATCGTCTTCCTCACCTTCACCCTGCGAACCCTGCTGGTCAAGCCCATGGTCAACCAAATGCGGTCCATGCGCAAGATGCAGGAAATGCAGCCGAAGATGCAGGAAATCCGCCAAAAGTATAAGAACGACCAGCAGAAAATGGCGGAAGAGACGCAGAAGCTGTACAAGGAGATGGGCACCAACCCGCTCGCCTCGTGCATCGTCCCGCTGGCGCAGATGCCCGTGTTCATCGGCCTGTTCCACGTGCTGCGCTCCTTCAACCGCACCGGCACCGGCCCCAACCAGCTGGGCCTCAGCGTTGAAGAGAACCGCAACCTGGCCAACTACGCGTTCTCCCCAGAAGACGTCCGCTCCTTCCTGGACGCCGACTTCTTCGGCGTGCCGCTCTCCGCGTACATGTCCATGCCAGAAGACGCCTTCGCGGCGTTCACCGGCCTGGACTTCACCCGCGCCAACATCATCATGGTGTGCCTGCCGCTCGTGCTCATCTCAGCGACGTTCACCCACCTCAACGCCCGGATGTCCATGAACCGTCAGGCCGCACGTCGCGCCGCCGGCAAGGTCAACACCCCATCCGGTGACAACGCCGCCATGATGCAACAGCAGATGCAGATGATGAACAAGATGATGCTCTGGGTCTTCCCGGTCATGATCATCGCGTCCGGCTTCCTGTGGCACATCGGCCTGCTGTTCTACATGCTGGCCAACAACGTGTGGACCTTCTTCCAGACCCGCATCGTCTTTGCCAAGATGGACGCCGAGGAAGAGGCCGAGGAGCGCGCCAAGGCGGAAGCCAAGCGCGCCTCCGCTCCCGTTGTCGGTGCCCGCAAGGTGGACAAGCGCAGCAAGAAGCAGCGCAAGCAGCAAGGCAAGTAACCGGTAGCCCCCAGCCCCCAGCAAGTGTTTGCTGGGGGCGTTACTTTTACTAGAGTCGATGCCAGACTAAAAATTCAAAGGAGTACACAGCCGTGTCAGAACAGCCCACAGCAGCCGCCACCATCTTCGGCGACCGCCTGCCGCTCGCCGAGGCCTACCACGAATCGCTCGCCACAACCGCCGCCGAGCGCGGCTTCATCGGCCCCAAAGAAGTCAGCCGCCTGTGGGAACGGCACATCCTCAACTGTGCGGTGGTCTCAGAAGCACTTGACGACGCCACCACCGTCGCCGACATCGGCTCCGGCGCAGGGCTGCCCGGCATCCCACTGGCCATCGCCCGCCCCGACGTCTCCTTTACCCTCATCGAGCCGCTGCTGAAGCGCTCCACGTATCTCGCCGAGGTCAAAAACGAGTTGGGACTGGACAACGTTACCGTCGTCCGCGGCCGCGCCGAGGAACAGCCCGGCGGGCAGTTCGACGTGGTCACCTCTCGCGCCGTCGCACCCCTGGGCAAGCTCGCCGACTGGAGCCTTCCACTGGTACGCCACGGGGGCTCGATGTTGGCGCTGAAAGGCGCTAGTGTTGCAGAAGAACTAGAACGCGACGCGCGGGCGATTGCGAAAGCCGGGGGGATCACGCCGAACATTTTCCAGGTTGGCGCCGACGTCCTCGACCAGCCCACCACCCTCATCCGAATCGTGCGGAAATAGCGGAAAGGAACACCACCAGCATGGACAACGCCACGCTGCAACGCCCCGCGCACACCCGCGTGTTCACCGTTGCGAACCAGAAGGGCGGCGTCGGCAAGACGACGACATCGGTGAACATGGCGTCGGCACTCAGCCGCCAAGGCATGCGCGTCCTCGTCATCGACCTGGACCCGCAGGGCAACGCCTCCACCGCGCTCGGCGCCGAGCACACCTCCGGCACCACCTCCAGCTACGAAGTCCTCATCGGCGAAGCAACGCCCGAGGAAGCACTGCAGGCGCACGCCAACAACGAGAACCTCTACTGCATCCCCGCCACCATCGACCTCGCCGGCGCCGAAATCGAGCTGGTGTCCATGGTGCGCCGCGAATACCGGCTGCACGACGCCATCCGACGCGGCTTCCTCGAAGAGCACAACTTCGACTACGTCTTCATCGACTGCCCACCATCACTCGGGTTGCTCACCATCAACGCCATGACCGCCGTCGACGAAGTCATGATCCCCATCCAGTGCGAGTACTACGCGCTTGAGGGCGTCGGCCAGCTGCTCGGCAACATCAGCATGATCCGCGAGCACCTCAACCACAACCTGCACATCTCCGCGATCGTGCTCACCATGTACGACGCCCGCACGCGCCTCGCTGCGGACGTCGCCGGCGAAGTGCGCAACCAGTTCGGCGAAGTGGTGCTGCGCAACGTCATCCCGCGCTCCGTGAAGGTTTCCGAGGCGCCAGGCTACGGCCAAACCGTCATCGACTACGACCCACTCTCCAGCGGAGCGCTGGCCTACTACGACGCCGCCCGCGAACTGGCAACACGCGGCGACTACCAACCACACGCCACCACGGGGCCCATCGGCGTCAGCCCCCAGGTGGCCCAACAACTAGACGAGGGCGAGGAATAACCATGGCACAAGAGCGTAAAGGCGGCCTCGGCCGCGGACTAGCAGCACTCATCCCGCAGGCACCAGCCGCGACCGACAAAACCGGCAAGACCGGCGGCATCGGCGGCAAAGCCTCCGACGTGATCTTCGGCGCAGCCGGCGCCGCCGGGGCTTCGGGAGCTTCCGGGGCTTCCGGTGGCGGCGACAAGCTTCCGCCCCGCGGAAAGCGCCCCAAGGTCGCGGGCGCGCCCACCGTCGGCGCCACGCCAGAGAACGTTATGCAACCCGTGCCCGTCGGCGCGCGCTACCAGGAAGTCGCGGTCGGGCAGATCATCCCGAACCCGAAGCAGCCACGCCAAGTCTTCGACGAAGACCACCTCAACGAGCTGGTCCACTCCATCCGCGAGTTCGGCCTGCTGCAACCCATCGTCGTCCGCGACACCCCAGAAGGCTTCGAGCTCATCATGGGCGAGCGCCGCTGGCGCGCCGCCTCCAAAGCCGGCCTGAAGCACATCCCAGCCATCGTCCGCGAAACCTCCGACCAGGACATGCTTCGCGACGCCCTCCTGGAAAACATCCACCGCGTCCAACTCAACCCACTCGAAGAAGCCGCCGCCTACCAGCAGCTCCTCGAAGAGTTCGGCGTCACCCAGGAGCAACTCGCCGACAAGCTCGGCCGCTCCCGCCCAGTGATCACCAACGCGATCCGCCTCCTGCGCCTGCCCGTGCCGGTGCAGCGCCGCGTCGCCGCCGGCGTGCTCTCCGCGGGCCACGCCCGCGCACTCCTCGGCCTCAAGCTCGGCAGCGACGCCCTGACCTCCAACGGCCAGACCCTGCTCGCCGAACGCATCGTCTCCGAGGGCTTAAGCGTCCGCGCCACCGAAGAAGCCGTCACGCTCATGAATAACGAAGGCGGCGTCCCACAAAAGAAACGCCGCGAACCCGTCCCCCAGCCCGAATACCTCACCCGGGCCGCCGACCAACTCGCCGACGAATGGGACACCAAAGTCTCCGTCACCATGGGCAAACGAAAAGGCAAAATCGTCGTCGAATTCGGCGACCGTCAGGACTTCGAGCGCATCATGGGCCTCATCCAGGGCACCGATTAACTACAGGTGCTCCTGGCGGAGCAAGTCCTGGAAAGAGTAGGTGCCTGTCGGCTGGTCATCAGAATCCAGCAAGTACAGGCGCTTCACCGCCACCACAATCGCCTCCGCGATCGCGTCACGCTGCTGCGGATCCGTCACCACCTCAACATCGTGCGGATTCGTGACATAGCCAGCCACGATCTCCACCGACGGCATCCGCGTCATCCGCAGCATCTCCCACGTCCGGGCATGATTCCAGCAATTCCGTAGCGACGTCCTCGCCGCAATCTCACGCTGAATATAGCCCGACAGCGTCTCCCCCGTCATCGACGACGTCCCGTTCTCCGAACCGAAGTAGAACGTCGCCACACCATTCGCCTTCTCATTGGCATAACGGTCTAACTGCAGGGAAATCACCAAGTCGGCGTCGAAGCCGTTCGCCAGATCGGCGCGCTCCTTACACGACGGATTATCACCACGCGGACGCGAAATAATCGTCTCCACACCAGCCGCAATCATGCGGCCCTCCACGCGCTGCGCCAAATCCCACAGGATCTCCTCCTCCGTGATCTGGCCAAAGGGGCCGTCGACAAGCGCGCCCTTATCCGCACCACCAAGATGCGGATCAATCACCACGCGCTTGCCCGCCAACTGCGGGCCAGCCGCACGCACATGCTCACGCTCACGAATCGCGTGCGCCGAACCGCCCGTAATCCGGCGGCCCAACAGACTCAACGCGTGCAACGTATCCGGGCCACACACCCCATCGTCTTCCAAGCCCGAATTCAGCTGGTAGTTCATCACAGCCTCGTGCGTGCGCGGACCGAACCGCCCATCCACACGATCCGAATAAAAGCCCAGCTCATGCAGCTGCGTCTGCAACTGCCCCACGTCGTCGCCCACCAACTCCTGATTCGGCTGGTACTGCAACACACGCGCCCCCAACGTATACGACGCCTCACGCAGCTCACGCAACGTCAAGTCATCGATAGCGCCAGTCGGCATAATTCCCCGCGACTGCTGAAATGCTTTCACGGACTCCGCCAAAGGGGCGTCGAAAAGCATCTCGTCGGGAGTGAACTGCCGCGAGTTGAAGTCCTCGATGTCCCCATCGAAGTCCTCCAACATGCCCAAACGCGCAAGCGTCGCACGCGCCTCGGCCACGCGAGCACTCGAATCACCTACGCGGAGAATGTCACCCACTGGGCACCTTTCTACAAAACCAACAATGCAGTCCATCCTACGACGGACAGCCTACAGATACGACTCAACCTTCTGGACGATCTGCGCCTTCGGGAGCGCCCCCACAAACTCATCCACCTTCTGGCCATCCTTGAAGATCAACACAGTCGGGATCGACATGACCTGGAACATCATTCCCAGCTCACGCTCCTCATCCACATTCACCTTCGCGACCTTCACCTTGCCATCCAGCTCAGACGCAATCTCATCCAACGTCGGCGACAACTTCCGGCACGGAGCGCACCACTCAGCCCAAAAATCCACCAACACCGGCGTCGAAGCCTCAACGACCTCAGCCTTAAACGTATTCTTCGTCACATCAACAGGTGCACTCATCGTTCCTCCTTGAACACAGTTCTTTCTATTCTAAAGCGCCGCAAGGAAATGCTGCGCATCCAACGCCGCCCGGCACCCCGAACCAGCCGCCGTAATCGCCTGACGATAGTGGTTATCCACCAAATCGCCACACGCAAACACGCCCGGCACGTTCGTGCGGGTCGAAGGGGCGTCGACAAGGACGTACCCACCCTCGTCCGTGGCCACCTGGCCTTCCAGGAACGCCGAACGCGGATCATGCCCGATCGCAACGAACAACGCCGTCGCGTCCAGCACCGACTCCTCGCCCGACTGCACGTTGCGCACCTTCAGGCCGCCAACCTTGCCATCCTTTTCGACGACCTCTTCGACCACCGAATGCGTAATAAACTCAATCTTCTCATTCGCCCGGGCGCGCTCCAACATAATCTGCGACGCGCGGAAGTTCTCCGAACGGTGAATAATGGAGACCTTCGACCCAAACTTGGTCAAAAACGTCGCTTCCTCCATCGCCGAATCCCCACCACCGACAACGGCAATGTGCTGATCCTTAAAGAAGAAGCCGTCACAGGTCGCGCACGTGGACACACCGCGACCCGTCAGCTCAGCCTCCCCCGGAATACCCAGGTGACGCGGCGCCGCACCAGTAGCGAGAATGACCGCGCGGGCCTGGTAGACGTCATCCCCCACGAAGACCTTCTTCACGTCACCGCTGAGATCAACCTTGTCCACCAGCTCCGACTCCAGGCGCGCGCCGAACTTCTCCGCCTGCTCGCGCATCTGCATCATCAGATCCGGGCCCATCACCCCATCCTTGAAGCCCGGGAAATTCTCCACCTCAGTGGTGTTCATCAGCTCGCCGCCGTACTCGTAACCCTCAAACACCAGCGGGTTCAGCTCCCCGCGCGCCGCGTACAGCGCCGCCGTGTACCCCGCCGGGCCCGAGCCGACAATAATCACGTCATGAATCTGTTCTGTTTGTTCGCTGGCCTCGTTGGTCATGGAAACTCCTCGTAGATTTGCTCTGTCAGGGGTGTAAACGTAGCCAGTCTACTGTTTGTTCCAAACCGCCGCCTGCGGGGTGTGCACCAGATTCCCTCTTGAGGGGTTGGCGAACTGGGGAAACGCCGAGAGCGATGTTGGGATCTAGGAATTTGGTGTCTCCTTGATGGGACCCAGTGCCAAAAGACACACCCCTTGTTGCCTAGCCCTTTTGTGACCTGCTGGTTTGCAAGGCGTCTATTTTAAAGCTGCGTCCTTTGGCACTGGCGTGGCTGACGGCGGCCTAGCAGACCTCTTCCATGTGCTCGAGCATCATGGCGCGAGCCCGGGCGCGGCGGGACTTCATGGTGCCGGGCTGGACGCCGCAGGTGTCGGCAGCGGACTGCAGGGACATGCCCATGATATCGATGAGGAAGACAGCCTTCCGGTGCGCCTCCGGTACGACGCGCAGCGCGTCCTTGACGGCGATAAGGCGGTCGAGGTGAGCGGTCGGGTCGTGGGCCAGGCGGGGATCCTTGTCCTGGGAGAGCTCATCGTTGTCGTCGAGGGACACGGTGTACTCGGCCTTGCGTCGGCGCTGGTGGTCCAAGCTTGCGTTGGCGACCAGCCGGTATAGCCAGGTAGACACCTTCGACTCGAAGCGGAAGCCGTGCAGGTGGCGGGACGCCTTAAGCAGGGCGTCTTGGACGATGTCTTCGGCGTCGCACTCATTGCGTGAGTAGCGAAGGGCGACGCCGAGCATGTTGCGTTCGTGGCGCCGGACGATGAGGTTGAAGGCGTGGATGTCGCCTGCGATGTATTCGTGGACGAGTTGGTGGTCCGTTTTTCTGCGCATGATGCACCCTCCCATTGCTGATGCATCCAGTGTGATGCATCAGCGCCGGAAGAGGAAGCGTTTCTTGTCCACCATGGTGGACATCATCGGAGGCTAGTGCGCCCGATGAGGGTGATGTCCCGGAGGATGATGTCCTGGCCGGAGACGTTGAGGACCAGGCCGGTGAGTTCCGGTGAGTCCTCCACGTCGATGCCGTTTTCGCCGTTGAGGAACGTGCCCTCCTTAAGCAGCGGCAGGTCTGCGACGTCGCCGTTCCACGAGGCGCCGGCGGGCAGGCCGTAGATCCGGAAGGTATCGCCGTTGGACGGGGTGTCGACGATCACGTGCTCCAGGGTGAACCCTTTGCGGGCGGTCGCGCCCTTGGCGGGTCGGAGCTCGACGCTCACGTTGTCTGAGCCGGTCCAGGTGGTGGAGCGGTCGGCGTCGACAAGCTCGGGCGCGGAAGCACCTTCGATGGTCGCGCGCATCGGGGTGAGCAACACGGGCAGGCCCGTGACCTCCTCCTCGACCTCCTCTACCCCAGTCTGGACCGAGTCCACCGTGACGGGCGCGTTCGTGTCGTCGCCGGAGAGGAAGCCGACCAGGTACGCGGTGAGCGCCGCGATGATGATCACCGCGCCAACCGCGAGCGACAGCAACACCGCGAGTGTGACCGGGCCGTAACGGCGGGATCCGAAACCGCCGCGCAGGTCCTTCGGCTCCTCCGGCTCCTCCTCCACCGGCTCGACGGGATCGATAGCTTCGGCGGGGGCGTCCTCGGCTTCGTCGCGGGTGAGTTGGCGCTCGAGCTCGCGGAAGTCGTGGGACTCGATGGCGTCAGCGTCGACGAGGGCGCGGGTGGTGCTGGCGACATCCGCGAGGTCATCGGAGTCGACGTTGGTGGTCAGCAGCTGCAGCGCGGAGGCGAAGGCGTCGGCGTCGTCGGCTGCGGAGGCGTCCGGCAGGACTGCCGGGAACGCGAGGCGCACGTGGCCCTCGCGGTCGATACGGAGGCGCTGGCGGTTATCCAACCCGAGCGGTACCCCAGCCTCGTGGGCTGCGGCGATCGCGCCCGCCAACGGGGCAAGCGCGTTCGCCACCGCATCCGTGTGCAACGTCTGGCCCGACTCGGCGACGGCGCGGACCGAGGAGCCCTCCACCCAGTCAGCGACCACGAGGGCACCCGTGCGATACGACACGATCTCGATGTTTTCCGGCAGCGCCGGGTGGCGCAGCATCGCGAGCTTGCGCGTGCGGCGCGACACACCCGCGGCATCGATAGCGGCCTGGCGCGGCGTCGCCGGAGCCATCGGGGCCATGCCCGTCGTATCGACGAACGTCAGCGCCACGGAGCGGCCCGTCGACACCTCGCGGGCCTGCCAGAACTGCGCGCCCGTCGTGGAGCCGTGATCGCGGATGAGGCGGAAGCGGCCATCCGACACCGACGCACCCGGTACCAAGCGCGGGCCGCGCACGACACCGGCCGACATCGGCGGTGGCACCGGCGACGCATTGAACGTATCGGCGGCCAGGAACTGCTGCGACACATCCCGCAGATCCACCTCGCCGACCTCGATCGCGGCGTCCTCGTTCGGGCGGATAAAGCGGCCCATGCCCGGGATGCGCGCCAGCGCGCGGCCCAAGTTCTGCACCTCCGGCAGACCAGAGCGCGACAGCACCAGGCCCGTCGCCACCACGAACAGCACGCCGAGGACCATCACCTCAAGCAGGAAACCCAGCGACGGCAGGCCGATCAGCCCGCCGAGGAAGGATGGGGCGTCGATACCCGCGACATCGCGCACGAGCCAGCGCACCAGGAACATCACCGCGATACCGATCAGCGCCGAGGCCGTCGCCCACAGCGACGTGTGCAGCACCGAACGCGCCTCGAGCGTGCCCAACTTACGACGCAGCAACAGCGCGCCGATCACCGCGCCGGCGACGAAACCGAAGCCGTTCGCAGCGCCCAACAGCACCACGACGGACTGCGTCGAATCCGCAACCAGCGGCGCAAGGTACGACAGCACCACCTTCGTAATCGTGATGCCGGCGATAATGAACGTCGGCGTCCATGCCTCCTCCCGCGCGTAGAACACGCGCAGGTGCAGCATCACCAGGGCGTACGGGATCAGCGTAAACGCGGAGAAGCTCACCGTCAGGCCCAGCGTGCGGGCCGTGCCGCCGTCGAAGTTGCCGTAGGCGAACAGCGCGTGCCCGATGTCCGGGCCGAGCGCCGTCATAAAGACAATGATCGGGATCAGGGCGATGAACGTCAGCTTCGTGCCCAGCGTCAGGTCCCGGACCACCGCGGCGTCATCACCATCGGCGGCGTTGCGGGACAGGCGCGGCATGATCGCCGTCAGCAACGTGACGCCAATGATGCCGTAGGGCACCTGCAGCAGCATCCAGTGCTGCTGGTAAATAATCGGGGCGGCGTCGCTCGCCATCGACGCGATACGCGTGGTCACGATGTAGCCGACCTGGCTAATCCCCACATAGGTCACGATCGCCAGGGCCATCCCGCCGAACACCTTGAGGCGGTCGTCGATACCCCACAGCGGCCGCAGATTAATGCCGAGCTTGCGCAGCGCCGGCAGCATAATCAGGCACTGCACCGCCACACCCAACGTCGTGCCGACGCCCAGCAGCAGCACATGCGGATTCGCTATCGACGCCGGCGCCGCGGGATTCAAACTGCCCGGCAACATCATGTACCCCAGCAGCACCGCGATCGACACCACGTTGTTCGCCACCGGCGCCCACGCACCCGGCCGGAAATGCTCCTTCGTATTCAGCACCGCCATAAACAGCGAGAACATGCCGTAGAAGAAAATCTGCGGCAACACCAAATACGCAAACGACGTCGACTGCGCGACGTTCACCTGGCCCTCATCGTCAAGGAAGACGCGCGTCAGCAACGGCGCGGCGGCCACCGCGATGATGGTCACCACCGTCAGGAGCGTCAGCGTCAGCGTGAACAGCTGGCGGATAAAGCGCTCCCCGCGGTCCGGGTCCTCCTTCTCCGCGCGCACCAACACCGGCACCACCAGGGCCGTCAGTACGGACCCCAGCACGATCTCCGTAATAATGTTCGGCAGCGTATTCGCCGTATTAAATGCCGACGCCACCGCCGGGCCCAACGCGGCGCCGATCAGCACCGTGCGGATGAACCCCGTGATGCGCGAAATCAGCGTCGCGATCGCCATCGATCCCGTCGCCCGCACCACGGAATTGCTCTCCGGGGCGGGATCTGGCACCGCCGCCGAAGGGTCCGCGGTCAGCGTCGAACGGTCCGGGGCCTCGGCCTCGGTGGCGTCGATAAGTTCTGGGTTTTCTCGCGGGGTGGGCACCGGCGCCGGCGGCGCAGGGGGCACGATTCGGCCACGCGTACCAGCCCGAGGTTGCTCAACCACGTCAGTCTCCAATCAAAGGTGGGTGTTCATTGTCCAAACGTTGCGGTGTTGTTGGGCTGCGTGGCGCTGCCCGCGCCCGGCGGCGGCGGCCCACCGAATACATCAGCATCAGCACCACCAGCACGCCGAGCCCGGTGACCAGCGCCCAGCCCTCCACGGCGGCGCCCGCTGTGCGCACCGAAATGTTCACCGGCTGCGAGATCGGACTGCCATCGGAACCCGCCAGGTACAGCTGCAGATCAATACTGCGCTGGTCCTCCGGGTAGTCCGCCGTCATCTGCACCGTCTGCGAGCCGCGGGCCGGGATCCGCATCGTCGTTGGCACGTGCAACGTGATCGGGCCGCTCGCCGCCTGGAACCGGATGGTCGTCTGTACCGGCAGCGGCATCCCGTTCTGCGCCACGATCAGTAGCGGGCTCGACGGGGAGGTCCGCGTGTACACGTTGCCCGGCGGGATCAGCGTCACCGACGCACGCAGCGCCTGCAGTACGTCACGGCTGCCCCGCAACCGCTCGGCCGTGGTGCGCACGGCGGCGTCGTACCGCGACAGCGACTGTCGCTCCTGCATACTTAGGGCCGCCAGCACATCGCGGCGCAGCGGCAGCGTGAACCCGTAACGCGTCAGCGCCACCTGTGGGTCGTTCGCGAGCAGCTGCGTCAAGTCATCTGTGAACTCAGCCTGCTGGGAGGCCGTCAGCACCTCCGCGTCCGAGACCACCGTCGGATCCGGAAACAGCGTGCCCACGCGCGTCGCCGCCGGCACCTCCGCCGGGTCGGGCGCATTCAGGAAGTCGCCGAAACTCATCGGCGCGACCTCACCGGACCGGACCAGCTCCGCGACCGTCCCCAGCAGCAGCGCCGCCGAGTCCGCGTCCCAGCCTGCTGGAGGGTTCACGAACACCGGCTCCTCCGGCGTCGCCTCCTGCACCGCCAGCCGCAGCGCGGAGGCCGCGTTGATCGCGCGCGCCCGCTGGGAGTCCATCTCGTAGCGGTACCGCAGCGCGTCATTCGAGTAGCCGACGGTCTCGGGGGCGGAGCCGACCGTCGCTAAAACGGAGGCCAGCGAGTCCTGGAACTGCACCGCCATCACCCCCGGCGCCACCCACGCGGCGTTGCCGGGGCCCGGGTGGTCGACGCTGCTGCGCGCCGCCAGCACGTGCACCGGGTGCGCGGGCGCCGCCGGGACCACGTCCGCGGGGTCCGGCAGCTCGTTGCGGTCGAGCGCCGCCTGCCCGTCCCCACTTGTCGACGCCCGCTCCGCCCGAGCCGCCTCCCACTCCCCCTGCAGCCCGTGCTCCGGGATCGCGGAGTCGATGTGGTTGGCCCAGCCGAAGGCGGGGGCCGCGTCCGGCGTGATGTAGCCGGCGCCCGGGATGACGGCGTTGAGCGTGCCCGCCGTGCCGAGCTCCCGCTCGAGCACGAACGGACCGCGCTCCAACGCCTCACGCATCAGCCACGGATCCCCGGTGCGGGCCAGCGTGTTGACGTCGACGTTTTGCCACGGCAGCGCCACCGTGCACCCCTTCGCGGCGACGCTGCGCAGCTGCTCCAGCCACGCCTGCGCGTCCGCTTGTCCCTTGCCTACCTCGCCCTGGGCGGTGGTGTCGTCGGTGGTCCAGCTGTCACGCAGCCGTTTTGGCTCCTCAGCGACCGGCGGGCGCGTAGTGGTGACGCGGTAGCCCTCCGCCATCCGCGCCACCGTGTCCACGAGCGCCGGGTCCAGTCCCACGCACGTGGCGAAGCCAACGCCAGGTTCCTCTACCGCGTCCTCGTACTGGCTGAGCAGCCGCTCAAGGCGCCCGCCGGGCGCGAGCTGGCTCGCCAACGTCTCCGACTTCAGCAGCAGCGGGGAGCGCTCCGGCGCCTCCCCTGTTTCCCCGGGCACGATGTCAATAGGTGCGGTAATCGGGTACAGGGCGGTCATAGCCGGCGCCGGGTCCTCCGACGGCTCGCCGCGCACCGAGATGTGGAAGCGCTCAGTGTCCAGCGTCGTCAGGTTCTGTTTGAGTTCGAAGAGCAGCGGGTACGTCCCCGCGCCCGGCAGCTCAACATCCAGCTCGACCTCTGCCGACTCCCCCGCGCCCAACTCCTTATCGACGTCCACTCCGCGCCCCACCGGGCCGTACTCGCTCACCGAGGCGACCGCCGCCGCGCGCTGGTCCAGCACGGAACCCGTGGCCGGGCCACGCCGTGGGACCACGCGCAGGTTCGCCAGCGGCGCGTCCGTGTCGTTGTGGATGCGAAGTTTCACGTGAAACATTTCGCCGGCGTTGAGGGCCGAGGGGGCGTCGACAAGCGTGATGGACGCGCGGGTGCCCTCCCCCGGACGAACTGCCGGGTTCACCCACTGCGACGCCACCGCCGGGTCCTCGGGCGACGTTGGCGCTGGTAGGGCGCCCGCCGTGACCGGGAGCAGACCCAGCGCCGCCACCGCAATCGCCGCGGCTCCGCTACGCACGCTGCTCATCGCGGTGTCAACCTTCCGGCCGCGGCCTCCTTGCGCGCCAAGTCCGGCATCCTGTTCACCGCGATCCGCGCGAGCTTGCGCTCGTCCGCGTACGCCAGGCGCTCAATCAGCTGGTTCATCGGCACCCACGCGACTTCCGTGACTTCCGGGTCTTCGTCGTTAAACACCCCGTCGACGTAGCGCAACAAGTTGTGGTGCACCGTCTTATGAATACGGACGCCCTCAGAAATGAACCAATAATCAATCACACCGAGCGTGTTGAAGGCCTCGCCAGTAATCCCGGTCTCCTCCCACACCTCACGCTCCGCAGTGCGCCACTGCTCCTCGCCTTCCTCCACGTGGCCCTTCGGCATCGACCACAACAGACGACCCCGACGGTCCAGCCGCCCAATCAGCGCGACGTAAATCTTCGACAGGTCCACCTTGTCGTGCCGGTCCACAGCCTCCGCCATGCCCGACACCACCAGGCCGCCCGCACTCGTCTCGTTCCGGGTCTCCAGCGACGAATCAACCGGCCGCTGCTGCCTCTTCCGCGCCGACGCGCCCCGCCCCCGCCGGTTCGACCCTCGGCGACGCTGCTGCTGCGACCCCCGCTTTTTGGCGTGCGAACCACGCCGACGGCCACGCCGCCGCTTCGGGGAGTCACCCCCCGCCTTCGAGTTAGCGCCGTCCCCGCGCCCCTTCCCGCCAGAGTTCGAAGACTTCCGCTCCGACGGAGGAACCGGCTTCGGCCGAGTGTTCTCAGTCATTCAATTCATGGTATCCGCACTGGCCACGTTTGTGGTACTTAACAGCACCAAGGAAGCAAAGTATCGTGTGAGAGGTGACAAAGACTGAAGAAACACACCGGTGCCCATTCGACCTCCCCGACCCTTCCGACCCGAACGCCGTCGCGGCGTTGCAGGTTCGGGCCGAAGAGGGCGTCGAAAAGCTGAGTGGCTTGCTGACGCCCCTCGCCCAGCGCTTCGTGGAGCGCGGCGAGAACCTCTACCTTGTCGGCGGGCCCGTGCGCGACGCGATGCTGGGCAAACTTGGGCACGACCTCGACTTCACGACGTCCGCCCTGCCCCCCACCGTGCAGGAAATTCTCGACGAATGGGGCGAAACCACCTGGGATACCGGCATTGAGTTTGGCACCGTGGCCGCCGTGCGCGAGGGCCAGCAGGTCGAGATCACGACGTTCCGCTCCGACCTGTACGACGGCGTGACGCGCAACCCCGAGGTGACGTTCGGCGACACGCTCGACGGCGACCTCATTCGGCGCGACTTTGCCTGCAACGCGATGGCCATCGAGCTCGACGTTGTCGACGGCGCGCTCCGACCAATCTTCCACGACCCGGTGGACGGTATCAGTGACCTGCTGCAACGCCGCCTTGACACCCCGCAGGCCCCCGAGATTTCCTTCCGTGACGACCCGCTTCGCATGCTGCGCGCTGCCCGCTTCGCCTCCCAACTTGGCTTCGAGGTTGCCCCGCGCGTCTTCGACGCGATGCGCGACATGGCAGGTGAGATTCAGCGCATCACCGTCGAGCGGATCCAAGCCGAGCTGGACAAGCTCATGTGTGGCATCGCCCCCTGGGAGGGTATTGACCTGCTGGTCCGTACCGGCATCGCCGAGTTCGTGCTACCTGAGGTGCCGGCGCTGCAGCTCGAGCAGGACGAGCACATGCAGCACAAGGACGTATACGCGCACTCGCTCACTGTGCTGCGCCAGGCCACCGAGCTCGAGGACGACGGCCCCGACCTCAAGTTGCGGCTCGCCGCGCTGCTTCACGACGTCGGCAAGCCCGCGACCCGCGCCGTCAAAGAAGGCGGCGGCGTGAGCTTCCACCACCACGAGGTCGTTGGCGCGAAGCTGGTGCGCAAGCGCCTCCGTGCGCTGAAGTACCCGAAGCACGTGATCAGCGACGTTGGTCAACTGGTGTTCCTGCACATGCGCTTCTATGGCTTCGGCGAAGGCAAGTGGACCGATTCGGCGGTGCGTCGCTACGTCACCGACGCCGGCGACCTCCTCGGCCGCCTGAACAAACTGGTTCGCGCCGACTGCACGACGCGAAACCCACGCAAGGCCCGCCGCTTGCAACGTGCTTACCAAAACCTCGAGGAGCGAATCGCGACGCTCGCCGAGCAGGAGGACCTCGCGCGAATCCGCCCTGACCTGGACGGCAACGAGATCATGCAGATCCTGGACCTCAAGCCCGGCCCGGAGGTCGGCGAGGCCTGGAAGTATATGAAGGAACTACGTCTGGAGCGCGGCGAACTCGAGCACGACGAGGCCGTCGCTGCCCTGAAGTCTTGGTGGGAGGAACGTAATGTCTGAGTATTTCTACGGTGACCGTTTGTTTACGTCACTCGAGCGCACGGAACCCGACAGCGGTATGCTGCTCGTCGCTGCACCAGGGATGTACTCGCCTGAGTTTGCTCGGACGGTTGTGCTCGTGATTGAGCACGGCGAGCAGGGCACGCTCGGCGTCATCTTGAACCGGCGTTCCGACGCCGCCGTGGCGAACGTGCTGCCAGAGTGGGAGTCGCTCGCCAGCGAGCCGGCGGTGATGTATTACGGCGGACCCGTCAGCCCGAACGCAGCCGTTGGCCTGGGCGTCACGCGCAACGACGTCGACATCGCCGAGCATCCGACCCTGACGCGCCTTGCGAACAAACTCGTGCACGTGAATATGCACGAACCGGCTTCCTCTTTCTCTGATTTGCTGGAGGGCTTCCGGCTCTTTGCCGGGTTTTCGTCATGGGACGCCGGGCAGCTCGACGAGGAGATCGAACGCGGCGACTGGTACGTCGCCCCGGCCCTCCCCTCCGACGTCATCACACCCGCGAGTGTCGATCTGTGGGCCGACGTCCTACGCCGCCAGCCCATGCCACTGCCCCTGTTCGCCACCTTCCCATCCGACATCGAGGACAACTAGATGAATGTTTCACGTGAAACATTGCGAGAACTCGGCCTCGGAGTGCGCGACATGTGGCTCGTCGGCCTAGGCGTTGTGCCACTCGGGCTAGCGTTTGGCCTGCTCATGGTGCAGTCCGGTTTCGCCTGGTGGTGGACACCGGTCTTCTCGATGCTTATCTACGCCGGTTCCACCGAATTCCTCGCAATCCCGATGGTGCTCGGCGGCGTCGGCCCCGCCTCCGCCGCGATGACCGGTTTCATGGTGAACTTCCGACACCTCTTCTACGGCCTCACCTACCCGCGGGACGCGATCCGCTCGACGTTTGGCCGCCTCTATTCGATGTATTCACAGACCGACGAAGTCTACGCCGTCATCAGCGCCCGACAGCAGACCACGCGCCACACCGGCCCGCGCCTCATTGCCATCCACATGATGTGCCAGGCGCTCTGGGTCGTGTCTGGAATCGTCGGCGCGCTTGCCGGCGAACGCCTTCCAGGCACAATCGAGGGCATGGACTTCGCCCTCACCGCACTGTTCATCGTCCTCGCCTACGAAGCGTTCCAGGCTTCGCGAGACATGAGCGCCGTGCTCATCGCCGCTGGGATCGCGCTCGTTGCAGCCTTCGTCGTCCCCGGGCAGATGCTGATGGTGGCGCTCATCGCGTACTTCCTGGTCCTGCTGGTTCGATTTTGGGTACCTGGCGTCGATAAGCGATTGGAGTGGAAGCGATGAACGGACTTCCCGCCGGCGTTGATCTGCCCATGGTGTGGGCCGTCATCCTGCCGATCGCCGTGGTCACCGTGCTGCTCCGAGCGCTGCCATTCGCCTTTCGTGGCTGGCTGGACGGCAGCCCACTTCTCGACTTCCTCCGCCTCTACATGCCCGTCGGTGTCATGGTCGTCCTCGTGCTGTACACCTTCACCAGCTCCGATCAGCCAGTGTGGGCCGGGGTGCTCGTCGGCTTCGTGACGCTCGCCCTCCACGCCTGGCGACGCTCCCCCGCCCTCTCCATCCTGGCCGGCACTGGGCTGTATGTGGCGCTCGTCAACCTTGTCTTGTGAATAGAAGTGTTGCTGAGTTAGAAACTGCCTGATACATTGGCGGTTGTTGTCAAAACCCTGGCAATATCGCCCTCTGTATTCAGGAGATTTCCATGAAGCGTTTCGCTACCGCTGCCATCGCAGCCGCCACTGCCCTTTCGCTCGCTGTTGTTCCGGCGGGGGCTGTTAACGCAGGTGATAAGACCCCTCCGGGTTTTGGATATGACTCTTCTTCGAAGGTTTCTGAAGATGAGGCAGTCGGTTACGCAGTTTTGCTGGCTGTAGCTGAGTTTGCTAAGCCGGGCATCGGCATGTCAGCGCCATTCAAGGGCTCCTCCGAAGCAGGCGTATTCAAGACCAAGGCTGGGGAGAACAATAAAAAGTCCGATGCCATTATCTTGTCGTCCTATAAGAATGACGCGAACAACGGCTACAAGCTCGGGACTACCTACGACATCCTAGTCGGTACCGGTATTGCTGCCGCCATTCTTGCCTTGGTGGGCGGCATCGCTGCTCAGCAAGGCCTCATTCAGCTTCCGTTCTAACATTTATTCAGGAGATTCCCATGAAGCGTTTCGCTACCGCTGCCATCGCAGCCACCACTGCCTTCTTGCTCGCCGTTGTACCGGCACAGGCTGGGGAGACTTCGAGCGGAGACGAGGTCACTTCGTCTGTCGCAGCGTTGACCCTTCTGCAGATCGGTAAGATTGGCGCTGCCGAGAACGAAGCTGACGCCAAGAAGGCAATCGCCGAGGCTGAGTTCGGTCTCGCTGCACTGCAAAGCTCTTTCGACAATGACCGTGAAAGGGATTGGCCTATCGGCCGCACCTTCGACATCATCTGGGGTTCCTTGCTCGGTGTTGCGGCTCTTGGTGGTCTTGCGTTTCTGGCACTGAACGCAAAGTAGATTTCAAGATTTTGCGCTCGGCTCGGGTTTCGGGCCGGGCGCTTTCGCGTATTTGCCACAGGGTTAATAACGTCACATACGTTAGAAGGGTACGTAGTCTTAGTAGGGGCGAAGCTTCAATTTCCGACGCTCACTCGCCCTGTCCGAAGCGCTCCCAGGGGATGTTGTGCCAATATTTATTGTCACTCAACAGTGTGGTGTGGGGCTGAGATGATTCACGAGCGGCCTGCTGGGGCCGCGCTATTGATTTGGTATTAATAGGGTGTCTATCTAGGTCAGCAAAACCCAGCCTCATACGTGAGGCTGGGTCAGAATGTGGCGTCGATAAGTGAATTAGAACGTCAGTGCCGGAAGCTGAACGCCTGGAATAGCGCCGGAGACTGCAGCAACGACACCAAGAAGTGCGACGAGCGCAGCCGGAACGCCGATCAGGAGACCGAGGATGCCAGCTTTGTAATCCTTGTCGTTGATGAGTTCCTTGACACAATCCAGCTCGTCGGAAGACGAGGTCAGCTCCTCGCGGATCTCCTGACGAGTCTGATCAGCCTTGTTCTTAGCGATGTCACCAGCAGTCTGTGCATCAGCTGCCTTCTTCTTCGCCTCAGCCTTCTTTTCCTTCTCTGCGGCCTCAGCCTTCGCCTTGCACTTCGCGAAGGCAACCGAGGAGCCAACCTTGGCATCCTTGTCGGAAGGCTGAGCCTCAGCCGCGAATGCAGGGCCAGCGACCAGGGACAGGGACAGAGTTGCAGCAGCTGCTACGGAGGTAAAACGCTTCATGGGTAGCTCCTTTGTGGGATCGGTTAAAGTTAGGGACTCGCCAAAGTTTTGGCATGTCTGCAACTAACATCGATCGGAACGTCCTGTGCGTTACTTCGGAGATCAAATGATTCCGAGAGGTGATTTGGGAACAGCGCTCCCCTGCCCTGCGCGGGCTCGGACCAATAGGTCGGAGTGGGTTGAGAACTTGCTACTCCCATGGGGCCGTCGAACGGCTCCGATTGTCCGCGGGGCGGACAGGTGATTGCGTGTTTCGATATTCCGCGGGGCGGACAACTCGCCGTTGTTGCAACCCACCTCTCAATAAGTAAGGTTTCCGCGGGGCGGACACCACTTGGTGCATTGCATCGGTGAAGCACGCATTCCGCGGGGCGGACAATCTATCCGTTGTTGCAACCCAACCTCCCGCACAGTCCGCCGCGCGGAATCCAACGAAGCTTTAGTCGACTCCAGTAGCATTCCGCGGCGCGGACAGAGCGAGTTCAGCTCAATACCCAAACGATTGCATCAAGGTGTCCGCCGCGCGGACACCCACCCACACACCCGTGCTCGAAAGTGGCGTCGCAAAGCACCCCGCGTACTGTCCGCCGCGCGGACACCCACCAACAAATATTTGAATAAACCTCTTGACACCACCGTTCGAACACGTATACTAAAAAACAACCAAGACACCAGGGGGGAACCATGCACACCACCATCGACGCCGACACCATCATCAACACCATCGTAGAAAGCGCACGCCTGTTCGCATACTCACACGCAGAAATACTGACCGCGATCGCCGAATTCGACACCCACAACCTCGCCGAAGCCTACGGGTGTGCCTCAACCGGGGCATGGCTTGCCAGAGTGCTAAAAATGAAACGCACCCGCGCCTACGAATACGCCGCCGTCGCACGCAAACTCACCGCCTTTCCCACCATCCTCGACGCGCTACGACAAGGAACCATCGACTACACCAGCGTGCGCTACATGCTCGACTACGCCACCGAGGTAAACCAACACGAACTCGTAGAAATAGCCGCCGAATCTGGCTACCAAGGCCTCGTACACGCCCTGGCAGGCGCAACCCCCACCAATAGGCAACCCCAGGATGCTGGTGCACACTGCGGGCTGACCATCCGCGAAGACGGCCAATACCTACGCGGCTGGTTTTGCATGAACGCGACCGACGGTGTGGCCTTTCAAGCAGCCCTGCGCGCAGGCGCACACGCCTATGCGGATGACAACGCGATGGATGAGGCGGATGCGCAGATGATGCGCTCGACCTTCGGGCTGCCACCGGCACGATTAATGCTGCAATCACTGATGGGGATGGTGCA
>NZ_JASPBG010000030.1:0-4420 GCF_030228125.1 Corynebacterium sp. UMB10119B
TTGACCTTTACACCAGTGTCCTGCTTGTCATTAGTCGGATCAACAGGCTTCTTACCAGACTCATCAACCGTGGTCTTAACACCAACAGCCAGCGGGACGATGTCGGTGTGCTCGGTCCCGTTGCCATCACGATCAACCAGAACGTACTTCACAGTCACGTTCGGCTTCTCCTCCGAAGCCTCAACCTCGGCAGTCGGCGTACCAGTGATCTTGCCGTCCTTAAACTCCAAACCAGCCGGAAGACCGTCAACCGTGATGGAATCCTTCTTCAGCTCAAAGCCCTGCGGCAAAGCATCGAAACCTTCAGGTTTGACATCCTGGGAGTAATCTTCACCAACAACACCATCAACCAGCGGCGTATCCGTCACCACAATCTTGGTCACGACCTGCTTCTGACGAGGCTCCGTCACCTTCTGCTTCGTGGTCTTCTCGACGCGCTTATCCTCCGGTGCATTCGGATTCTCGTACACCGGATTACCCTCAGCATCGACCTCCGGCACCCACTTCTCGACCTCAACATCAACCGTGCGGGTCACAATAACCTCAGTGGTACCAGCCTTGGTCGGCGTACCAGTGATCTTGCCGGTCTCGGGGTCAATTTCAAGGCCATCAGGCAGCTTGTCAGCAGAGTACTTCGGCGTAGCACCCGCAACGACGTTGTCCGGCAGCTTCTCAAACAGCGAAGCAACATCATCGGCCGAGTACTCATCGTAACGCGAGCCCAACGGCAACGGCTCAGGAACGACAGCGGTAAACGAGTCCGCAATCTCCCAACGATCCGACGCCTTCTTCGACACCGGATCCACATCCACCACAGCAGCGGTGTAGACCGTGGTCTCCTTCAGATCCTCAGGCGCCTGGAAATCACACGACGGGATAACACCCTTGTCATCGCTCTTAGCGATGCACATCGCATCCTTGATCTCAGTCTGCTTACCGTCCGGACCAGTTGCATACCAACGGATCGCGTAATCCGAATTCGGCACCAACCCAGCAGTCTTCGTGGTCACCTTCGACCCGGCACGACCCTTATTGTCATACGAGTTGTACTCCGGAATATCAAAGATCGGCTGTGCAGACATCAACGGGAACTGTAGACCAACCATATTGTAGCCCGCAGTCATGCCACCCTGATCTTCGTAATTCTGGAACATGTTCATCGGGAACGCCGAATTCTTGACGTCACGACCCTCAATCTTCGGGTAGATGTACATGTAATCGGTGTTGATGTGACGACGCTTCGCCGAGTTAATCGCACCACCAGAAAACGCACCATACCGAGAAGCACCAGTCTCAGTCTCAAACGTTGCAGCAACCTTGCCGAAGTCGCCTTCTTCAAGCTTGTTGGAAGTCTGCGCGGTCTGATTTTCCTGCGTGCGCGAGACACCATAGGTGCCCTTAAACGGCAGGTAAATCTTGCCGTCATCCTTCGCCGGCACCACTACCGTCTCAGCGATATGCGAACCTACACCATGCTCAGCCTGGTACGCCTTAATGATGCGTTCCTGGTTCTCACGCTCTTGCTCAGCGGTGTAGCCCTTGTTCGCATCCTTCCACGCATCAATCTCACGCGCGACCTCATCGTTGAGGTACGAGGCAACAATCTCTACACCACCCGCGGCACGGTCACCCTGCCCAGGCTGGTACTTGTAGTAGCCCGGCAGCGAACCGGCATCCTCACCGGACTCCCACCAAATCTGCGACTGGTTCGGCGCAGCAATACTGTGGATCGTACCAAAATCACCGTAATCCGCGAACTGTCCATCCACCGTCGGCTGGCCAGTCTGGCCATCAAGTGCACGCGTCCACTCGGACTCCGGCTTCGCCAGCCAATCAACCTGCGCAGGCTTCTCCTCAAGCACGAAACGTCCAGCAATAATACGGGAACCGGACGGACCAGCCGTAAAGTTCCAGGATTCCTGGGTGCGACCAAGGCGCGTGGAGTAGCGGCCGGACTGCATATCACCAGACATAACGACGGAGTACTTGTCCTTATCCGGGTTCTCGCCCCAGACACGAACCTTGAAATCATCGTCGCCAGCCAAGTAGAACCGCGGCGCATCGTATTCGTTGGTGACCTTCTCAGACAGGTCGAAGGAGAAGCGGCCTTCGGAGTCTGTCAGCGTGTAGAACGTCGGGGAAACCTCGCCCTTCCCGTTCACATACTGCAGGTAGATGACATTGCCCTTCAAAGGCTCGTCACGGTCATCGCGTTTGTCCGGACGACCGTTCTTGTTGATGTAGGCGTAGCCGTGGTAGCCGTAGTAATCACGCCATCCGCCCTTGGTGTAAATAGCGTTTGGTACCAGCTGGTTCTTGCCCTTTGCTTCTGCAGGCGCCTCAGCGCCAGCCGCTACAACTGGTACGTCCTGAGCGAACGCAACTGGCTGCGCAAGTGGTGCCACCAGAGCAAACGACAATGCGGCCGCAGCAATCGACGTGCCACGACGTGCCTTAAATTGGCCTCGCATAAACATTCCTTCCATATGGTCTAATCAATGTGACTACCTACCTGTCAGCCAAGGTCTCATAGAACCACAAAACTGCAGGTGGTGGACGTAGACAAAGGTCAACGATTAGTCACTCGCTATAAATTGTATCAACCGATGGAAAATGCAGGACCTCCACAGCGCCTTTCTAATCCTCCACCAGAAATGGTTACAAATGTCAGATTAGTGCAGTTCGGTATCCACGATTTTTTCTATTGATACAATTCAGTCACTTTAAATGAAACTAATTGACATAGTTCCATTAGGACCAGCTCAATTAAGCTAGAAGACAAATGTTAATAATTGTCGAAACAATTAAGGGCAATTGTTTAAATGCAAAAGTTGTTGCCTATTACAGTAAGCGCAATAGGCAACAACTTTAATTTTCTTAGCGATGCTTTAGGGCAGATTTACGAAATGTAGCCCCCTGCATGGGGGAGGAGGCTACATCGCGTTCCCTTTACGCCTTTGGCGTATCGGTTTCAGGTGCTTTCGGAGTGGACGTCGATACGTTCTTGTCCTCCTTGGAGGACAGCTTCGTCGTCTTACCGGACGAACCCTTCAGCTCCAGGTCCTTGACCGAAGAGCTTGGTCCACCAGGCTTGCAGTTGTCGTAAATAACCGTGCCAGCCAAGATGCCAGCAGCAATCAGCACGATACCGGCAGCAACCATACCCAGATCCGCACCAACGGTACGCAGCTGCGCATTAATCTGCTCAACCTGACGAGCCATCTCCGGGTTGAAGATGCCAGCCTGCTGCTGAATACGAGTGTTCACATCCTGCAGCTGAGCATTCACCTGAGCAGTCACATCGCTGAGCACCGGAATCTGAATCTGGGAAGCCAGACCCAGCGGCAGCAATGCGATCAACGGCAGACCGAAGCCAACAGCGGATGCAACACACTTACCGGTGTCACGGCCGTTATCCGACTTGTCGAACGGATTCCAACCGTTCTTCACCTCATCTTCGTTGGTGACACCGTCACCATCGAAGTCACCATTCGGCTCCAGAATGGACTTACCATCCTGGCCAACAAGCACGAACTGTGCCTGCTGATTTTCCTTGGTGGTCTTGCCGTCGGAAAGATCAAAGATCACAGCCGGTTTAGCAACCTTGCCAAAGTCCTCCTCGAACTTCTTGAAGTCAACCTTCTTACGGTTGCCCTTCTTGCCGTAGAGATCGTCGAACTGCTTCACCAGCTGCTCAACAGACGGAGCCTGGCCAGTAACGGTCGCATCTTTCGGCGTGAACTTCCAGTCAGTTGCGCCTTCGGCCTTCGGGTAGCCCTTCGCCTCCGGATTGTCCTGTACCTTGATGCCCTTGAGGTCCGTAACCTTCTTTCCGCCCTTGTCGGTGAAGGCTGGTGTAGCACTCTTCGTAGCACCAGGCTGAACATGAGTCTCGTCGTAGCCAGGCTTCAACGAATCCAGGTCATTGCCATGAGATGGTTCCTCGCTTGGCTTCTCAGGACCGGTCGACGGATCCGAAGGCTCCGTGTCCTTTGGCTTCTCAACCGTGACAGTGGCATCAACAGTGTCCTTGGAGCCATCCGGGTAAGTCACAACAACCGGAACCGTGATCTTGTCACCAGGCTTTGCATCCTCAGGAACCTTAACGGTGACAGAACCGTCCTCATTGACAGTCACACCCTCAGGCACCTTGTCACCAGGGGTGAACTTCGTACCATCAGGCGCCGTGGTCGGGTTACCCTCCTTATCCTTAAACGTCGGAGCAGGAACCTTCACATCATCGCCAGGCTTACCAGAACCATCCTCGTAACCAGGATTGAACTTCTCGTTGTCCTTCTCCGCCGGAGTCACCGGCGCATCCGGCTTCTCAACCGTGACAGTGACATCAACAGTGTCCTTGGAGCCATCCGGGTAAGTCACAACAACCGGAACCGTGATCTTGTCACCAGGCTTTGCATCC
>NZ_JASPBG010000013.1:0-58064 GCF_030228125.1 Corynebacterium sp. UMB10119B
AGCATAGACAGGCGCTGAGTGCATAACTACGAGACAAAGTCCCTCGTGATGCACTCCAACAAAACATCCGCAGCCCCCGAAAAAGGGATTACTACCATCCTGTTACTACCTTTTAGGTTTTACGGCCGAGCCTCACCTCATCGATGCAGCACCCCGGGCAGCTTCAACATACCCGTGTGCAGCCCGAACGCGACAGCACCACCGATCAACACCGCCAAGATTCCGAGCACGATACCAACGATGCTGCCCGTCGAGGAGCCTGGCGTAGGTGCTGCCGTCGGTTTCGCTTGAACAGTCATTTTCGTTTCGTTGCCGGCAGCATCACGAACCTTCACGACGTCCCCCGCACGCAACGGCCGCGACAACCGGAGACTCCACCTCTTTTTGTTGTTCGCCTGCACAGCCGACTCGCCCTGACCTGTTACCGACACTGTTAGCCTCTGCCCCGCATGGTCAGCGCCACCTCGGAGCTCTGTCACCCCCTCAACGAGGGCATCCAAAGTCGGTGCCTTCGTTGTCCGCGGGGCGGACGGTTTCGTGGTCGCGGTTGTCCGCGGGGCGGAACTTTCAGCGCTCGACGGAGCAGGCCTAGTTGTCCGCGGGGCGGACGGTTTGGTCGTTGCGGTTGTCCACGGCGTGGACTTCGGAGCCGGCCTCGTAGCCGACGGTTTCGTGGTCGTGGTTGTCCGCGGGGCAGACGGTTTGGTCGTTGCGGTTGTCCGCGGCGTGGACTTCGGAGCCGGCCTCGTAGCCGACGGTTTCGTGGTCGTGGTTGTCCGCGGGACGGACGGCTTGGTGGTCGTGGTTGTCCGCGGCGCGGAACTTTCAGCACTCGACGAAGCAGGCCTAGTTGTCCGCGGCGTGGACTTCGGTGCCGGCCTCGTAGCCGACGGTTTCGTGGTCGTGGTCGTGGTTGTCCGCGGCGCGGACGGTTTCGTCGTTGCGGTTGTCCGCGGCGTGGACTTCGGAGCAGACGTCGTGGCTGACGGTTTCGGCTTCGCGGTTGTCCGCGGCGCGGACGGTTTCGTCGTTGCGGTTGTCCGCGGGGCGGACGACTTGGTGGTTGCGGTTGTCCGCGGAGAGGTCTTCGGAGCAGACGTTGCAGTTGAAGGCTTCGGCTTCGCGGTTGTCCGCGGCGTGGAACTTTCAGCACTCGACGGAGCAGACGTAGTTGTCCGCGGCGCGGACGGCTTCGACTTCGGAGTAGACGTCGAACTAGGCGCTACACTCGGCACCACACTCGGCGCCGAACTCGACGGCGTGGCCTCAGCCTCAGCTGCGGACACTGTCACAGCGACAGTAACCGTCTCGGTGGACTGGTCCGGGTAGGTAACCAAAACCGGGACGTCGTGGCGCCCGGCCTTTGTCCCGGCGGGCGGTGCGACAGTGAGGGAACCGTCGGAGGATACGGTGACCCAATCTTGTGTGTGGGCGTCGCGGGCGAAGCTGATGTCGTCAGGCGCGGGACGACTTGTGGGGGCGAGTGTGGGTGACGGCGCCGTGGTGCGCTTCCCTGCCTCGACGGTGATTGGTTGCCATTCCGGCTGGTAGTCCTCGGCGAGTGGTTTGGCGCTGACTGAGAATTGCGCGGAGTCCACAATTTGGGACTCGAGCATCAATCGACCCTGGAAGGTGGCGCCGTCGGGGGTGTCATCGGGGACGGTGAAGGTGCAGGTGTTGAGGTTGTCGTCGTTGCAGGCGCCGACGATTTCGCCTCGTGCGTTGGTCCACTCGATGTCGGCGGACTGGCCAAGTGCGGAAACCATTTCTACGAAGGGGTGCACGTCGGCTCCAGGCGCGGCGCGGTGCAGGCCGGTGGAGGCGCTGAGGTGGAGGCGGGGGTCGGAGGCGTCGGGGACGAGGGCGAAGTGGACGCCGTCGGCGGCGAAGATGCCTTCCGCGCGGTACTGGGCTGCGGGGAGTACGGAGTGTTCGCCGGCGGGGCCAAACATCGGCACGGACCATCCCGAGTACGCCGGGAGCACCTGCTGCGTTGGCCCAGAGTGCTTCGAGCCTGCGACGACGAAGCCGTACAGCGAGTCTTCGGTTACGCGGCCGCTGAATCGCACGGTGTAGTGGCCGTGCTCGACCTTGGCCATCACGGTTTCAGCGATCGCTTCGGGGTGTTCGCGCAGGTATGCGGCTTGTGCGCGGGAAAGCTCGGCAGGGTCTGCGATGTCGCCGGTGGCCTCGCTGAGCTTTTCGACGCCCTCTTCGCTCAACCGGCTCATCACCACGTAGTGGCCGTCGCCATCTTGGCCTTCGGTTTTGCGCGGGAATCCGTCTTCCTGGTTGATACTGGACCAGTACACCGCGCCGGAGACTGAGTACTGTGGTCGATCTCCGGCGGGGCCGTGCTCGTCGAGTTGCCACTCAGCGCGCGGGCGGGCGAACGCGAAGGGGGCGTCGGCGGTGGAGGGTTGTTCGGAGGCGTAGATGTGGGCGTGCGTCAGTGCGGAGCCTTCGATGACTTTGGCGCCGAGTAATTCGTCGGTGTCGGGGCTCATGAATCCGACACCGGAACCTGGTCCCTGGCGCAGCGTGACCAGGGTGTTGCCAGCGGGGCCTTGCTGGTTGGGGCGCAGCCACAGCTTGTAGCGGGTCCGTTTGCCTCCAGATTCCGGGGCGAAGCGGTGCAGGGCGCCTTCGGAGTCGACCCAGTCGAGGTTGTCGAAGACGAAGTAGCCTTCTCCCGGAGGGGTGCCGTCGGCAAGTGTGTGGGTGCTCGCAGTGAACACTGGCGACGCCGGGGACGTGTTGTCCATCCACTGCAGGTAGACGGTGTAGCCGTTTCCAAGTCCCTGCTGTTGTGCATTCAGCGAGTAGGCGTCCGTAGCCAGCACTGCGCGGCCCTGCACGACTCCCTGCACCTGCTGCTGCTCGATCTGCTCCAACGAGGTGACGCGGCCGGCGGCGATGGCGTCATTTTCAGATTGTGCCTGCTCTACAGCGGGGTGCGGGTCCGCCGCGAGAGCGGGCGCGTCGTTAAGCGCGAGTGAGCAGATGATGGTTCCGGCGATCAGCGCACGTCGGCGGGCGGCGCGGGACGCTCCAAAGTTTCGCATGAGGGGTGTCCTTTCGGAGGCAATAAAATCGCCCTGATGCTACTTCAAAGTTTCCCGAAAACACGCATCCTAATTAGCCCGACAAAAACATATGAAACACGGTAGACAATTCTCCTGCCTGCACGTTTACGAGCTGTCACACCTTGGCCCATTCAGTACATTTTCAGCGCCTGGTCACAAACAGGCGCCGCACACTAACGAAACTTCAAGGTCACAAAAACATCCACCACGCACTCGCGCGGTGGATGCCTCACAAAGAATATAGACCGTAAATTGCGTGGTGATTTCCACCACACTCGGCGCTGAGGGGCTACGCCTCGTCGGTCGACAGCGCCGCGACGAACGCCTCCTGCGGCACGGTGACCGAGCCGATCGCCTTCATACGCTTCTTACCGGCCTTCTGCTTCTCCAGCAGCTTGCGCTTACGCGAAATGTCGCCGCCATAGCACTTGGACAACACGTCCTTGCGCAGCGCACGGATGTTTTCACGCGAGATGATCTTCGAACCAATCGCCGCCTGCACGGGGACCTCGAACTGCTGGCGTGGGATGAGCTCCTTGAGCTTCTTGGTCATCTTGTTGCCGTACCACTGCGCGGAGTCCTTGTGCACGATCGCGGAGAACGCGTCCACGGGGTCACCCTGCAGCAGGATGTCCACCTTGACCAGGTCCGCTTCCTGCTCGCCGGCGTCCTCATAGTTCAGGGAGGCGTAGCCCTTGGTGCGGGACTTGAGCATGTCGAAGAAGTCGAAGATGATCTCGCCGAGCGGCATGTAGTAGCGCAGCTCGACGCGGTCCTCCGAGAGGTACTCCATGTTCTTCATGGTGCCGCGCTTCGACTGGCACAGCTCCATCGTGGTGCCGACGAACTCCTGCGGGACGATGATTGTCATGTTGACGATCGGCTCATACACCGCCTGCAGCTTGCCACCTGGCCAGTCGGATGGGTTGTGCACCATCTGCTCCGAACCGTCCTCGGCGATCACGCGGTAGGTGACCGACGGCGCGGTGGAAATCAGGTCCAGGTCGAACTCGCGCTCGAGGCGGTCGCGGGTGATCTCCATGTGGAGCAGCCCCAGGAAACCACAGCGGAAACCGAAGCCCAGCGCCACGGAGGTCTCTGGCTCCCAGGTCAGGGAGGCGTCGTTAAGCTGCAGCTTCTCCAGCGACTCGCGCAGCGCCGGGAAGTCCTCCTGCGAGACCGGGAACAGGCCCGAGTACACCATCGGCTTGACCTCTTCGAAGCCGTCGAGTGGCTCCTCTGCGCCCTTGTTAGCCCAGGTCACGGTGTCGCCGACGCGGGTTTCGCGCACATCCTTCACGCCGGTGATCAGGTAGCCGACCTCGCCGGGGCCGAGCCCCTTGGTCTTCTTCATGGTTGGCGAGACGACGCCGATCTCGAGGATCTCGTGGCGCACGCCGGTGTTCATCATCTGCACTTGCTGGTTCGGCAGCAGCTTGCCGTCCATCATGCGGATGTAGGTAACGACGCCGCGGTAGGTGTCGTAGACGGAGTCGAAGATCAAGGCGCGGGCTGGCGCGTCGGCGTCAAACTCTGACGACGGTGCCGGGATTAGTTCGACGACCTTATCCAGAAGCTCCGGGACGCCCTCACCTGTCTTGCCGGATACGCGCAGCACGTCCTCCGGCTCGCAGCCGATGATGTTGGCGATCTCCAGCGCGTACTTCTCCGGGTCGGCTGCCGGTAGGTCGATTTTGTTGAGGACCGGGATGATTTCCAGGTCATTGTCCATGGCCATGTACAGATTCGCCAGGGTCTGGGCTTCGATGCCCTGGGCGGCGTCGACAAGCAAGATTGCGCCCTCACACGCCTCGAGTGCGCGCGAGACCTCGTAGGAGAAGTCGACGTGGCCCGGCGTGTCGATCATCTGCAGGACCATCTCCTGCCCCTCGTACTCGCCGGAGCGCGGTGTCCATGGCAGGCGCACGTTCTGGGCCTTAATAGTAATGCCGCGCTCGCGTTCAATATCCATATTGTCCAGGTACTGATCACGCATCTCACGGGCCTCGACGACATCAGACAGCTGCAAAATGCGGTCCGCGAGCGTGGATTTTCCGTGGTCAATGTGGGCAATAATGCAGAAGTTTCGGATCCGCTCCGGGTCCGTGAACGTGGTTTCCGCGAAATTTCGTTTTTGGGCAGCCATAATTGTGCCACTCTACCTCGCAGTGCCCCATTTCGAAACACAACCTTGCCCAGGCCAGGCAAAACACTTAAAGTTTGCACCATGGTTTTCTGGCGCAAGCTTCAACAGCAACGGCGTGCCTCCCTCGAGGAGGGGCTCGCGCTGCTCAACGAGCGCCTCGGGCTCACCCCCGGCACCAAGACCCGCACCACCGCCACGCGTATCGACGTCCAACCTACGGAGCAACACGCCCGGAACCTGTATTACGGTCCGGACATGGACGGCAACGCCGAGCCCGGCGAGGTCGTGTGGGCGCTCGTGCCGTCGACTCCCCCGGAGGAACGCGCGATGCTCGTCGTCGGACGCGACCACCACGATGTTCTCGCCCTGCTCATCCACTGCGGCGAGGAGCCGGTGTCGGACCCTGCGTCCGCCACTGAGGAGTGGCTCGGCATCGGCACCGGGGACTGGGACGCCTCCGGTCAGCCCGGCTGGCTGCGCCTGGACCTGCTGCTTGTCGTGCCGGAGGCAAGTATCCACCGGCGAGGCGCCACCCTCCCCGCTCGGCGCTTCGATCGCGTGGCGAACCGGCTGCGCGACACCTACCACTGGACCTAGTAAGCCTGCCACTTGCCCCGTTTCTCGTGGTGGGGTATCTTAGTCGAGTTGTTTGTATCCGGTTTCGGGTGCGTGATCTACGCGGGCAGGACCTTGGGTTCGCGTCAAGTTCAAAGCATTACGCAGCAACAGCCCGTTGCCGAATCTTCGACATTGCAATCGATACCAACTTATTTAAGAGGTGCACATTATGGCTAACATCAAGCAGCAGAAGAAGCGCGTTCTCACCAACGAGAAGCGTCGCGTTCGCAACAAATCCGTCCGTTCCGCTGTCCGCACGGAGATCCGTAAGTTCCGTGAGGCTGTTGAGTCCGGCGACAAGGCTGCCGCTGAGAAGCAGCTCCGTTTCGCTTCCCGCAAGCTGGACAAGGCTGTGTCCAAGGGCGTGTTCCACCGCAACAACGCGGCGAACAAGAAGTCGAACATGGCTCGCGCTCTGAACAAGATGGCCTAAGCTTTTCGCGCATAGCAATCCTGTGCCCCGGCTCCGTCCGGTGCGCAGGATTTTTTGCATTCGTAACATTGCTGGATCTGCTCTACGATACTGAATTTGTGAAGAACTATCGTCGTGCGCTTTGCGCAGCAGTAACAGCTACAACTCTGACGTTGGGCGCCGTAGCGGTGGCCCCTGAGCAGTCCGCCGTCACCCCTACCGCTCAGGCGCAGCAGATGCCTGACCTACGTCAGCTCCAGAAGATGTTGAACCCGCAAAACATTCGGTTGGACCGGCTGGCGCTGCTCGTCGGCCTTGTCGCGGCCATTGTGATTTTGGGCCCGGTCACCGGCACGATCGGCTCCTCGCACGAGCCGGGCCGCCGCGGTTCCCAGGAGCGCCGCACCGTCAATGCTGATGGCCTGTCGCGCTCCTACAATGTGGTGTTGCCTTCGGGCTATGAGGAAGGAAAGTCCTACCCCGTCATCATTGGTTACGGCGGGTGGCAGCACACCGCCGACCAGATGCAGGGCTACGCCCACCTCGAGTCCGCTGCTGCGGGCCGCGCCATCGTCGTCTACGCCGAGGGCGAGTCCCAGGCTTGGGCGGGTGCACCGTACGCACGTACGTCGACGCGCGAGGACATTGCATACACCCGCGCGATTATCGACGACCTCGTCGAGAACTTCGGCGCCGACCGCAACCGCGTGAGCGCCGTCGGACTTTCCAACGGCGGTGGCATGGTGGCCTCGCTCGCCTGCCACGCCCCTGAGCTTGTCAACGGTATCGCCTCTGTGGCGGGCGCCTATTACAACCCGACCGTCGAGGGCTGCAAGAGCGGTTCCGTGCCGACGCTCATCATGCACGGCACCAACGACAACGTCGTCGGCTACGACGGCGGTAACCGCCACGGCAAGCCGTTCCGTTCCGTCAACGACGTGTTCAACCTGTTCATGGACAAGAACGGCTGCATCGCGGGCTCCGCCACCGAGACCCGCCTGGGCAACGTCACCACGTTGAGCCCTGCCTGTGGCGCCCGAACTGAGCTGCAGCGCGTCGAAGGTGGCGGCCACACGTGGTTCACGGATCCATCTGCAAGTACCGCCACCGTGGACTTCCTGCTCAGCCTGCGCTAAGCAGACCACGCACCACGAGGAGCGCGCCAACAACGCAGAAGAAGCCGCCGGAGCCCATATCGATTGCGGGCCCGGCGGCTAGTAATTTGCGCCGCACCCGGTTCGTAGACACCACCTGCGTGAGCACGCCGAACAGGATGAACGAGCTGGCCCACAGCGACAAGATCACCACAATCTGCGTTGCCCACGACGGACTAGCTGGCAGCAGTGGCGCAATCATGGCGGACAACGCCAGCACGATTTTCGGGTTCGCCAGGTTGGTGGACAGCCCCCGAACAAAGCTCGTGCGCAGGCTGCCGAGCCGCTGCTCTGCTTCCTCGAGGGAAAGCGGTGGGTTGCGCCGGTCGCGCCAACCCTGGCGCACCGCGTTGATACCCATCCATACCAGATACGCTCCGCCGATCACCTGCACTACCTGCAGCGCGCGCGGCACGGCGGTCAGCAGCGCCGCCGCACCGAACACGGTCAGCGAGCACCACCACAGCACACCGAGCTGGATTCCGCACGTCGTTGCCCACGCGTGCGGCCGCGAGCGCGTCGCGGTACGCGTGACCAGGATGACGTCGGGCCCAGGCGCGGCTGCACCAACCAAGTTCAGACCGACAATGACCGCGAGATCTGCCGGCGCGATCACCGCTGCGTGCCCTGAAGCAGGTCGATGAGGTCCTCACGGCCGAACATGCTCGCTGTGTCGATGGCGTTTGGGGTGCCGATGGTGGCGTCGGCACCCGCGTTGATAAGTGCACGGGCGATGTCGTCTTCTTTCTTGAAGATCGTCCCTGCCAGCGGGCTTTGCCCGCGCGCGTTCAGCGCGTTGACGTCTGCGCCGCGCGCGATGAGCCCTTCGGTCAGGGCGAGGTGCCCGGAGTAGCCGGCGAGCATCAACAACGAGTTTCCGTCCTGGTTCGCCAGATTGACGTCGACGCCCTGGTCAACGTAATCGAGCAGGGTTGCCTCGCCGCCACGCGCCATCTGAAAGAGGCGGGTGGCGAAGGCTTGAACGTCTTCGGGGATCTCGTTCGGTTGTTGCTGCGTCATAGTTTTCCTACGCTATCACGCGAGTTGGGCAATCCTGCGGACTGCTTCTTCCACCGCGTACTCCGGCTCCCCACCATTGCCCTTCACCGTAGACTCCAGCTCAGCGACGATGATGACGGCTTGCGACACCGCATCACCCGACCACTGGCGCGCAACGTTCATGGTCTTCTTCACCACAAAGGGGTGCATCCCGACCGTTCGCGCGAGCTGGTCCGGGTTACCCCGCACCCCGTACAGCTTGGCGATGTCCCCGACCTTGTGCGCGAGCGCCGCCGCGATCGCCACTGGACTCGTGCCCAGCTGCAGTGCCCGGCGCGTGGAGGCGAGCGCGCGGTCGGCGCGCCCGGCGATGGCCTGCTCCGCGATGTCGAAGCCCGCGACTTCCGCCACGCCCGTGTAGTAGTTGCGCACAGCGTTTACGTCGACTTCCCCGTCGGTGTCCGCCACGAGCTGGCTCACCGCACTGGCGAGTTCCCGCAGGTCAGAGCCGACGGATTCGAGCAGCGCAGCGACAGTGTCCGGGGTTGGGCGCTGCCCGTAGCGCCTAAACTCCTGGGTGAGCCACGAGTGCCGGTCGCGGTCGCGCAGCGGGTTCGCGCGGTGGACCTCGGCAATCTTTTCGAACTTCTTCACATAGGCTTTTTGACGCCCACCTCCGGAGTGCTCGATGATCAGCGTCATACCGGGCGCCGGGTCCACGCAGGCGCGCAGCAGGATCTCGAGCGGTTCCTTGCCTGCCAGCTCGGTGTTCTTGATCAGCACGATGCGTTCCTCGGCGAACAGTGACGGGCTCGTCGCCATGGCCAGCTCGCCTTCGGTGACGTCGCCTGCGCGCAGGGTGGTGCGCTCCGCAGCTGGGCTGAGCTGGGCAATGATGGCTTTGGTGGCGCGTTCGGCGAGGAACTCGTCTTCCCCGAGGACCAGGTGCACTGGGTTGAGCATGCTTCTTAGCGTAGCTGTTGCCTCCCATCTGCGTAGAGGACGGGCACCGCTCCCCGGTTGGGGAAGATGACGGGGATGCCGTCCGGGGTTGCTGCCGGCCGCTTGGGCGCGCTGCCTTCTTCCAACACCACAACGAGCTCGGTGCCTGGCGGGACGGGGAGGATGTCGTCTTTGGTGGCCACGACGTGGCTGCGGAGCGTCGCGGGATCCACAACGGTGCCTCGTGGCCACGCGAAACAAGCGCTTGCTACCACCGCGCAGGTCAGGCACAGCGCCAGTGTCCGGCGGCGCCACGGCACAAGCAACAGCACGGCGACCACCCACCCGTAGCCGATGAGCACCGTCACCGGGTTCGCAGCGACTGTGGCGGCGGGCAGCGCCGCTCCACGTTCAGCCACAGTGTGGACCCACCAGGTCAGCGGGGAGATCACCCACAGCACGATCGCCTCAAGACCTCCCGGCAGCACCGCCAGCACCACCGCGCACAGCCCGAGCACCGTCACCAGGGGCGTGACGGGGGCCACCAGCACGTTCGCGCCAACAGAGACCAGCGAGACCTGCCCCGCCATCGCGGCCACGAGCGGCATCGTCGCAACGTCTGCGGCGATGGCGACCGCGACGGCGCGCACGAGGATGTCCGGCAACGCCGTCGGTGCCAGCGCCCTGTAGAACAGCGGGAAGAGCACCACGATGCCGACGGTCGCAGCCACCGACAGCGCAAACCCGTAGTGCATCGCCAGGTCAGTATCGAAGAAAATAAGCGCAATCACCGCCAGGCACAACGCGTGAATAACCTCCGTTTGACTCGACGCCACCACCGCAACGAGTCCCACCAGCCCCATCACCGATGCCCGCAGCACGCTCGGCTCCAGCCCAACGAGCAAGGCGAACACCGCCAACGCAGCACCCGCTGCAACGAGCCTGCCGTAGAGTCCGATGCGCAGCGCTGCAGCTACTACCACGGCGAACGTCGTCACAATGGCAACGTTCGAACCCGATACCGCCGAGAGGTGCGATAGCCCGGTAGCGATGTACGCCTGCTGCTCCGACGCCCCCTGCATCGAGGTGTCGCCCAGCACCATGCCCGGGATGAGGCCCTGCGAGTGTTCCCCGACGTGCTCGCGCACCGCATCGGCGAACGTTGCCCGCACGTGCTGCGCCCACCCGGATGCACCCGTCGGCCCGGCCAACGGCTCGACCGTGCCATTGACCGCCCACGGGTTCACGCCCACCCGCGACGACTCCGACACGGTGCCGTCCACCCGCACCGTCGCACCACTGACCACCCCATCGGGGACGCCGCCGCGGACAAACACCGGCAGCTCGGCGCCACCGCTCCCGACGCGCACGCGTACCAGCATCCCGCCAGAGGCAAGCTCCTTTGGGGCAGCGGTCACGGTGGCCTCCACCGGCAGGCGCAGCGTCCCCGCCCGCGCCACCGTGATGCGGACCCAGGCCACCACGACGGCCGCCACGCCACCAGAACCGACCAGCACCGCCTGGCCCACCGCACGCGCACACCCGCACAGCACTACCGCCACGGCAACTACAGCGAACCCCGCCCACGGCGCGAGGGCAACAGCCGCGATCGTCGCTATCCAGACGCACAGCGCCGTGGGCACCAGCCGAAGCTCCTGCACCGCTTACAGCCCCACCAGCGGCGCAATCGCCTCAAACTTCGCAGGGCCGATCCCCTTGACCTGCATCAGATCCTCGACCTTCTGGAACGGGCCGTTCGCCTCCCTGTGCGCTACAATCGCCGCCGCGGTCGCCTCCCCCACCCCGGGCAGCGTGACCAGCTCCGCGGCCGACGCCCCGTTGAGCGAAATCTGACCTGTCGCCTCCACAGCACCACCACCATCCCCACCCGGCACGGCAGGGCCTTCACCGATTGCGACGACGTGGAGCTGTTGGCCGTCGACAAGCACTTGAGCGAGATTCAACTGCAGCAAGTCCGCGTGGTCGAGCGGCTGCGCAATATCCAGCGCATCCGCCACGCGGGAACCCTGGTTCAGCGTCACCAGCCCAGGATTTGCCACCTCCCCCACCACCGCAACCACCACGCGCTCCGGCACATCGGTCGCAGTAGCAACGTTTTCCCAAACAGGTGCGTCCTCTTCCGCAACATCCGGTCCGCGGACCTGCACCACCGCCCACAGCACCAGTAGGCTCATCACAACCCCCATCACCGCGGCCGCCGGCTTCACCGGAACGTGCACGCGAGGAGTCGGGTACTTCACCTGCAGCAGCGCCTCCTCACCAGTCGGGCGCGTAAGCTCTTGAATCCGTTCACTGACCTGCATAACCACAGGCTAAAACCGGCGTCCTCGCCCCAACAGACCAAGCAAACCCGCTGTGGACAACCCCCAAACCGCACACCCCGTGCAGGCTACTTCTCCACAGTCGCAGCCAACCCCCTTGACAGCGCCGCTACGTGCGTGAACCAAACACGACCGACAGCCCGATCGCGCCGGGCCCGGTGTGCGCGGCAAGCACATCGACCATTGGCTCCACCAGCACTCGTGAGTGCCGCGGCAGCACCTCATCAAGCATGCCCGCCAGCTGCTGCGCGGACTCTTCCGCGTCCGCATGCTGCACCGCAGCAAACACCGGCTGGGAATCCGCACGCTCCAAAACAAGCTCCGTGAGCTTGGAAAACGCCTTCGTCTGGGTGCGAGTCTTGCCGGCTAACTCGAGCTTGCCGTTGTGCATCCGCAGAATCGGCTTCGTTGCCAGCAACGCCGCCGACAACACCGCAGTCCCCGTGGAAATCCTGCCAGACTTGCGCAACCAGTCCAGCTGGTGCAGGTAGCACCACGTCTCCGAGCGCTTCAGCGTGGACGAGGCCATCGCTTCTACCTCGTCGAGGCTCGCCCCCTCGCGCGCGACGGTCGCCGCGGCCATCGCTGCCGCTCCGACCGCCATACCAACGGTACTGGTGTCGAGCACCCGCACGTTCCCCGGGAACACCCCCGAAGCAGAAACCGCCGCGGACCAGGTGGAAGAAAAGTGCTTCGACAGGTGTAGAGCTACCACGCCATCGTCCCCAGAGCGCTCGAGCTGACGCCCGTAAGCCGCTGCGAGTTCCAAGGCCGACAGCCCGCTCGTCGATACTTCATCGTCTTCGACATGCTCCATGACGTGCAGCGGGAGCACCGTAATGTCGAGCTCACTGGCAATATCAGCTGGCAAACCCGCCGAGGAATCAACAACAACCCGTACCGACATTTAGACCGTCAACCCCTGGTTCCACGCCTCGAGGTACCACTGCACGCCAGTGTCCGGCTCGCCGTAGCGCGGCAACGCCTGCAGCTGCGCAAAGTTCGCGTTACGCAGGCTCTTCATCATCGGGTACTGCGAGATCTCCAGGTCCAGCAGGCTCGACGTCAGCGCCGCGATCGTACCTCCGTGGGCGACAAGCAGCACCGCCGCGTCATCCCACTCGTCGAAGTGCTCCATCAACTCGTCAACAACCGGGCGTGCCCGTTGCGCGACGTCAATCCGGCTCTCGCCTTCCGGCGGCGCCCACGTTGGGGTATTGCGCCAGTGGGCGCGAACGCTGCCGTCGGCACCATCGACCTCGGCGTGTGTCTTGCCCTGCCACTGCCCGAGGTGCGTCTCGCGCAGGCGCCCATCATAGGTCACCGGCAGCTCGAGGTGCTCCGCAACGATCTGCGCCGTGACTGCAGCCCTGCTCAGGTCAGAAGCCACAATCTTGGCGACGCCCATTTCTGTCAACACCGGCGCAATGTTTCGCGCCTGCTGCCTCCCCTCTTCCGACAACTCCGTGTCGAGTTGCCCCTGCATCCTCGACGTGGCGTTATACGTGGTTTGGCCGTGTCGCAGCAAGATGAGTCGTCGCGCCATGGTGTTAGAACTCGTCCTCGTCCTCAGGGGCATCGCCCGCCAACGGAAGGTCTTCAATCTGCTGCGCCGAACGCACACTCTCGCCGTCCGCGAACGCACCAGGGCGTTCGTAGGCTGGTAGGCCCTCCACGCTAATTGCCGGGCAGTCTGCGTACAGGCGGTCCAGGCCGTAGAAGTCCCGCTCCGGGCTGCGCTGCACGTGCACCACGATGTTGCCGTAGTCCAGCAGCACCCAGCGGTTTTCGCGAACGCCCTCGCGGCGCTTCGGCTCGAAGCCGGCGTCGGTCATGTCGTCCTCAATCTCCTGGACGATCGCGTTTACCTTGCGTTCGTTGTCCGCGGAGACAATCACAAAAATATCGGTAATGCCGATCACGTTCGACACATCGATGACGCCGATGTTCTCGCCGAGCTTCTCGTCGGCGGCCTTCGCGGCGATCGCGGCCTGATCAAGAGAGATCTGCAGAGCAGTCAAGTACTCAGTCCTTCGTCAGTAATGAAAAATAGCAGTAACGCGCCTATTGTCCCACGCTAAGGGCGCTGTTCGCCACTTGAACGATATAGGTCGTTTTTCGCAATGTACTGCACCACGCCATCTGGCACCAGGTACCACACCGGGCGGCCTTCTTTGGCGCGCTCGCGGCACCCCGTGGACGAGATCGCCATCGCAGGAATCTCAATCAAATGCACCTGCTCCTGCACGTCTTCGGGCAAGAAGGCCTCGCTCAGCTCGTAGCCGGGGCGCGTCACGCCGACAAACTGTGCCAGGTCAAACATCAGGTCCCAATCGCGCCACGACATTATCGACGCCAAAGCATCCGCACCCGTGATAAAGAACAGTTCCGCCTGCGGCAACAGGGCGCGCAAATCCCGCAGCGTGTCCAGGGTGTAGGTCGGCCCCTCTCTGTCAATGTCTACCCGAGAGACCGAGAACCTCGGATTCGAGGCAGTCGCGATGACCGTCATGAGGTAGCGATCTTCAGAGTCGGTGATCTGCCGATCCGCCTTCTGCCAGGGCTGACCCGTCGGCACAAACACGACCTCGTCAAGGTCAAAACGGTCGGCGACCTCGCTCGCGGCCACGAGGTGGCCGTTGTGGATCGGGTCGAAAGTACCGCCCATGACGCCCACTCGTCGGGCGTCGCGCAATGATGCTGCTACGGCCTCTGCCACGTGCTTACCCGATCCAGACGTTCGCCTGCTCGAAAGCGAGCCAGAACGCTGTAAGCCCCACGCCAACAATTGAGCCAAGCACAATGAGCAGGATGCCCCACCACGGCAACTTCTCCTTGCCTTCTGGGGATGAATCTGGGCGCTGCTTCATCGATGACATCGAGCTGGCGTTGAGGTCTTCACACACCGGCTTGCCATGCTCGTCAAGCACTGGGATGCGCTGCCCGTTGGCGTCGACAAGTACGTTGCCCTTGCCATCCGTCCGGAACTGGCACTTCTGCGACTGGATGTATACCCCGCGTGACGGCGTCGGCACCGCCACGCCTGCTTCAGTCTCCTGAGCCTGCGCAACCGACACCCCACTGGTCAACAGCGTCGCTGTTACAAGAGCGCTACACGCTGCCCGCTTCCACGAAACCATGACTGTGTCCTTATCCTTCCTTCAACTCTTAGCGGTACCGAACCTGATCAACAAAGCGACCAAAAGAGTCTGCCACCTGGTCATCCCAACGGTTCCACCGCAGGAAGTACTGGCCGTGGGTACCGCCCGTCGGGGCAGCGGCCCGCAGGACCTGGACGGAAAGATCGCACACTGCATCCAGCGGCAAGCAGTAGTTGACCTTGTTGCGGGTCGCACCCGCGGTGCGAGTGTTAAACGGCAGGAAGCCGAGCATGCCGCCTGCACCGCCGTTTGCCACGCCCACCGTGCCAGCATCACGCGCGGCAGTCATCGGGTTGCCAAAGTAGACAACGCCCGCCAGCTTGCCGCGGCGTGCCAGCTCACGCTCGTGCTCCAGCAGGATCATCGCGCCCTGTGAGTAGCCGGACAGCACGTACTTCGGATGGCACCCGCTCGCGCGTTCGTAGTCGTTCACCAGCGCCATCACGCCAGTGCGCCCAATGTTGACGGAGTCCATAAAGTCCGTGCCAGCCTGTCGCGCCATCGTAAACAACGGCACCGCGTACTGGATAGCCAAACCCAGCGCCTGCAGCAGCGTCGCGGGTGCTGCGACGGAAGGGACATCATAATCCGGGTAAATCGCTGGGTAGTAGCGCGGCTCCATACCGAGGACTTCCACGTCCTTCATCAGGGAGTTCCCGCCGTGAGTGGCACGGTAGCGCGACTCCGAATAGCGAAGGAAAGCGCGAATGGTCTCCCCCTCCCAACCATTCGAGGTCCACGGGGCTTCCCCGGCATAGCGTGTTCGGTAAATCTGGTTATTCTGACCGGAGCCGCGTGCAGCGATTACCGCGACCGAAGGGCACCGCTGCTGGGCGGTCGCTTCCTCCGTCGGCAGCACGGGGGTAACCACCGCAGCTGCTGCTGCGGCGAACGCAACTGCAGTCACGGGTAGCCGACGACGGAAAAACGTACGCATTTTGCGGAACACTATGCACCTTCTCTATGGATGAGTCACACCTTGGACTCCGGGTGTGAAGAAACTGCGCATTAGTGTAGCCCGCCCACACCATTTTCCTAACTTCGAGTCTGCCCGCTGCCCTCCAGGATCCACTTCGTGCTTGTCAGTTCAGGCAGCGCCATTGGTCCACGTGCGTGCAGTTTCTGGGTAGAGATCCCGATCTCTGCACCCATGCCGTATTGCTCGCCATCCGTAAACGCGGTCGAGGCATTGAGCATGATGGCTGCCGAATCCACGTGGTCCGCGAAGTACTGCAGCACGCGCGCATCGGTG
This sequence comes from Corynebacterium sp. UMB10119B, assembly GCF_030228125.1. NCBI lineage: Bacteria > Bacillati > Actinomycetota > Actinomycetes > Mycobacteriales > Corynebacteriaceae > Corynebacterium > Corynebacterium sp. UMB10119B. The sequence goes on from NZ_JASPBG010000013.1 coordinate 16,113, forward strand.
GCGACCACGGCTTCTGTGTGCCCCGAGGAGTAGCGTGCGATGTGCTTCGCGGCCCCCTCAACGCCGTCGACGACGGCGACGGCAACGTCCATCGAAAGGTACTCCTCCGCCCAATCGTGCTCGTCGGCCTCGACTACGTCGCAAGCCCCGAACGCACCAAGTGCTGCCGGGTCCCCGTGGACGGTCACGTCGGCGTCCTGCAGTGCCTTTACGACGGCCAGCTTGTCCGCATCCGGCAACGCCGCGTCAAGCAGCACCGTTTCGGTCGCGTTGCACACCGACACCCGGCGCGTCTTGCCATTGACGACAATGTCGGTCGCCTGCTGAATGTCCGCTGAAGCATCCACGTATACGTGGCAGTTGCCAGTGCCGGTCTCGATGGTTGGCACGGTTGCTTGGGTAACGACGGCGTCGATAAGCCGGGCGCTGCCGCGCGGAATGACCACATCGACGAGGCCGCGTGCCGTGATGAGCGCGGTGACGGAGTCGTGCGAGTCGCTCGGCAGCAGCTGGACCGCCTCGGTTGGCAGCCCCTCCTTCGCCAGCACGTCCTGCAGCACCGCGACCAGCGCCGCGTTCGAATGCGCCGCCGACTTCGAACCACGCAGCAGTGCCACGTTGCCTGACTTCAGCGCCAGGCCAAACGCATCGACCGTGACGTTCGGGCGGGCCTCGTAGACCATGCCCATCACGCCGAGCGGCACGCGAACCTGGCGCATCCGGATCCCGTTGTACATCGTGCCGCCGCGCACCACATCCCCAACTGGGTCGTGGAGGCTCGCGACCTGACGCAGTCCGTCCGCGATGCCCGCGATGCGTTGCTCATCCAGCGCGAGCCTGTCTACCAACGCTTCGTCCATGCCAGCCGCGCGGCCTTCCTCGATGTCGCGGGCGTTGGCCTGCAGAATCTCCGCAGTACGTGCTTCCAGCGCCTGCGCCGCGTGCTGCAGCACAGCGTTTTTGCGGACGGTCGGTAGCGTCGCGATCACCGGCGCCACCTGCTTCGCAGCCTTCGCCAACTGCAGTACCTGAGCTTCGATAGTCGTCATTAGTATCCTTCCTCCACATCAATCTGCGTCGGCAACGGGCGGCCCTCTTGCAGTGCCTCCCAGTTTCGGCGTGTCAGTTCACCCACGCGCGCTTGCATGTAGCGCGGGATGTTCGCGGTGTGCGGGGTAATCAGGCAGCGGTCCATCTGCCACAGCGGGTGATCCTCCGGCAGCGGCTCAGGGTCCGTCACGTCCAGGCCAGCGCCAGCAATCGTGCCATCCTGCAGGGCCTTGGTCAGCGCCTCCGTATCAATCAGTGGGCCACGGCCAACGTTGACCACCACCGCGTTCGGCTTCATCGCGCGCAGCACCTCCGCGTTGACGAGGTGGTGCGTCTGCTTCGTCAGTGGCGCGATGAGCACGAAGTAGTCCGCCTCCGACCACACATCCTGCGCCTCGGACATCGCCACGGTGCGTTTGGCCCCCGGCACCGGGTTGCCGGAGCGGTTCACCGCAATAATCTCCGGCCCGAACGGCTCGAGGAAGCGGATCAGCATCTTACCGATGCCACCCGCCCCAATCACCGCGACCTTCTTGTTGTCGAACAGGTAGTCCGTCTCCTCGTTGAGCTGCCTGTCGTTCCACTGCGGCGTCACCGCCTTGTGCCGGTGCAGCACCCCCAACAGCAGCGCCAGTGCCGCCTCGGCCACAGTGTCGTCGTATATCCCAGCGGCATTAGCCACCGGCACATCGACATCGAGCACCCCTGCCTCTACCAGCTTTTCGACGCCCGCATACGCCACCTGCACAAGCTTCACGCTCGGCGGTAATTCCTCTGGGAAATCTTCCGGATTCCCGCGAAACACCAACACGTCTGGAGACTCGTCGAGGTCCACAAACGTGTGGCCGTGATCTGTCAGGTCATCGACGACTGCGTCCCAAGGTTTCGGTAAGAATGCAAATTTCATGCACCCCAACCTAGCGTGTATTTACAGACGGGTGGCGAAATTTGATAAATAGTCGGCGTGCACGACGGGTTTGCGCTGCCCTTCCGGCAGCTCATCCGTGTGCTTGCCCAGCATGCCGGCAAGCTCCGCGGCATCATACGCAACCTCGCCGCGCCCGACGGCTTCCGAGTCGGGCCCCAGGATCTCCACGATGTCACCGGCGTGGAAGTCCCCCTCGATGTCGGTGATACCCACCGCGAGTAAGCTCGTGCCCCCACTGGTGACGGCCTGCACGGCGCCTTTATCCAGGCGCAGCACGCCTTCAGCGTCCGCGGCGTAGAGCGCCCAGAATTTCCATGCCCTAAGCGTTGACTGCTCACGGGTGTGGAATACGGTTCCGCAGCTTGCGTCCTGCAGCGCCTGCGAGATTTTGGTCGCGCTGGTCAGCAGCACTGGCACTCCGCCGCGGGCTGCGAGCCGCGCCGCCGACACCTTCGCCGCCATCCCCCCGGTCCCGAGCGCACCACCGTCACCGGCCACGACGCCCTCGAGGTCAGCGCCGGTGCGGACCTCAGAGACAAAGCGCGCGCTCGGGTCGGCCGGGTTGCGGTCGTAGAGGCCGTCGACGTCTGAAAGCAACACGAGCGCATCGGCTCCGATGAGCGTCGCCACAATCGCCGAGAGCCTGTCGTTATCGCCGAAGCGCATCTCGGAGGTCGCCACCGTGTCGTTCTCGTTCACGATCGGCACAGTGCCCAGCTGCCGCAGCCTGTCGATCGTGCGCTGGGCGTTCCGCGCGCGCTCCCGCACGCCGGCATCGGCCTGCGTCAGCAGCACCTGGCCCACCGTGCGGCCATGCCTGGCGAAGGAGGCACCCCACTCCTGCGCGAGGTGCACCTGCCCCACCGCTGCAGCCGCCTGCTTCGTCGCAAGGTCGCGCGGGCGCGTTCGCAGCCCCAGAGGGCTCATGCCCGCCGCGATCGCGCCGGAGGACACCACCACGACGTCCGTGCCCGCATCCATGCGGTCCACCAGCGCATCAACGAGGCGGTCAATCTTGACCCTGCTCACCGAGGAATCCTCATTGACCAGTGAGGAGGTACCAAGCTTGACGACGACCCGCTTCGCACCAGCAATGTGCTCGCGAAGCTGCGCCTCCGAAGTTGTTGCTGCGTTCATAGCAGCTCAGTGTAGCGCTAACCCTGCCAACGTTCCCGGTCGGCTGTCTCCCCGTCGCCGAAATCGAACTCGTCGATAAGGCCGCGGCGCGCCTGAGACGCGCGCTTGCGCTCCGATGCGGACGCGCGCGTGGTGTCGTAGAGTCGGGCGTCCTGGCCACGTCCCGCCATGGTTGGGTCACCCGCTCGCGATGGCTCCCAATCAAACGAGATCTCGCCGATGGTGACGGTGTCGCCCTCCTTCGCGCCGATCTTGCGCAACTGGTCCTCCACGCCGGCCTTGTTCAGGCGGTCCGAGAGGTAGCCGACCGCCTCGTCGTTTTCGAAGTCGGTCTGGCGAATCCAGCGCTCCGCCTTCTCGCCAGTGACCAACCAGCCGCCCGGCCACATCGGGTCAGCAACTACTTCGATGCCGCCCTCCTGCGCGTGCCCACGGCGCCTTGGCACAACCGCCTTCGGCCGCAGTACCTCCGTAGGAGTTGCCTTCTCGGCTTTCACGCGTCGCTTCCTGGCACGCTCCACGATGTTCCACAGCGCCCACTTCAGCGGGTCAAGGCCCTCGCGGGTCGCGGTGGAGATCATGTATACATCCCAGCCGAACTTTTCCTTGATGTCATCCTCCAAGAACTCGGCGAGCTCCCGGGCCTCCGGCACGTCCATCTTGTTCAGCACAACGATGCGAGGGCGCTCACGCAGGTCACCGAGACCAGAGTCCAGGTCAAGCTGGTCGGCGTAGGAGTCAAGCTCGTGCTCGAGCGCCTCAATGTCAGAAATCGGGTCGCGCCCCGGCTCCATCGTGGCCACGTCCACGATGTGCGCGAGCACCGCGGTGCGCTCGATGTGGCGCAGGAAGTCCAGACCCAGGCCCTTGCCCTGGCTCGCCCCCGGGATGAGGCCTGGCACATCCGCAATGGTGTACGTGTCATCGCCGACGTTGACCACGCCAAGGTTCGGAGCGAGCGTCGTAAAGGGGTAATCCGCGATCTTCGGCTTCGCAGCCGAAAGCACCGAGATCAGCGACGACTTCCCCGCCGATGGGAAACCAACCAGCCCCACATCCGCCATGGACTTCAGCTCGAGGATCAGATCATGGGCCTCACCCGGCTCGCCTTTCAGCGCAAAACCTGGAGCCTTCCGCTTCGCGGTAGCCAGCGCCGCATTGCCCAAACCACCGAAGCCGCCCTCCGCAGCAAGGAAGCGGGTGCCCGGGACTGTCAGGTCGGCAAGGATCTCGCCGTCCTCACTGCGCACCACGGTGCCCACGGGAACCTCGAGGATGAGGTCTTCCCCTCGAGCGCCGTTGCGGTGGTCGCCTTCGCCGTTGCCGCCTCGCTTCGCTTTGACGTGCGGACGGTACTGGAAGTCCAACAGCGTGTGCACCTGGTTGGACACCTCCAGCACGATGTCACCGCCGTGGCCGCCGTTACCACCATCCGGGCCGCCGAGGGGTTTGAATTTTTCGCGGTGGACAGAGACACAGCCATGTCCGCCGTCACCGGCCTGGAGGTGCAGCACCGCGCGGTCAACAAATTGGGCCATTAGTTCCGCCTTCCTTGCAAAAGAGTTCTAGTAATGGAGGGTACCGGGTTGTGGGAAAGAAAAACACCGCGCACCCGGTCGGGGTGTGCGGTGTTTCAAGTATTGCTACGGGTTACGCAGTTTCCTGTGCGACGCCAGCTGCCTCTGCAGCCTCGAGCACCTCTGCCGAAACGCCTTCGCCGTCCGCTGGGACGATGTTGACGATGCGACGGTTGCGCTTAATGCCGAACTGGACTGCGCCAGCTGCCAGTGCGAACAGCGTGTCGTCGCCACCGCGGCCGACGTTGTCGCCTGGGTGGAACTTGGTGCCGCGCTGACGAACGAGGATCTCGCCCGCCTTTACCTGCTGACCACCGAAACGCTTCACACCGAGGCGCTTCGACTCTGAGTCACGACCGTTCGAGGAGCTTGATGCACCCTTCTTCGTTGCCATTGTCTATTTCTCCTTAGTGCAAGTCTTACTTGATAGCAGTGATCTTGATGGTTGTCTGTGGCTGACGGTGGCCCTGGCGGACCTTGTAGCCGGTCTTGTTCTTGTACTTCAGAATGTCGACCTTCTTGCCTTTGCCGTGCTCGACAATCTCAGCCTCAACAGAAACCTTGGACAAAGCATCAGGGCCTGCGGTGACATCCGCGCCATCGACGAGCAGAACCGGGGTGAGGGCAACCTTGTCGCCCGCTTCACCCTCGATCTTCTCGACCTTGACGAGGTCGCCTTCGGCAACCTTGTACTGCTTGCCGCCAGTCTTGACGATCGCGTACATAGAGGGTTACCCCTTATCTAAACTCGTTGTGTCTCCCCGCATGCATAGAAGACAGTTGGTACAGTTCTCTAGCGCTTTGTGGCCTTTCGTGTTCCACCGTGCCTGCATGCGTAAACGGCGCGGCTTCACAGCCCAAAACAGCGACTGTCAAATACTACACAGAAGCGGGTGCGATTATCAAACCGCACCCCTCTGTCCCTCTATTTGGAAGAGGTTCGGCGTGTCGCGCGTCGCCGCCTGCGCCGCGCACTCGCCTTCGACTCCTGTTTCTTCGTCGCAGGCTTGGTTGCCTTCTGCTTCGTTTCCTTCGCCTTCGGTTGCTCCTGCTGCTGCGGCTGGGACGTCTTGCGCACTGCGCGCCGACGCCCGCGCCGGCGAGGAGACTCCGTCACCTTCACCTTCGGCTGCTCTTGCGCTTCCTCGGGTGGAGCTTCCTTCGCAGGTTCCTTAACGTGCTCCTGGCGTTCAAAGTCTTCACGCTTTGGCTTGTGGTCCGAACGGGAGTTACCGCGGGTCGCTCGCTTCCGGCGCGGGGAGCGCTCGAAGGCGTCGACGGCCTCCTCGTACGTCTGCTCAGGCTTGCCCTTCTCCTGAGCGTGCTCCTGCGGCTTGTCCTGTGGCTTGTCCTGTGGCTTGTCCTGTTCCTGCGCGCGCCCACGCCCGCGGCTCGTGCCTCGACGTCCACGGCGGCGCGAACCAGACTCGCGCTTGGAGGATTCACCTACTGTAGGCGGCTTCGGCTCGTCGTTGCCCTCATGTGCTTCACTCTCTTCGGACACAACCGAGCCGACCAGCTCGTCGATCGCCTTTTCGTCCAGCTTGCTGCGGCGCTTCTCCTCCGCCTTCTTGTTGGAACGCTCGCCGTTCGACTTCCCGCGACGCTTGCCGCGGCCACCGCGGTGCTGCAGGTCATCTTCCTCCGGGTTGTACGTCGCGTGCTCTACAGGCTCCTCGGTGATGATCACACCGCGGCCACCACAGCACTCGCACGGCTTGGAGTAGGTCTCAAGCAGACCATCGCCGAGCTTCTTGCGGGTCAGCTGCACCAGGCCGAGCGAGGTGACCTCGGAGACCTGGTGGCGGGAGCGATCACGGCCCAGCGTTTCCTTCAGGCGACGCAGCACCAGCTCCTTGTTTTCATCCAGGATCATGTCAATGAAGTCGATGACCACCATGCCGCCGATGTCGCGCAGGCGCAGCTGGCGGACGACTTCCTCCGCGGCCTCCAAATTGTTCGCGGTGACCGTCTCCTCGAGGTTGCCGCCGGAGCCAGTGAATTTGCCGGTGTTGACGTCAATCACCGTCATGGCCTCGGTGCGCTCAATAACGAGCGTGCCGCCCGACGGCAGCCACACCACGCGGGCAAGCGCCTTCTGGACCTGCTCGTCGATGCGGTGCTCCGCAAAGGCGTCGGCACCGTCGTGTTCGGAGCGGTCAAACTTGGTCACGCGGTCCAACAGGTCAGGCGCGACGGACTGCAGGTAAGCGTGCGCAATGTTGTAGGACTTCTTGCCGTCGATGATCAACTCAGAGAAGTCCTCGTTGAAGACGTCGCGGACGACGCGGACGATCAGGCGCGGCTCTTCGTAGAGCAGCACCGGGCGCGAGCCCTTCCCGTTCTTCGCGGCTTCTGCCTTTTCCTGCACCATTTCCCACTGTTTGTGCAGGCGCTGGACGTCCTCAGCAATCGCTTCCTTCGACATGCCCTCGGCAGCCGTACGAATAATCGCCCCACCCTTGCCAGGCACAACCTCGTTGAGGATGCCCTTGAGGCGCTTGCGTTCGGTGACGGGCAGCTTGCGGGAGATCCCAGCGTTACGGCCACCCGGCACGTACACGAGGAAACGTCCGGCCAGCGAAATGTGCGTTGTCAGGCGAGCACCCTTGTGCCCGTTAATATCCTTCGAGACCTGCACCATCACCTGGTCGCCGGACTTCAGCGCGTGCTCAATCCTGCGCTTCTTTCCGCCAAGCTTCGCAGCCTTCCAGTCAACCTCGCTGGCGTAAAGCACCGCGTTGCGCCCGGTTCCGATGTCGATGAACGCCGCCTCCATGCCCGGCAGCACGTTCTGGACACGGCCCATGTAAATATTGCCGATGATCGACGCGTTATCGTCCGTGGACACAAAGTGCTCCGCAAGCAGCCCGTCTTCCAGGACCGCTACCTGCGTGATGCGGCCTGGGCCGTCGTTGCGGTCGCGCTCGCGCACCACCATCGTGCGGTGCACCGACTCGCGCCGCGCAAGGAATTCCGCCTCAGAAACAATACGGGAGCGCTGGCGCTCCGCTTCTCGACGCTCACTCCGCCGACGACGCTGCGCCTCCAGACGGGCGGAACCGCTGATCCCCTTCGGCTCGTCAATAACCTCGACCTTAGGTTCTTCCTCTTTGGGCTCCTCAACTTCACCCTTCGGTGCGGCATCCTCATCCGCTTCCTTCGGTTCGGAGGTGCGCACTGCTCGGCGGCGCTTTGGACGCGTCGGCGCCTTGAAGATCGGCGCGTATTCGACCGTTGCTTCCTCTTCAGGTTCGGGCTCCGGCTCTTGTTCGGGCTCCGGCTCTGGTTCAGGCTCTGGTGTTGGTTCCTGCTCTGGCTCGTCGGCGACCTCGAAGGTGGCATCCACCTTCTCCTCGATCTGGTGGATTTCGTTTTCTACGTCCTTGCGCACCCGCTCGCGGATCTTTTCGTCGCTACTGTCTTTCGACTTCTTCGCCTCAGCTTCATCCGCGGGCTGCTGCAGCGCATCGATGACCTTCTCGGCTTCCTCCCGAGTAACCGAGGACTGCGCAACCTTTGTAATTCCCAACTCAGTCAGCGCGACGACAACGTCCTTCGATGCCACCCCCAACGCCTTCGCGAGCTGGAACACCCGCATTTTGTCTTTCAGGGTTGATCGATCAAAGTCCTGAATTTCGGTATGAGATTTTTTCGCCACGTACGTGCTCCTATATTTTTGCATCTGCAAGCTGCGTCAACCGGGCGCGAAGCCGTTGCCGCTGCCACACGGCTGACACACGTTCCTACAGAAAGTTGTAAAAAGCTTGCCTCCATTGTGACACACGACGCCGACTGCGCCTATTTCAACGTCGCCGCCTACACAACAAAACCGCCCACCCTGCCATACACAGCAGGATGGGCGGCTGAAGCGTGGTTCTTACTTGTTCGGGAACCAGATTGCGATCTCGCGCTCGGCGGACTCTGGGGAGTCGGAGCCGTGGACGACGTTCTCACCGACGGTGAGGGCGAAGTCGCCGCGGATGGTGCCAGGGGTTGCCTTGGCGACTGGGTCGGTGCCGCCGGCGAGCTGGCGCCACGCCTCGATAGCGCGCTCACCCTCGACGATGCCCGCTACCAGCGGAGCAGAGGTGATGAAGTCAACGAGTTCACCGAAGAACGGCTTGTCCTTGTGCTCTGCGTAGTGCTTCTCAGCGGTCTCGCGGTCTGCGGTGCGCAGGTCCATCTCGACCAGCTTGAGGCCCTTACGCTCAATGCGGGAGATGATCTCTCCGACGTGGCCGTTTGCAACGCCGTCTGGCTTAATCAAAATCAGTGTACGTTCAGTCATGTCTCCATACCCTACTAAACAACAACCACCGGGTGCGAACATCTTGATGTGGGGGTGATTAAAGTTTGCTCCATGACATATGAGAGTCCCCTGCCGCCAATTCCGGACGTCGGCACGCGAGCGCGCTCCATCACCGATCTGCTCTTCGGCAACCTCGGCGAGCATGCGTCGGCGCCGGCGCTCACGGAGGTCGAGACGGGGCGAAGCGTGACCTATGCGCAGCTTCACCAGGAGGTGCTGGCGCTCGCCGCCACGTTGCGCCGCCGCGGCATCGGTCCCGGGGATTGCGTCGCAGTGCAGCTGCCCAACGGCATCGACTTCGCCGTCACTTTCCTCGCGTTGGTGCAGGTGGGGGCGTCGGCAAGCTTGTTGGGGACGAGTCTCACCGCGGCCGAACGTGACCACCTCTGCGCGCTCGCCAAGGCCAAAGTTCTTCTCGACGCCCCCATCGCCCCCACCGAACCTGCCGAGCACAGCGCCTCCCCAGCCGGGCCGGAAGATATCGCCGCGGTTGCGTTTTCCTCCGGTACCACCGGCCTGCCGAAGGCTGTCGAGCTGACCCACCGCAACCTGTGCGCGAACATGCTGCAGTTTTCGGCCGCGCTGCGCGCAAGCGGTATCGGCGCGGGCACCCCGACACTGGCGCCGCTGCCGTTCGCCCACATCTACGGGCTGAACACGCTGCTGCTGTCGTCGCTCTACGCGCGCCACCATATTCACACGATGGCAAGCTTCGACCTGGGAGCGTTTATTGAGGCGCAGCGGAGCCACCGTATTGAGCTGAGCTTTATTGCCCCGCCGATCGCGCTTGCGCTCTCACGACACCCGGAGGCGACCGCGGAGGCGTTCGCGGACTCCCGGTTCATGGTGTGCGGTGCCGCCCCGCTGGATGCTGCGTTGGCGGACAGCGTTGAGCAGCGGCTCGGCACGGTGATCCTGCAGGGCTACGGCACCACGGAGACGTCCCCGGTGACCCACGTGGGCATTGCCGGGAGGTCGAAGCCGGGCTCGATTGGGTTCGCGGTGCCGAACACGCAGTTCCGCATCATCGACCTTCGCGACGGCCACGACGTCGCCCCCGGCAAACCCGGTGAGATGCTCATCCGGGGCCCGCAGGTGATGCGGGGCTACCGCAACGACCCTGAGGCAACCCAGGCAACGATCACTGGTGGGTGGCTGCACACCGGGGATATCGTCACGCTGGCTGAGGACGGCACCGTCTACATCGTCGACCGGGCGAAAGAAGTGATTAAGTACAAGGGCTTCCACGTCGCCCCCGCTGAGCTCGAAGCGTTGCTGCGCACCCACCCCGCGGTTGCCGACGTCGCCGTCGTCCGCCATATCGTGCGCACCCACGGGATCGACTGCGAGGTCCCGCGCGCCTGCATCGTCGTTGCCGACGGTGCTACGTTGAGCCGCGAGGAAATCATGGAGTGGGTTGCCGAGCGCGTGGCCGGATACAAAAAGATCCGTGAAGTCACCTTCACGGATCTCATCCCCCGCAACGCGGCGGGGAAAATTCTGCGGCGCGAACTCTAGTCGGCGTCCAAGTGCTGCGTGGTCAGGTAGCCGCCACGCATGCGCTGCACAATGTCGGAGCGCAGCTTCACGATGAAGAACCACACCAGGCCGAACATCAGGCCAACCACCGTGACCGACCAGTGCACGAAGAACCCAAAGATGAGCGGCACCTGCAGGGCCAAGTTAATCCACATCGCGCCCGGCGCCTTCTGTGCGAACACCATCACCGCGTGGGCGACGCCGATGACCACGATGTACACCCAGTTGAACGTGGTCCAGTAGGCGCCACCGTCGACTTTAAGAATCACGAGCAGGATGAGCAGCACGGTGATCGATTCCATGATCAGCGTGCCGGAGAGCACCCCGCGCAGTCCTGCGATTGGGTCCTTGACCGGCTCGTGCCCGAGCCCGAGCGGGCTAATCGGCGGTTGGCGTTTTTCTCTGCTCACTCTGGGTCCTTTCCAAACATGGTGCGGGCCTCCCCCGCGGTCACGACAGAGCCGGTGATGATCACACCGGAGCCGGACTGCACGCCGACTTCCGCAAGGGCGTCTTCGGCAAGCTCAACAGCCAGCTCGTAGGCGGACGGCAGGTGCGGCTGCACGTGCACGCGCTCATCGCCGAAGATAGAGCGGGCGATCTCGGCAAGGTCTTCGGCCTCCATCGCGCGTGGCGAGGAGTTCTGCGTAATCACGACTTCCGTGAGCGCCGGCTCAAGCGCCTGGAAAATGCCAGCGGCGTCCTTGTCACCGAGGATGCCCAGCACGCCGATGAGTCGGGTGAAGTCGAAGTCGTGCTGCAGTGCCTCCGCAAGGGCGGTTGCGCCGTGTGGGTTGTGGGTGGCGTCGATAAACGTGGTGGGTGTAGCGCGCACTCGCTCGAGCCTGCCCGGAGAGCGGACCGCCGCAAAGCCTTCCCGCACTGCCTCAATGTTGAGCGGGTGCTCGGCGTGTGCGCCGTGGAATGCTTCGACCGCCGCGAGCGCGACGGCCGCGTTGCGGGCCTGGTGTGGGCCGGACAGCGGCAGGAAGATGTCGTCGTAGCTGCCGGCGAGCCCGCGCAGCCGTAGCTGCTGGCCTCCGACGGCCACTCCGGCTTCCTCAACGCCGAACTCGGAGCCGAGGCGCGCGACGGCGCTACCGACCTGGACGGTCTGCTCCAGCACTACGCGCATGGCCTCCGGCTGCTGGTCGGCGATGACCGTGACGGAGTCCGGATTCGTGATGATGCCGGCCTTCTCGCCCGCGATCTGCTCGATCGTGTCGCCGAGGTACTGCGTGTGGTCGATGCCGATCGGCATGATCACGTTGACGTCCGCATCGATCACGTTGGTTGCGTCCCAGCGGCCACCCATGCCGACTTCTACCACGGCGATGTCCACCGGAGCGTCGGCAAACGCGGCGTAGGCGATGCACACCATGGCTTCAAAGAAGCTCAGCGGCTGGCCGAAGTGGTCGTCAGCCATCGCGAGGTACGGCTGGATCTCCTCGTAGATGCGCACAAAGTCCGCGGGGTGGATTGGTTGGCCGTCGATCCCGATGCGCTCGGTGATCAACTGCAGATGCGGGCTCGTCGTGCGCCCCACCCGGTGCCCGAGGCTGCGCAGCAGCGACTCGATCATCCGGGTTGTCGACGTCTTCCCGTTCGTCCCCGCGACGTGAATCGCTTTGAATGAACGCTGCGGGGAGCCCAGCAGATCCATGACGTACTCGACGCGCTCCAGCGTCGGGTCAATTTGCGTTTCGCCCCAGCGTTCCTCGAGCTGCTGCTGGACCTCACGCAATGCCGCGAGGTCCTCAGGCGTGACCTCGCGCGCGACGACGTCTTCCGTCTCCTCCGCCTGCGGCGCGCCCAGGTTCAGGCGCAGCCCGGACTCCTCGACAGAGATATCGAACTGCTCGGGTAGCTCCGGAAGCTCCGGCAGGTCAGCATTGTCGGCCATCTACGCCTCCGGCAGCTGCGCCAGGCGCGCCGTCACACGTGCGAACTCTTCCTTCGCAACCTGCTGGCGCACCTTGATCTTCTCAACGACCTGCTCCGGCGCGTTCGCCAGGAACTGCTCGTTGCCGAGCTGACGGCCAGTGGTATCGAGCTCCTTCTCCGCCGCCGCGAGTTCCTTCTCCAGGCGCTTGCGCTCGGCCGCAACGTCGACGGTGCCGGAGGTGTCCAGCGCCACGTCGAGCGTCGCCTGGCTCAGGCGCATCTCAATGCTTGCCGACGCCGCAAAGCCCTCAGCAGGCGTCTCCACCCGCGCGATATCGCGGATAACGTTTTCCAGCCCAGCCAGGTCCGCCTTGGCAAAGTCAAGCTTCGCCGGCACCTTCTGGTTCGGCTTCACACCCTGGTCAGCGCGGAAACGACGCAGCTCGGTAATCAGCTTGATCGCATCCTGGATCCTGCGGCGCGCCACATCATCCGTTTCGACGCCACCATTGGTGTCCTCCGCAGTCGGCCAAGGCGCCTGCGTCACCGAAGGCTGCTGCGTCAACGCGGTCCACAGGACCTCGGTGATGAACGGCATCGTCGGGTGCAGCAGGCGCAGCACCACGTCGAGCACGCGGCCGAGCACGATCTGCGTGTTACGGCCCTGCGCAGTCTCGCCCTCGCGCGGGATCTGGGTCTTTGCAATCTCCAGGTACCAGTCACACAACTCATCCCACGCGAAGTGGTAGAGATCCTCGTTCGCCTTCGCGAACTGGTAGTCGTCCAAGTAGGCGTCGACCTTCGCGCGGACTTCTTCCGCGCGGTCCAGGATCCAGCGGTCGGCGTCCGTCAGCTCCTCGCGGGCCGGCAGCGGACCAACCGCTGCGCCGTTCATCAGAGCGAAGCGGGTCGCGTTGTACAGCTTGGTGGCGAAGTTACGCGCGGACGTGGCGTTGTCCTCACCGATCGGCAAGTCCACGCCCGGGTTCGCGCCGCGCGCAAGGGCGAAGCGCAGCGCGTCAGCGCCGTAGCGCTCGACCCAATCCATCGGGTCGATGCCGTTGCCCAGGGACTTCGACATCTTGCGCCCCTTCTCGTCGCGCACCAGGCCGTGCAGGTACAGGTCCGTGAACGGGATGATCGGGCGGCCGTCAACCCCCTCGCCGAGGATCTCCGGGGTGTTCTTTCCAGCAAAGGTGCCGAACATCATCATGCGGGCAACCCAGAAGAACAAAATGTCATACGCGGTGACCAGCACGGACGTCGGGTAGAACTTCTCCAGGTCCGGGGTCTTCTCTGGCCAGCCGAGCGTCGAGAACGGCCACAGCGCAGAGGAGAACCAGGTATCCAACACGTCCGGGTCCTGGGTGTAGCCAGCCGGCGGCTCCTCGTCAGGGCCGACGCAGACCACTTCGTCGTTCGGGCCGTACCAGATCGGGATGCGGTGGCCCCACCACAGCTGGCGCGAAATCGTCCAGTCATGCATGTTGTCCACCCAGTCGAAGTAGCGCTTCTCCATCGACGCCGGGTGAATCTTCGTATCGCCGTTGCGGATCGCATCGCCGGACATCTTCGCCAGCTCTTCAACCTTGACGAACCACTGCAGGCTCAGGCGTGGCTCAATCGGTTCACCGGAGCGCTCCGAGTGGCCCACCGAGTGCACGTACGGGCGCACCTCCTTGACGATGCGCCCCTGCTCCGCCAGCGCCTCGCGCACCGCCACGCGCGCCTCTTCGCGGCTCATACCGTCAAACTTGGTGCCGGTATCGGCGATGTGGCCGGTCTCGTCCATGATGATCGGCATGTCCAGGTTGTGGCGCAGGCCCATCTCGTAGTCGTTCGGGTCGTGCGCAGGCGTGATCTTCACCGCGCCGGTGCCCAGTTCCATATCGACGTAATCGTCGGCAATCACCTGAATCTTCAAGTCATCGCGGAACGGGTGGTCAAACTCCTGGCCAACCAGGTCCGTGTAGCGCTCGTCGTCCGGGTGGACGGCAATGGCGACGTCGCCAAGCATGGTCTCAACACGGGTCGTGGCAACGACCAGGTGCGGCTCGTCGTCGTTGAGCGAGCCGTAACGGATGGAGACGAACTCGCCCTCAACGTCCTTATAAACGACCTCAATGTCGGACACCGCGGTCTCCAGCACCGGCGACCAGTTCACCAGGCGGTAGTCGCGGTAGATCATTCCGGCGTCGTACAGCTGCTTAAAGATCGTCTGCACTGCGCGCGAGAGGCCGTCGTCAAGCGTGAAGCGCTCGCGCGACCAATCCACGGAGTCACCGATAGCCCGCATCTGCGTGGTGATGGTGCCGCCGTACTGGTGCTTCCACTCCCATACCTTGTCCACGAACTCTTCGCGGCCATAGTCGTAGCGGTCCTTGCCCTCCTCGGCCTTCAGCTTCGCCTCGACCTTCGTCTGCGTAGCGATGCCCGCGTGGTCCATACCCGGCAACCACAACACCTCGTAGCCCTGCATGCGCTTGCGGCGCACCATAACATCAATGAGCGTGTGGTCCAGGGCGTGGCCCATGTGCAGCTGGCCCGTCACATTCGGCGGGGGCAGCACCACAGAATAAGCAGGCTTGTCCGAGGAAGCGTCGGCGGTGAAGTATCCCTTCTCCACCCAGCCCTCGTACAAAGCCTGCTCGTGTTCGCCGGGCTCCCAAGACTTCGGGAGCGCATCGGCTCGGTTCTTGCCTACCAAATGTTCAGTCGCGTCAGTCACGGTTGACTATCTTAGCCATCAACCTCCGGTAGGCGCGACCGGTTAGAAAAGCTTGGACGCAATCTCCCACTCGCCGCGCATCGCTTCGACGTTCTTGTCGATGCGCTCGCGCTGGAAGTCGCTGATCTCCAGCCCCTCGACGACCTCCCACTTGCCATCACGGCCAATCACCGGGAAACCGAAGAGCAGCCCCTCCTCGACGCCGTACTGGCCGGTGGAAGGCAGCGCTGCCGTCGTCCACTTGCCGTCGGTGCCATTGACCCAGTCACGCATGTGGTCAACCGCCGCGGAAGCAGCGGACGCCGCCGAGGACTTACCACGAACCTCGATGATTTCGCCACCGCGCTTGGCAACGCGCGGGATGAACTCGTCGACGTACCAATCGCGGTCCAGCTTGTCGGCAATCTTCTCGCCGCCGACCTCAGCGAAGGTCACATCCGGGAACTGAGTATCCGAGTGGTTGCCCCACACCACCATCTTTTCAATTGTCGACGACGGCACCTCCAGCTTCTGGCCCAGCATGGACAGTGCGCGATTCTGGTCCAGTCGCATCAAGGCATTGAAGCGCTCGGCAGGGACATCCGCCGCGGCCTTCGCAGCGATACGCGCGTTCGTATTCGCAGGGTTACCCACGACGAGCACCCGGATATCGTCCGCAGCGCCAGCGTTGATGGCCTTGCCCTGCTCGACGAAGATCTTGCCGTTCGCGGTGAGCATGTCCGCGCGGGACTCGCCCTTACCGCGTGGCTTCGCGCCAACCAGGAACGCGGCGTTTGCGCCCTCGAATGCCTTGAACTGGTCATCGGAAACGTTGATACCAGTCACCAGTGGGAAGGCAGAGTCGTGCAGCTCCATCGCGGTACCCTCCGCCGCGCGGACAGCTGCCGGGATCTCGAGCAGCGTCAGCTCGACCGGCTGATCCGCACCGAAGACGTCGCCGGAGGCAATACGCCACAGCAGGGAGTACGCGATGTTGCCTGCTGCGCCGGTGACAACGACTTTAACGGGAGTGGAAGAATGGTGTGTCATAGAAAAACCTCGGGTCAATAGTGTGCGGTATCTGACATTCAAAGTATAGGTAGCTCAACCGACACACTACCCCCGAAATCGTGCATACCCTCCCCCCTTTAGGCCTAAAAGGCATAGTAAGGCAGACAAATTCCCGTTTTGCACGGTGCAAATTCTCAAATGGGGGCATCATAGAGAAAAGTAGATGTCACCAATGAGCCAACATTCACGCATGCGTAGTAATTCAGGAGCGGATACAACGATGGATTTCCCCACCGACCCCACCTCGGCGAGTATCAAAGCACCTGAACCAGATATCAACGCAGAAATCGATAGTGTTGTTGACATCGCCCTCGACATGTTCGCCCGCGGTGGCTTCTCCCAAACAAAGCTGGGTGCCATCGCGAAGGAAACCGGCATGTCGAAGAGGATGATCCATTACCACTTCAGCGACAAAAAGGGCCTCTACGCAAAAACGATCAGGCGCGCGCTCGACCGCCTGGCTCCACCCGAAGAGATCCTGCAGCGCTCCTACGCAGTCCCAGTTGATGGCATGCGCCGCTTCGTAGACAGCATGTTCCACTCCTTCCAGGACAACCCTGAGGCAGTTCAGCTGCTCATTCGTGAGCGGCTCGAGCCGGTCCTCGAGGACGCCTCGACGGACATTGTGCACGGCCGCAGCGAGATCACGCTGCACGTCGAGCGCCTCCTGCTCGTGGGCCAGGACGCCGGTGCCTTTCGGCCGGGGATCTCCGCCGATGACGTACTCGCGCTGCTCACGGCGCTGAGCACGCTGCGGGTATCGGGCAACGCGGCGTCGATAATTACGAGCCACCTCGACCTCGACGAGCCGCGAAACGTCGAAGGGATGCGGCGCATGGTTATTGATACCGTGCTGGCGTTTTTGACATCCAACATCGCGCCCTCGGGCTACGAAAGCTACCTCGAGGCCACTCCCCTGCCGGACAGCGAAGGCACCGGCACCAGCGACGACCTCTACGACATCTACTAACTGCGACTCGGCAGCCTTAGGCCGAGCGCTGCCCTTCAGCTTCCACGAACTGCGGCTCTGCAGCGCCCCGCACCACGTCGCCGTTGATGACGACTTCGCTGACGTTCTCGCGGTCGGGCAGGTCGTACATGATGGGCACGAGCACTTCCTCCATGATGGCGCGCAGACCACGGGCGCCGGTGTTGCGCTCGGCAGCGCGGTCGGCAATCTCCTCGAGGGCGTCCTCGGTGAGCGTGAGCTGGGCGCCGTCCATCGAAAAGAGGCGGCTGTACTGCTTCACCAGTGAGTTCTTCGGCTCGGTGAGTACGCGCACCATGGCGTCGCGGTCGAGGTTCTCCACGTTCGCGATGATCGGCAGGCGCCCAATGAACTCAGGGATGAGGCCGAACTTCACCAGGTCACCCGGCTGCACCTGCGCCAGCATGTTGGCTTCGTCGCGCTCCTGCTTCGAGTCGATCTCCGCACCGAATCCGATGCCCTTCTTGCCCACGCGCTCCGCAATCACCTTGTCCAAGCCCGCGAACGCACCGGCGACGATGAACAGGATGTTCGTCGTATCAATCTGGATGAACTCCTGGTTCGGGTGCTTGCGCCCGCCCTGCGGCGGCACGGACGCGACGGTGCCCTCCAGGATTTTCAGCAGTGCCTGCTGCACGCCTTCGCCGGACACGTCGCGGGTAATCGAGGGGTTCTCGGACTTGCGGGAGATCTTGTCTACCTCGTCGACGTAGATGATGCCGTGCTGCGCCCGGTTAACGTCGAAGTCCGCGGCCTGCAGTAACTTCAGCAAGATGTTTTCGACGTCCTCTCCGACGTACCCCGCCTCGGTGAGACTGGTGGCGTCGGCAATTGCGAATGGCACGTTGAGCATCCTGGCAAGCGACTGCGCGAGGTACGTCTTGCCGGAGCCCGTCGGCCCCAGCAGCAAAATATTCGACTTCGCGATTTCCACTTCCTCATCACGCTTGCGGTTCGTTACATTCTCCGACTCCGCTCGGATGCGTTTGTAGTGGTTGTACACCGCCACCGCGAGCGTGCGCTTCGCCGAGTCCTGCCCGATGACGTACTGGTCCAAAAACTTGGTGATCTCACTTGGCTTCGGCAGCCGATCCGCAGCCTCATCCTGCTCAGCCTGCGCCCCGCCGAGTTCTTCCTCGATGATTTCGTTGCACAGCTCGATGCACTCATCACAGATGTAGACTCCGCCACCGGCAATAAGCTTGCGAACCTGCTTCTGCGTCTTGCCGCAAAAGGAGCACTTCAACAGGTTTGAGGTGTTTTGGGATGTTGCCATAGATGCGTTGGACTCCAGCTTCTTCGTCTCGCCTAAGGGTTGACCTTAGAGCTTAGCGGGTACGTCAAACTCACACACTCTCGCACGTTGTCGCGCATCGTGGCGATCAAGGGCACAATGGAGCGCATGACGCATATACATACTGTGGAATACGGCAATAAAGACAACACCAGCACCGTGGTGCTCCTCTCCTCCATCGCGACGACGCACGAATCCTGGTCGAAGCAGATTCCTGAACTGGCGAAGCACCACCGTGTCATCGCGGTCGATCATCGCGGGCACGGCGGCTCCGACGTCGCCCAGGTGGCTCCCAGCTCCGCAACCGTGAAGCTGCTTGCGCAGGATATCTTGAGCGCACTCAACCGCGAGGGGGTCGACCGCTTCAGCGTTGTCGGCCTCTCCCTCGGCGGCGCCATTGCGCAGTATCTTGCGGCGTACAGCGGGCGCGTGGAGAAGGCAGTCTTCGCTTGCACCGCGACTTACCTCGGTGGCAATGCGCAGTGGGACGAGCGCACGCGCATCGCACGGGAGGAAGGCATGGGCCCCATCGCCGACATGCTCATTCCTAACTGGTTCACCCCAGCATTTATCGACGCCCACCCAGGGGAAGTCGAGCGCATCCACGACATGGTCAGCGCCATCGACCCCGAGGGTTACGCCCAAAACGGCGATGCCTTGGCAAAGTGGGACTTCGCTTCCCACCTGGATCAGATCACCTGCCCAGTGCTGACCATCGCGGCCACCGGCGACGCCGGTACCGGCCCGGACAAACTGGCCGAAATCGCCGACGGCGTCGCAGGCCCCGTGGAGTCTGTGGTCATTGAGCCGGGCTCGCACCAGGTGCCCATCGAGAACCCTGCTCCGTTCAATGAAGCGCTGCTGAAGTTTTTGGGCTAAGATTTGTCGGCTACGCTAGACGCAGAAGTCTGTCAGAAAGGATCCCCTAGTGATGAACACCCGGCCCAAACTTGTGCTTGCCGCACTCTTGACGTGCACGACGCTGTTGGCCGGGTGTAACTCGTCGCCGGAGGATCGTTTGGCGGAGCCTGAGATCTCGTTCCCGGCGAAGGAGACGTCGACAAGCCCGGCGCCCGACGATGATGACGAGGACGCGACCGAGACCGAGACGTCCACCTCGACAAAGACCTCAACGAGCACCTCGAAGAAGAGCTCAAGCTCGTCTAGCTCCTCGAGTTCTTCGAAGAAGTCGAGCTCTTCTGCTTCCTCTAGCGATGATGACAGCGACGAGCCCGCGCCGGTACAGCCTGCAGAGCCTGCGCCTCAAAACGGCGCGGCGTGCGCGTGGCCGAAGCAGGGCCAGCAGTCCGCGAGCGACGAATACAGCACCTTCTGCGACGGCGACTGGGCCCGCACCGTGATGCCGAACGGCCAGGAGTACTTCTGGGCTTCCAACGGCAACTCTTGGGCATCCGTTGACCCCGTCGGCGAGCACGAAGGCAACGCCTGCTGGGACCGTAAGGACTTCACCTCCGCACCGGCCGCGGTGCGCGACGCGGTCCCGTACTGCCCTTAAGCCTGCAGCACCTCCGCTGGCTTCTTGACGACGACCGGCTTCGCGGCCGGCGCTCGCAGCCCTACCAGGGCGACCGCACTCAGCACGAACACGCCTGCTGCAACGATGTAGAGTCCACGTGGCCCCAGCCCGGCCTCGGCGAGGTAGCCGATGAGCAGTGGTCCGCAGACCGAACCAACTCGTCCCACAGCCAACGCCACTCCAACGCCGGTCGCCCGCAAGTGCGTCGGGTAGGACGCCGGGGTCACGGTGTACATGCCGGTAACACACGCGTTCAGCAACATACCAACCAGTACGCCCAGCGGGAACGCCACCAACGACGCGCCCGCGGAGAAGATGAAGGCCACCAACGCGCCCGCGCCACCGATGGCGAAGGCGATGAGCAGCACGCGGGCGTCAACACGCGTGGTAATCACTCCGAAGATCAGCGAGCCGATCGTGCCGCCGAACGCGATCATGATGCCGCCGAAAATACCCTGCTGCGCGGACAGTCCCAGTTCATTGAGCAACTTGGGCGTCCAGGAATTAGCAAAGGCAAAACCAAAGCTGATCAGCGAGAATGCAATCCAGATCCGTACAGTCGTCGACAGCCATACTGGGGAGACGATTGCGCGCAGGGCGCCCGAGGCGGAAGCCGGGGCGCTCGTCTGGGCCGGAACCACTGCTCCCCCGTGTCCAATACGGCGTGCGATACGCTCAACGCGCGCAGCGTCACCACGGCTTGCGAGCACGTCCACCGACTCCGGCAGCAACGCCGTTGCAAGCACCAGCGCCACGGCAGACAGAGCCGCGCCCACGAAGAAGATCCAGTGCCAGCCGTGGCTCTCCACAACCTTGGACGCCAGCACGCCGCACAGCGTCGCTCCAACGCCGTACCCCGACGCGTAGACCGCCATCGCCAGCCCACGGAACCGGTCGTTAGAATACTCACTGACCAGCACCGTCACGCACGCGAGCACGCCGCCCACGCCCACACCAGTGACGAAGCGCCACGCGATAAACGCCGCGGTACTCCCCGCGAAGCCCGACAGGAGCAAGCCCACGGTGTCAATCAGCAGCGCCACAAGAATCACGTTTCGACGCCCCCATCGATCCCCCGCAGGCCCAAAGACCGCCGCGCCGACACCAACGCCGAGCAGCGCCGCCGACAGCACCCAACCCAGCAGGGACGAGCCGATCGCGAACTCCTCCGCCAGGTGCGGCGCCGCAAATGCGGTTGCGACGAGGTCATAGCCGTCAAGGGCGTTCAAATAGGTAATGACGGCAATGATCAGCCACTGGTACGGGCTCATCGGCCGAGTGTTAATGGAGGTTCTAATATCCACCGCGGTCTTTCCTTTATCTTCACGTGTCGTGTTTTCGCAGATGTGTGAAGAATGTACCGCACGGTCTGTCTATTCGCGCCCTTTTATTCACGCTTTGTCAAGCACACAAAAAGACGCCACCCGGTTACCCGTGGTGGCGTCGACAAGCGATCAGAAGTTAGCCGTTCAGCTTGCGGTAATCAAAGACCTGGTCGATGATGCCGTACTCGACAGCTTCCTGCGCGGTAAGGATCTTGTCGCGATCCGTATCAATACGGACCTGCTCCGCAGTGCGACCGGTGTGGTGCGCGAGTGTGTCCTCCATCAGGCGACGCATGCGCTCGATCTCATTGGCCTGGATCTCAAGGTCAGAAACCTGGCCCTGGGTACCCTGCGTCGCCGGCTGGTGGATCAGCACCCGCGAGTTCGGCAGCGCAGCGCGCTTCCCCGGCGCACCAGCGGCAAGGATGACCGCCGCAGCGGACGCAGCCTGGCCGAGGCACACCGTTTGCACGTCCGGGCGGACGTACTGCATCGTGTCGTAAATCGCCATCAGCGCGGTAAACGAGCCACCTGGCGAGTTAATGTACATCGTGATGTCGCGGTCCGGGTCCTGAGACTCCAGCACCAGCAGCTGCGCCATGATGTCATTCGCGGAAGTGTCATCGACCTGGGTGCCCAGGAAGACGATGCGCTCCTCGAAAAGCTTGCCGTATGGGTCGATCTGCTTCGTGCCGAAGGAAGTCTCCTCCAAGAACTGTGGCAGCACGTAGCGGGAGGAAGGCATTTGGAAAGACATACGTAAATTCTCCTGTCTACTTAGTTGCTGATCGAGCCCTGAGCGCTCTCGATAACGTGGTCCACGATGCCGTACTCCATCGCCTCTTGGGCCGTGAACCAACGGTCACGGTCGGAATCCTTCGTAATCTGCTCGAAAGTCTGGCCGGTATGCTCAGCGATAAGCTGGGCCATCTCGCGCTTCGTCGCAGCGAACTGCTCAGCCTGAATAGCAATGTCGGCAGCAGTACCGCCAACGCCTGCGGACGGCTGGTGCATCATAATCCGAGCGTGCGGAAGCGCGTAACGCTTGCCTTTCGTGCCGCCGGAAAGCAGGAACTGCCCCATCGACGCCGCCAAGCCCATGCCGTACGTAGCAATATCGCACGGCGAGTACTTCATCGTGTCATAAATCGCCATGCCGGCAGTCACGGAACCACCCGGGGAGTTAATGTACAGCGAGATGTCGCGAGTTGGATCCTCCGCGGACAGCAGCAAGATCTGCGCGCACAGCTTGTTCGCAATTTCGTCGTCAACCTGCTGGCCCAGGAAAATAATGCGCTCGCGCAGCAGGCGCTCATAGACAGAATCACCCAAGTTCATGCCCTGCGATGGGGATGTCATAAAAATGGCTCCTTTGTGGTTCAAACTCTTTTATGTAGCGTCAACAATGCCACCACCCTACTCCGATAGTCCACTTTGCACGGGGTTGTTCGCTGATGGCGTACACGTACGTTGTGAACCCGTAGTGAATGGCGAAACGCCCCGGCGTAGGCGCAACGCGTGCGCATCGCCGGGGCGTTTCAACTCACGATTTAGTCTTCGGAAGCCTCTGCTTCTTCCTCTTCAACCTCACCGAAGTAATCGTTCGGGTCGACGGTCTCGCCCTTGTCGTCCTTCACGGACACGCGGCAGATCGCGGTAGCGAGTGCCTTGCCACGGCGGACGTCTGCGAAGAGGTTACCGATCTGGCCTGCCTGCTGCAGCTGCGCCACGAACTGGTTCGGGTCCATGCCGTAGGACTGCGCGGTGAACAGGATGTGGTCGGTCATCTCCTGCTGGGAAACCTCAGGCTCCTCCTGGTCAGCAACAGCGTCCAGGAACAGCTGGGTACGGACAGCGGACTCAGCCTGCTCGTGGTTCTTCTTGTCGAACTCCTCGCGGGTCATGCCCTGTGCCTCGAGGAACTGTGCGACAGCAGCCTCGTCGTGTGCCAGCTGGCCGAGCATCTGGTGGAGCATGTTGTGCTCCTGCTCCTCGACGATGGACTTCGGAAGCTCGAACTTCGTCTCCTCGAGCGCTGCCTTCAGTACCTCGTCGCGGATGTCAGCTGCCTGCTGGGTCTTCTTGTCCTCAGCGAGCTGCTCCTTGGTGGATTCACGCAGCTCCTCAGCGGTGTCGAACTCGGAGGCCATCTGAGCGAACTCGTCGTCAAAGTCAGGAAGCTTGCGCTCCTTCGACTGCTGGACGTGTACCTTGATGGTGGCTTCCTTGCCCTTGTGCTCGCCGAACTCGATCGTCGCTGTGAACTCGTTGTCCTCGCCGGTCTTCATGCCGCGCAGCGCGGTGTCGAGGCCCTTGATCAGGTCGTCCGAGCCGATCTGGTAGGTCAGGCCCTCGGTGGAAGCCTCCTCGACCTTCTCGCCGTCAACCTCAGCGTGCAGGTCGATGACTGCGAAGTCGTCGGTCTTCATCTTGCGCTTGGTGTCCTTGAGCTCGCCGAAGCGCTCGCGGAGCTGGTCGATCTCCTTGTCGACGTCCTCGTCGCTGACCTCGAGGGCCGGAACAGTGACGTCAATCTTGGAGAAGTCAGGGACAGTAATCTCTGGGCGAACGTCGACCTCAGCGGTGAACTCGACGACGTCGTTGTCCTCGATCTTGGTGATGTTGATCTCTGGCTGACCGATCGGGTTCAGGCCATTTTCCAGGACAGCCTTCTCGTAGCGGGTTGGCAGCATGTCGTTGACAACCTGCTCCAGGATCGGGCCACGGCCGAAGCGGGCGTCGATCAGCTGGCGAGGAGCCTTACCGCGACGGAAGCCAGGAATGTTGACCTGCTGCGCAATTGACTTGTACGCCTGGTCGATTTCCTTGCCGAGCTCATCGAAAGGAACGCTGACGTCCAACTTGACACGAGTCTCACTGAGCTTGTCGACGGAAGTCTTCACGGATTACTCCTGTAATTAATCGGGTAAATTGTACGGATATGTAAACAAGCCCGCTATTTCTAGCGGGCTTGTTGATGTCGGGGCGACAGGATTTGAACCTGCGACCCCCTGCTCCCAAAGCAGGTGCGCTACCAAACTGCGCCACGCCCCGCGAATGATTGCTCATTGCGACGTTGGCAACTATAACCATGCCCCAGAACAATACGCAAATCCACAGGACAACACTGCTTTTAAAGCTCAACGCGCGAACAAACAAAAAACGCGGCTACACATCTCGTGCAACCGCGTCTTCCGCTTAAACATTTGGAGGGAATGACGGGAATCGAACCCGCGTCTTCAGCTTGGAAGGCTGAGGTATTAGCCACTATACGACATTCCCACTTCACCAAAAGGTGATGGGCGCAAGTGTAACCTACCGCCCACTTTGAGACAAAACCACCCGCTTAGCGTGGAACTTTCTCCCGACCACGTGCGTTGCACGTTGTAAGTACTAATAATTTGTGGCCGATTCCGAAGGAGCTTTCCCTCACTATGAACCTCATTTTGATCCTCGCTATCGTTGGCGCCGCGGTGTACCTGATAAAGAGCCGCCAGAATGGCGCGACCAACCAGCGCGAACAGCTCCAGCTCGAGGATGCGATTGCGGACGCACGCCGCTGGACAGAGCGACTTGGCTCGCAAGTCCTTACTATCTCCGGTACCGACGCCGCTTCGACCCAGGCGATGGCCGACGCCTCTGAACGCTACAACGCAGCAAGTGGCGCGCTGGGCCAGGCGACCACACCGAAGCAGGCTATGCTCGCTCGCGAATCTGCGCTGGAGGGGCTGCACTATGTCAACGCAGCACGCGAAATCATGGGCATGCCCGCTGGCCCAGAGCTTCCAGAACTGGAAGGCCAGCGTCGCGCGGGCCGGGTGACCGAGGAGCGAACGATCCGCCAGGAAGACGGCACCACCGTCACCGCATCCCCGTACGCTTCTGAACGCACCCCGAACTACTACCCTGGCGGCGTTGTCGCCGGCCGCCCAGTACCGGCTGGCTGGTACTCCACCGCCTGGTGGGCTCCAGCGATGATGACTGGCATGTGGGCTGCAAGTTCGATGATGTTCTACTCCGCGATGTTCGCAGGTATGGCCGGCACGCCATCGCCTGAGGCCTTCGCAGCGGGTGACTTCGGGGACGCCGGCGCAGGCGACTTCGGCGATATGGGAGATGCTGGAGACATCGGCGATGCCGGGGAGATGGGCGATATGGGCGACGTCGGCGGCGAGGGCCTGTTCGGTGACGGCGGCCTCTTTGGGGATGGCGGTGGCTTCGACTTCGGGGGATTTGACTTTTAGTCCAGGCCAGTGCGCTAGAATGCCTACCGTTTAGCACCCCACCGCTGAAGGAGCGTTTCGTGAACATTGCAGTGTTGCTCAAGGAAGTCCCGGATACGTACGGCGACCGCGACCTGAATCTGGAAACCGGCCTGACCGATCGCTCCGGTGATGTCGTCGCTGACGAGGTCTGCGAACGCGCCGTCGAAGCCGCGATGCGGCTGAAAGAGTCCCGCGGCGACGAGGAAACGATCGTCGACCTCATTACGGTAGGGCCAGAAACAGCGCATGCCAGCGTGCGCAAGGGCATTGCGATGGGCGCGGATGATGCCTACATCATTGCCGACGACGCCCTCCTCGGCGCGGACGTGACGCTGACGGCAGAAGTGCTCGCGGCGGCACTGCGCAACAAGGACTACGACCTGGTTGTGCTCGGTACCGCGTCCTCTGACGGCGGTGGCGGCGTCATGGCTGGACTGCTCGCAGAGATGCTCGGCTGGCCCGCCATCGCCAACGCGACCGAGGTCACGCTCAACAACGACATGGTGACTGCGACGCAGGTCAGCGATCACGCCACGCTCACCCTGGAGGCGCAGCTCCCGGCGCTGGTCGCGGTCTCGGACGAGTACCCTGATGCCCGCTTCCCGAACTTCAAGGGTCTGATGGCGGCGAAGAAGAAGGAACTGCACACGCTGACGCTGGCGGAGCTCGGCGTCGACGCGGAGGATTTCGCACGGCCGCGGGCGATCATGGTGGACGTCGAAAAGCGTCCTGCGCGTGAGCGTGGCGAGATCATTGACTACGGCCCGAACGCTGTGGGCCAGCTGGTCGACTTCCTTGCAGAGAAGCACTACATCTAACCCGCCGAACGAAGGATAATGACATGGCAACCTCTCCCCGCACAGTTTTGGTCGTGCTCGATGCGTCGCACGACGACCAGCTCGACTCCACCGCCGCCGAACTCATCGGCGCAGCCGCGCCTCTGGGTACCCCGGTGGTGCTGACCACCAACCCTGCACACACCGAAGCGCTCGGCGAGCTCGGCGCAGCCGTGGTGCTGACCACTAACGTTGACGCGCAGCAGCAGGCAGTCCCACTTGTCGACGCCGCCGAGGCCGCGTTCAACGCCACCGACCCGGCAGCCGTGATCCTCGCCCACTCCGTCCGCGGCCGCGACGTCGCGTCGCGCCTGGCCGTGCGCAAGGGCAAGGCCCTGCTCACCGACGCGATTGATGTCCGCCGAGACGACCAGGGCATTGTGACGGACCACGAGAACTACGGCGGCGCCTACACCGCAACCGCTGCAGCGACCCACTCGGCGCCAATTATTACGGTGCGCATCGGCGCGATCGATCGCCGTGCGGACGCCACCGCGCCCGAGGTTCACGAGTTGGACGTCACTGCCTCCGGGACACGCGCCGCGACGGTGACTTCGGTGACACCGGTGGTGCGCACCTCGACGCGCCCGGAGCTACTCACCGCAGATCGCGTGGTTGCAGGAGGCGTTGCTTTAGGTGACGCGGACATGTTCGAGCAGCTCGTGGGCGGGCTTGCCGACGAGCTCGGCGCCGCAGTCGGCGCGACCCGCTCCGCTGCGGACGAGGACCAAATCAGCCACGACGCCCAGATTGGGCAGACCGGCATCGTGGTCAGCCCGAAGCTCTACATCGGCATCGGTATTTCCGGCGCTGTGCAGCACCTCGTGGGCATGCAGACAGCCGATACCATCATCGCGATCAACAACGATGAGGACGCTCCGCTGTTCGATATCGCGGACTTCGGCATCATTGGCGATCTCTTCGACGTGGTGCCGGAACTCATCGAGCAGATCGCAGCTCGCCGCGGCACGGAGGCGTCCGAGTAATGCAGGTGCACCTTCGTCGTGGCCTGCCCCGTGTAGCGAGCGGCCAGCCGTGGCCACCAGTTGATGAGGTCGCGCTCGAACCCGACCCGGCCATGACCGGTGATCTGGTCGGCGCTCAAGCGGCTCCGGCCCCAGCGCAACCCGAAGGCGTATCGACGCCCCTCCGTCGCGGCCTGCCTCGTACCCCGAGCGGCCAGCCATGGCCTCCTACAGACTCGGTCGCAGTCGCTGCGGACCCTGCCGTGCAGCAGGTGTTTCCAGCGGCTGCAGAACGCGCTGCCGCCGAACAGCCCGCGGAAGAGCAACCAGCTGGCCCGCTCACCACGGTCGCCGTGCGCCAGGGCCTTCCACGTACTGCCGGGGCTGGCCCGTTCCCGCCTGTCGCCAATGTCGACGTCCCAGAGGACCCCGCTGTGGCGGTTCCTCCGCTCTACGGCGCAGCGGCGCAGACTGCAGAACAGGCACCGGAACAGGTAGCGGCAGTCGAGTCCTCGCCGCAGCTAGCACAGCCCGAGCGGCCGAAGTTGGCGGCACAGCCCGTGCCTGCGCCGACTCAAACTCCATCGCGTCGCTGGTGGGCGTACGGTGGCGTCGCGCTGCTCGCTGCGTTCGTAGTCGCGGTCCTGGTGGCGCGCTGGTTCGTCGGCACCCCGACGGGCAGCAGCTTCATCGAGCGCTACACCGGCCAGCAGCCCCTGCCGGAAGGCGCACCTGTTGGGCTGCCCGCATGGTTGGGGTGGTCGCACTTCTTCAACATGCTGTTCATGGCGCTCATCATCAAGACTGGTATGACCGTGCGCCACGAGCGCAAACCCGAAGCGTATTGGGCGCCGCGCACAAACCCCAAGAAGAAAATTTCTCTTACCCTGTGGCTGCACCTCACCATTGACGTGCTGTGGGTGGCGCTCGGCGTGGCGTTCTACATCGTCCTGTTCGCCACTGGCCAGTGGATGCGAATCGTGCCCACGAGCTGGGAGGTCATCCCGCAAGCGGTCTCCGCGGGGATCCAGTACCTCAGCCTGGACTGGCCGACGGAAAACCCGTGGGTGCACTACAACGCGCTGCAGGAGCTGTCGTACTTCGCGGTGGTGTTCCTTGCCGCGCCGCTGGCGATCCTCTCCGGCGCTCGCATGAGCGAGTGGTGGCCGAAGTCCTGGTCCTTCTTCTCGCTGAAGGCTGCACGCGCTATTCACTTCCCCACCATGCTGTTCTTCGTCCTGTTCACCGTGGTACACGTCTTCCTGGTGCTCACCACGGGTCTGCGCAGGAATATGAACGCGATGTTCGCTGCCTCCGGCGACGTCGACCCAGACGTGTACGGTACGAGCTGGACTGGCGTCATCGTGTTCCTCGTTGCGGCAGCCGTGATCGCGGTGGTGTGCAGGCTGGCTCGCCCCGCGCTGGTAGCCCCGGTGGCGCAAGCGACTGGCAAGGTGACAAGCCGCTAAAGTAAAGCGCATGGTACCCATGTTTGCGCTTCACGACGGCACATCAATCCCCCAACTCGGCTACGGCCTCCACCGCGTAGATCCGCAGGAGGCCGAGCGGTTGGTTAGCGAAGCGCTGGAGGCAGGTTACAGGCACTTCGACACCGCCCACATTTATGGGAACGAAGAGGGCGTCGGCAAGGCAATCGCGAAGTCGGGGATCCCGCGCGAGGAGCTGTACATCACCACGAAGTTGTGGAACAACCGCCACCACGATGCCCCGGCGGCGCTCGAGGAGTCGCTGGAGAAACTCGGGCTTGACCACGTGGATCTTTACCTCATTCACTGGCCGCTGCCCGGGCAGGGTGCCTACGTGGATGCGTGGAAATCCCTCATTGGACTCCGCGAGGCTAAACTCACGACCTCCATCGGCGTCTCAAACTTCCTGCCAGAGCACATTGAGCAGATTGAGATGCGCACCGACGTCACCCCTGTGGTCAACCAGGTTGAGCTGCACCCGCTGTTCCAGAACTGGAAAGAGCTCGACGCGATGCGTGTGCACAATATCGCCATCGAGGGCTGGGCTCCGCTCGGTGGCGGCGCCTACGACCTCACGGACTTCCCCGAAATTACTGACGCCGCCGAGGCACACGGCAAAACGCCAGCGCAGGTGGTGCTGCGCTGGCATCTACAAAACGACGTGATCGTGTTCCCCAAGACCACGTCCGCGGAGCGCATGCGTGAAAACATGGACATTTTCGACTTCACGCTCAGCCCCGAAGAAATGTCCGCCATCGTCGCGCTCGACGAGGAGGAGTTTGGGCGCCACGGCCCGCACCCCGCGGACTACGAAGAACTGGGCTAGATAGCCGGGGCTTCGCCCGTCTCCTCGTACTTGGACAGGATGTCGATGCGGCGCTGGTGACGCTCCTCGTTGCTCCACTCCTGACCAATGAACGCGTCGACGATCTTCAGTGCTTCTTCCTCGGTGTGCATGCGCCCACCGATACCGATGAGCTGCGCGTTGTTGTGCTCGCGTGCCAGGCGCGCGGTCTCCTCAGACCACGCCAAGGCGCAGCGAGCGCCCTTCACCTTGTTCGCGGCGATCTGCTCACCATTGCCAGAGCCGCCCAGCACGATGCCGAGGGAGCCTTCGTCCGCTACCGTCCGCTCAGCTGCGGCGATGCAAAACGCCGGGTAGTCGTCGAGGGCGTCATACTCGTGCGCACCACAGTCGATGACTTCGTGGCCCTGCTTTTCCAGGTGGGCCTTAATCTGATTCTTTCGTTCGAAACCGGCATGATCTGCCCCAAGGTAAATTCGCATGCGCTCTACCCTACCTTCCTGCTAGCTCACCTGCGGCGGTTCCGTGCGGGAACGCTTCAGTTCGAAGAAGTAGGGGTATTCGCTCAGTGCCAGGGAGGCGTCGAAAAGCTTGCCTGCCTCCTCACCCGTTGGGACGCGGGTGATGACCGGCCCAAAGAATGCGGTGTCTCCGAGCTTGACCACCGGGGTGCCCACCTCGTCACCGACGGCGTCCATCGCACCCTGGTGGTAGGTGCCGAGCAGCTCGTCCATCTCGTTGGTGTTGGCAAGGTCGGCGTAGCTGGCGTCGAGACCTACCTCTTCGAGTGCTGCCGCGATGATCTCGTCGTAGGCGCCGTAGCCCTTCTTGCCGCCCTGCTCCCCGGCGTGAATGGCGGTGCCCATCGCGGTGTAGAGCGCGTCGATCTTCTCTGGGTGGTCGCGCTTCACCGCTGCAAACACGCGCGCTGGACCCCAGTTGGCCTCCATCATCTTGGCGTAGTCGGCGGGGATGTCGCGGCCGTCGTTAAGAATGGACAGTGACATCGGCACCCACTCGACCGTGATGTCGCGGACCTTTTCTACTTCCTTCATCCAACGCGAAGTGAGCCAGCAAAATGGGCAGCTTACGTCGAACCAAAAGGTAACTGGTGCAGTCACAGAATCATTCCTCCATTCGTTCCGGAAATTATGCAGCCACCATAGCGAAAAACACACAGGTACGGCGAGTATGTTGGAGGACATGAAGACAAACCTCAAGCGCAGCGACGCACAACTTCGCGCACAACTTATCTCAGATGTCCATTACGATATTGCGCTCGATGTCAACGGAGCAGAGCAGTTCACGTCGACCACCAAGGTCACGTTCCGCTCGGGCGCAGGCGAGACGTTCTTCGATCTGGTCGCCGACGAGTTCTCCGCAACGCTCGACGGCCGCCCCGTCGACGGCCGCACCCTCACTCTCACCGAGGGCGAGCACACGTTAGTTGTCGACGCCACCATTACCTACAACCACACCGGAGAAGGCCTGCACAAGTTCGTCGACCCGGTGGACAACAAGGATTACCTCTACACCCAGTTCGAACCCGCGATGGCGATGAAGGTGTTTGCCTGCTTCGACCAGCCGGATATCAAGGCCACGTATAAGATTGCCGTCGACGCGCCAGAGGCCTACACGGTCGTACTCAACGAGGAGGCGACCCGTGAGGGCAACGTGTGGTCCTGCACCATTGATTACCCACTGTCGACGTACCTGGTGGCAGTCTGCGCCGGTGAGTACGAGTTCGTCGAAGACGAGTACATCGACGACCTGAAGCGTATCCCGCTTCGCATCTTTGCCCGCGCCTCACTCATGGAGCACCTCGACGCAGAACGCTTGTTCCGCCAGACGAAAGACGGCTTCGCGTACTACCACAAGAATTTTGCCATTGCGTACCCGTTCGGCAAGTACGACCAGATTTTCTGCCCCGAGTACAACATGGGCGCAATGGAGAACGCCGGCGCGGTGACCTTCCGCGATGAGTACGTCTTTACTTCCGAGCCAACCCCGTATCGCCTCGAGCGCCGCAACGACACGATCCTGCACGAGATGGCGCACATGTGGTTCGGCGACCTCGTCACGATGCAGTGGTGGGACGACTTGTGGCTCAACGAGTCCTTCGCTACCTGGTCCGCGGCCATTGCCCAGACTGAGATCGGCGAGTACCCGAATGCGTGGACGACGTTCGCGGCCGTCGAGAAGGCATGGGCCTACCAGCAAGATCAGCTGCCGACGACCCACCCAATTGCCGCTGACGCCCCGGACATCGAGACCGCCGAGCAGAACTTCGACGGCATCACCTACGCCAAGGGCGCATCTGTGCTGAAGCAGCTGCAGGCATACGTTGGCCGCGACGAGTTCTTCGCGGGCGTGCGCGATCATTTCAACAACCACAAGTTCAGCAACGCTACCTTCGACGATCTGCTAGGCGCGTTGGAGAAGTCGTCGGGCCGCGATTTGAGCGAGTGGTCCCAACAGTGGCTGCGCACCACTGGTGTGTCCACCCTTCGCCCCGAAATCACTGAGGATTCCTTCGCAGTCGTGCAGGAATCCGATGTGCTGCGCACCCACCGGGTCGGCATCGGGCTGTACAAGCTTGACGGCGACAAGGTCGTGCGCACCCACCACGTAAAGGTGGACATCGAGGGGGCTCGCACTGAGGTTCCCGAGCTCGCCGGCATCGACCACGACCTCGCGCTGGTCAACGACGAGGACCTCACCTACTGCAAGATGCGCCTCACGCCGGAACACACCGAGTTCGTGCTGGAGCACATCGGGCAGATCGAGGACCCACTTGCACGCACCCTGTGCTGGTCATCCCTGTGGGAGGCCGTCCGCGACACGCTGCTTCCGGCTCGCAAGTTCGTGATGGCCGTGGCAAACTTCAGCCGCCTCGAAGACCAACCGAGTGTGCAGGAGCGCCTCCTCACGCAGGCGACGCTGGCGGTCAAGCAGTACGTGGCATGGTCCTGGCAGCGCACCGGCTTCTACATGCTCAGCGAGGCATTCCGCGGCCAGGAGCCTGCAGGTATCTACCAGCGCGCGCTCGCCCGCCTGCAGCCTTCGAAGCAGAACACGACGTACTTCCACGAACTCCTACAGTCGCTGGATAACCAGGAGATTCGCTGGCTCGTGCTCACGAACCTCGTCGCAGGCGGCGCCATGCTGGCCAAGACCTCCAAGAACGAGGAGGATCCGTCCTCCGAGGGTGCGCTGTCGCGCCTGCGCATCGACGCCGTCACGAACAAACAGTGGGCGTGGGATGAGATCGTCAGCGGTACACGCACAAACCTTGAGGTGCGCTTCCTTATCGACGGCCTCACCTTCACCTCCGAAGGCATGGACGGCTTGGCCGAGCGCTACTTCGAGATCGCGCCAGAGCTGTGGGACAAACTGACCAACGAGATGGCTCAGAACACGCTCGAGGGCCTGTTCCCACTGTGGGATATTTCGATTGCTACAGTCGAGCGCGCCGAGGCGCTCCTTGCGCGGGAGGACATTCCGGCGGGCCTGCGCCGCATCGTTTCGGAGGGTAAGGCCCGCGTGGAGCGCGCGCTGCGCAACCGTGTTGGTGACGCAGGCGCGGAAGGCGCAGCGAAAACGCTGCGCTAGAGGCTAGAGCTCCTCGACGATGCGGATCTGCGCCGCATCCGTGCGAGCCACGATAGAGGCGAACATGACCAGCGTGTCACCCTCAAAGAGCTTGCGCGTGATGCGGTGCACCGGGGTGTTCGCCGCCAAGGAGAGGCTCTCGCGCTCCTTATCGGTCGGGTTGGCCGGGAACAGGATGTCCTCGCGGCGCAGGTGAGGAGTCACGCCACCCAGGTCGGTACGCTGGCCACGTGCGTAGTCGTCGGAGCTACGGCTGTACTTGGACTCGTAGCCGGGACGCACATAGGTGGTTTCAGCGAACACCGGGTTACCGTTGGCGAAGTGAACGAGCTCGCTGGTGAGCAACTTATCGCGGGAGTCTACGCCGAATGCAGAGACGACGATCTGCGGTGCGGGCGCAGCGGTCTCCGAAATCAGTTCGGAAGAGACGTCCAGGCCATGCGCGATAAGCTGCTCCGTCAGCGATACCTTGCCCGTCAAGTCGATGATCGGAGGTAGCGCGCGAACGAATGTGCCACCGGTGCGGCCACGCTTACGCTCAATAATTCCCTCGAGTTGCAATAGGTCCAGTGCATGGCGCACGGTCATGCGTGCCACCCCGTACATGTCTACAAGTTCGCGTTCTGGGGGTAGCTTGTCGCCGGGTTCGAGCTCGCGCGATTCGATCTGGCTCCGCAGAGCGTCAGCAATCGCTACATACGCTGGCTTTTTCGCCATAAATTCCTCCTATTTTTGCGGCTGCGTTTAGGTTCACTGCCGCCCGCCCATAACTCCAGGTGTGACGCCAAAAGGTACAACACCAAAATCTCAGTTGTTTCTAATATAGTTCATTGGACCATAAAAGTACCTAACAATAAATTTGAACAAAGTGCGCGACACTTGACACGTCCATAAATTGCAAAGTCATACTTTCAGTTGAACCCTATCGACGTGCCAAATTCAGGAATCTCCAACGCCAATTACAACATCGCCCAAGCCACGGCCAATACCCCCATTTGCGGTAACCCGGGTGCTCGACGGCTGCTCGAGACGTAGCGCGTAAACTAGAGCACAATGTTTTCTCTTACGCAGTTTTCTCCATCAGTCTTAGCCAAATCCGTGAGCGTTCCAGATGTCGACGAAGCCGTCGACTCCGTCACCTCGTGGTGGAATGACCCCGCCACGCGAGACATCTTTGTGA
Organism: Corynebacterium sp. UMB10119B; assembly: GCF_030228125.1. NCBI lineage: Bacteria > Bacillati > Actinomycetota > Actinomycetes > Mycobacteriales > Corynebacteriaceae > Corynebacterium > Corynebacterium sp. UMB10119B. The sequence goes on from NZ_JASPBG010000013.1 coordinate 50,612, forward strand.
CCCGCCCCCTGTGGATCCTGGTCATCCTGGCCATTGCCCTCGTGCTGCACATCGTGGTGCGCAGAATCATCACGAAGGCCGCGAACAACGCCATCAACTCCTCCAGCGCGGCTCTCCCCTTCCGCCGCCGCGCTGGCGCCGTGAAACCCGACACTGCGCATTCGCGCTCGCGGGAGCAGCGCCGCCAGCAGCGCATCCTCACGCTGGCGAACGTAGGACGCTCCGCGGCAGCAATTGTGATTTGGGTGTGGGCGGTCCTCGCGGTGCTCGACCAACTCGGGGTCAACGTCGCCCCGCTCGTGGCCTCTGCGGGCGTCGTCGGCGTTGCCCTCGGCTTCGGCGCGCAGTCCCTTGTGAAAGACTTCCTCAGCGGCATCTTCATGCTGCTGGAAAACCAGTACGGTGTCGGTGACGTCATCGCGGTCAATGACATTGAGGGCACTGTAGTGCACGTCACGATGCGCATCACCACCGTCCGCGATATTGACGGCACCCTCTGGTACGTCCGAAACGGTAACATCGATCTGCTTGGCAACCAGAGCGACGTCTTCTCCGTTGCCCGCCTCGAGATCCCTGTTTCCATCCAGGCTGATCCGGAGCAGGCAGCCAGCGTCGTCGAGGCCGCAATGCAGGACGCAGTGACGCGCCCCGAGATCAAGGACAAACTCGTCGGCGAGGCCACCATGCTGGGCATTTCCAAGTTCGACCCGGAGTGCGCAACCCTGCGCGTGATGGTCAATACGCTGCCTGGCGAGCAGTGGGGCGTCTCCCGTTTCATGACCGCGGTCATCCTCGAGGCGCTTCACACGCACGGCGTGCCGCTGCCTGGCACGGAGCCGACCTACATCCGACACCTGGACCGCACCCCTGGAGGCGAGAACACCGATGCAGATCAGCAATAGCAACGAAGCGCAGCAAACGCTCTACGAAGCCGTCGGCGGCGAGGAGTTCTTCCACACGCTCGTGCACCGCTTCTACGCCCAGGTCAAAGAAGATGACCTCATCGGCCCCATGTACCCCGACGAGGACTGGGAAGGCGCCGAATCACGCCTGCGCTGGTTCCTCACGCAATACTGGGGCGGCCCGCGCACCTACCAGGAGCGCCGCGGCAACCCGATGCTGCGCCGCCGCCACTTCCCGTTCGCAATCGGCGAGGCGGAGGCTGACCGCTGGCTCGAGCTGATGGGCAAGGCAATGGCAGAGTTTGACGACGCCACCCTGCCCCAGCCCTACCGCGACGCTATGTGGAATCACATGCAGCGAGTCGCGTACATGATGATCAACCAGGGCCCGCGGTCATACGAATAGGCTCAGCGACTTGCTGTGGTAGACGGTGCCGAAGGGAGCGTCGATACGCACCCACCTGCCTGCGCTCGAAACCCTCAGGTAGCGAGGCACTTCGACCGGGGCTTCGAACCCCGGAATGAGCCCAAGCGAGGTGCAGGTAAACACCGCGCGCATGGGTATTTCAAGTTTCGGGCCGCGGTCGTCCGCGTCGACGGTGATGACCACGGCGTCGAGAAGTGAAACCGGCGGGCCGAGCGGGCCCGCGAACTGGCGCGCAAGGTTTCGGCCTTCGTCGGCGAGCTGACGCGCTGTAGAAATAGGCACCTCTTCGCGCAGCACGAACCCTTGCGCCGGTGGCAGTGCCCCAGGCCAGTTCTGGTCCTGCGCCGCGCCAAGTGTTCCCGTCGCAGTTTCGAGTGCCTCGAGAACCCGGCGCGCAGGCACCACCGCACCGTCGCGGGAGATAGTTCCGCGGACCCGGCGCGAGGCGACGCAGTCGAACGGGGTGGTGACAAAGACGTCGACGTCGTGTTCCCCGACTCGCTGGAACCGCGCGTAGGCGTCATCCTGGAGTGCGAGGGCGCGCTGCAGCAGGGCGCGCAGTCCGCGCTCCCCTTGCTCAACAACAAGCGTTTCGGTGGTAGCCACCTATGCCTGCCCCAGCTCGTCGTCACCGTCGAGCGTTGTGTAGGCGCGGGCAAGGATGCCGAGCTCCTGCGAGGTGATTGCTCGCGGGCTCGCCGTCCGTTTATCCACGGTGACCTGTACGCAATCAATCACGCAACAGACGCTGCCTTGTGCGTCCTTGATCTCCTGACGCGTCGTAAAGGACGTGTTGCCGAGGTGGATCACCTGCGTATCAACGGTCACTGCCTGCGTGTTCGGCAGCACTGGGCGAACGTAGTCCGCTTCGATGCGCCGAACGAACACCACAAACTCGTACCCCTGAGACTCGAAGAACTCCTGGGCAAACGCGAGTCGCGCCTGCTGCGCGATCTCGATGTAAGCCGAGTTTGTCACATGGCCGTACCGGTCAAAATCGTTCCACCTCAGCGAGATGGAGTGCGTGTGAATCCTGCCGCGCATATTCTGTTCCGACATAGCCAATTCCTACCTTTTCCGCTGTTAGCGGCTGAGCTTGCGGTGGGTGACGCGCGACGGCTTCGCCGCTTCCTCACCGAGGCGCTCAACCTTGTTCTTCTCGTAGTCGCCGAAGTTGCCCTCGAACCAGTACCACTTGCCTTCCTCAACGTTGCCTTCCCAGGCGAGGATGTGGGTACAGGTGCGGTCCAGGAACCAGCGGTCGTGCGAAATCACGACAGCGCAACCTGGGAACTTTTGCAGCGCATTCTCAAGCGAGCCAAGGGTTTCGACGTCCAAGTCGTTGGTCGGCTCGTCGAGCAGGATCAGGTTGCCGCCCTGCTTCAGCGTCAGTGCCAGGTTCAGGCGGTTGCGCTCACCACCGGAGAGCACCTTGGACGGCTTCTGCTGGTCAGCACCCTTGAATCCGAACGCGGAGAGGTAGGCGCGCGACGGCATTTCGTTCTGGCCAACCACGATGTAGTCGAGCCCGTCGGACACAACTTCCCACACCGTCTTTTCCGGGTCGATGTTTTCGCGGTTCTGGTCAACGTAGGACAGCTTCACAGTCTCGCCGACCACGACGGTGCCTGCGTCTGGTTCTTCCAGCCCAACGATGGTCTTGAACAGTGTGGACTTACCAACACCGTTCGGGCCGATGACGCCCACGATGCCGTTACGTGGCAGTGTGAAGGACAGGTCCTTGATCAGGACGCGGCCGTCGAAGCCTTTGTCCAAGTGCTCGACCTCGACGACCTTGTTGCCCAGGCGTGGAGGCGTCGGGATCTGGATTTCTTCGAAGTCCAGCTTCTTGTACTGCTCTGCCTCGGCAGCCATCTCCTCGTAGCGTTCCAGACGCGCCTTGTTCTTTGCCTGGCGTGCCTTCGGCGAGGATCGCACCCACTCGAGCTCGTTCTTCAGGCGCTTCTGCAGCTTCTGATCCTTCTTGCCAGCAACCTCGAGGCGCTCGGCCTTCTTCTCCAGGTAGGTGGAGTAGTTGCCCTCGTACGGGTAGAGCTTGCCGCGGTCGACCTCACAGATCCACTCGGCCACGTTGTCCAGGAAGTAGCGGTCGTGGGTAATCGCCAGAACTGCGCCCGGGTAGGACTGCAGGTGCTTCTCCAGCCACAGGACGGACTCGGCGTCCAGGTGGTTCGTCGGCTCGTCGAGCAGCAGCAGGTCCGGCTCGGACAGCAGTAGCTTCGCCAGCGCGACACGGCGGCGCTCACCACCGGAAAGCTTGGTCACCGGGCTATCGGACGGTGGACAGCGCAGCGCCTCCATCGCCTGCTCAATCTTGGAATCGACTTCCCAGGCGTCAGCGGCGTCGAGCTCCTCCTGGAGCTTGCCCATTTCTTCCATGAGCTCGTCGGTGTAGTTCGTCGCCATCTCTTCAGCGATTTCTTCGAAGCGCTGCTTCTTCTCGAAGATGTCGCCGAGGCCCTCTTCGACGTTCTCACGAACGGTCTTTTCCTCGTTCAGCGGTGGCTCCTGCAGGAGGATGCCGACCGTTGCACCAGGGTCCAGGAATGCCTCGCCGTTGTTTGGCTGGTCAATCCCCGCCATGATCTTGAGCAGCGAGGACTTACCTGCGCCGTTTGGCCCAACGACACCAATCTTGGCGCCGGGATAAAAGGCCATGGTGACATTGTCCAAAATGACCTTGTCACCGATGGCCCTGCGAACGTTTTTCATCGTGTAGATGAACTCAGCCACGTAAAAACCCCTTTAACTGAAGCGGACATACATCGTTTCACAGGGTACATCAGCGAAAGGTGAACGTGCGCTTCCCCGGCGCCGAGCAGGAGCGCAACCGCGGGCGTCAGAACGGCGCGGGGCCGTCGTCACTTTTGCCGCTGCCAGCACCCACAGCGACCGGCTCGAGCTCAGGCGACTGCGGTTGTGGTTCCGTAGCCGCCGCCGAGTCCGACGCCGTCGCCTGCATCTTCATTTGCTCGAAGTAGAACTCGCGCTCCTCCTCCGTCATGAAATCGACCGCAGTCTTGATCTTCACCGCAGGCTGACCCTCGAGTGTGTGGCCGTTCTCGGTGATCTTCCAGGAAGAAATTTGGTGCATGCCGAGCTCGAACGCAACCTTGTCGGCTTTCAGCACGGTGCGGTACCGGTTGAGCTTCTCACCGGCGTCGTTAGTTTCTACCCAGGTCTCCGTGACCAACCGGCCGGAGACCATCACCGGCGCGCCACGGAACAGTGAGGTGCGCGCGTTGATGGCGAGCTGGTTCCAACACTCGACGTCGATGTAGAGCTGGTCCGTGTCCTCCCAAATGTCGCGGCCCTGGTTGTCTTGTTCACCTGTGCGCCGCCTGCGAGAGGACGCGATGCGCATCTTGCACACCGAGTTTCCCGACGCCGGGAACCACTTAAAGTACGGTGCTGCCGTCAAGTTTCCGCATACGGTGACGTTCATTTGGCTCATTGTTGTGTCCTTTCAATTGTTTGCTGAACTGGTACAACTCGGAGCTTTCCAGCGCAGAAACAGAAAAGAAAGGATGCGGCCTGGCAGCCTGTGGATTGATTTTTAGAATTCCACAGTTCTCAACAGATCCTCGGCTACCCCTTGTGCTGCGGGGTATCCGACGTGTACTGTGCGAGCATTTCGTTATAGGCGCGCCACTCGGCGTCGTCAGTCTCGTCCGCGATGCGGTCAACCTCTGCGGTTTCTGCGCGGTCCTCACGCCACCACAGGATGAACAGCACACCGAACACGATAACAAGCGGGAACGAGCCCGACGCCCAGGCGATACCGCCGCCCACCTTCTGGTCCGCCAGCAAATCCGGGTCCCACGGCAGGAGCAGCGAGCGGTAGAACTCCTCGCCCATCACGGTGTTGAGCTGCATGAGGTACACACCCATAAAGAGGTGCACCGGCATGGAGATCCACAGCCACAGTAGACGCGTCTTCGCCGTCACGCGCCCCTCGATGTAGTCCGGGCCGATGAGCTCCCAGAAGTAGAAGTAGCCCGACACCAGGAACACCGCGTTCATGATGACGTGGCCCGCGTGCTCCGAAATCATCAGTTCGTAAAGATCAGTGAACACGTACATGACGTAGAAGAACACCAGGAACTGCACCGCGGACACCGGCGGATACGTCACGATGCGCAGGAACTTACTGCGCTGGAAGGACTGCGCCCACAGCCGGGGGTTGAACTCCCCGGACGGGTAGGCGTCGATAATGAGCGTCAGCGGCGCGCCCAGCACGAGGAACACCGGCACACCCATCGACAGAATCATGTGGACCGTCATGTGCGCCGAGTAGGACGCCGGCATGTGCAGCCCAATGCCGGAGCACATCGTGACTACGACGGTCGCGCAGCCCAGCAGCCACCACGCCGTGCGCCCCTTCGACCACCCGCTCACCCGGCGCGTCAGGTGCAGGTAGTAAACCGCCAACAGGATCGCGATCACGCTGTAGAGCAGCTCGAAACGCCACAGACCGACCCAGTTCGACCAGGTCAATGGGTCCTCGAGGTTGTACCCCATCTGGATCTGCATCGGGGTGAGGTTCGGGTCCCGCGGCGGTGGCGGCGGAGTGCGCCCGAGCGTCACCGCAAGGCCAGTCACAGCAGCCATCACTAGCACTTCAACCGCACCGAGTCGCACGAACGCTCTGCGTTGCGACGGCCCCTCCGCCTCAAGCGCCGGAATCGTCCGCTCGCGGTGTGCGTACCCCATCAAACCAAGCAGCAGGATGCCGACCAGCTTGCCCACCAGCACCCAGCCGTAGGCGTAGCGGGTGATGTCGTCCAGGTGCACGCGGATCGCACCGTTAATCACGCCCGACACCGCCATCGCTACGAAGGCGAACAACGCGATGCGCGAGTATCTGCGCACCGCTGGCGCCAAGTCCGGCCCCAACCTGAAACCGTGCGCCACCAGCGCCATCAGGGCACCAACCCACACCAGCAGGAATACCAGGTGCCAGATGAAGGAGTTCGTGCCGAAGTCGTGGTCGCCACCGGTCGCGGAGTGACCAGTCAGCGCCAGCGGCATAATCGCCAACAACGAGCCGATGAACAACGCCACCTGCGACCACCAACACGACACCCGATACCCCGCCACGGACACACACGCCGCGATCGCAGCGACAATCAGCCAGACGCGGGCGTCAGCAACCTTGTCCAGCGCCAGCGCCCACGCGTCGACCTCAAACATCACGGTGCTCAACGGCTGGCCTGAGACGTCGGAAAGCACCAGCGGCACCATCACCACACCGATCAGCGCCAACCCCGCCGACGACGCCGCCCCCGTCCGCGACGCAATCACCCCGTCGACGGTCAGGCGCGCGCCGTTGAGGTCAGAGCCCGTCTGCTTCGGCGGCAGCAACCACGCAGAAAAGAGGAAGGACCCGGCAGCCAGCGCGGCCAGCACCCACGCTGCGCCCCGCAGCGCCGGCAGACCGAACGTCGTCAACGCCCCCGGATCCGGAATGCCCAACGCCGCGAGCGAGGCGCCCGCGAACATCTCCGAAATCACCCCGGCGATGAGCGCCGCGACGAGCCCCGCCGCAAGATACAACGGAAACGCCGCTTTCACCGCCGACTTTGAGGCAACCTGCGCATTTGACATGCTCACTACCCTACGTTCGAAATCTGCCTGTTCCCAAGTTTTTCGACGCCTACTTCTCCACCTCCACGTCACAAGTGTGAGCAATAGCTTCCTGCTCTGCCCCACCAGGACTCTGACCTGTCGGGGACAGTTCACTTAAAAGAACGCTGCCATCCACCGTTCGCCGATTCCGCCCCGCGGACAACCGGCATGCAACACCATGTCCACGGCAACACGTTCACCAGCCGTTTGAGAAAACCAACCACTTAATCTGTCCGCCGCACGGACACTCACCCGGGGATGCCCCAACCCAGAAAACCTGTCCGCCCCGCGGACACTCGGACTGCGTTTTGCTGTCCACCCCGCGGACAACCGGCATGCCACACCATGTCCACGGCGCTTCTCCCACCTCGCGGATTGGGCAGAACCAACCACTTGCCCTGTCCGCCCCGCGGACACTCAACCGGTGAGACCGGATCGCCAAAGAACTGTCCGCCCCGCGGACACCCTGACCGCA